>PMXB01000360.1 GCA_003165935.1 Acidobacteriaceae bacterium | reverse complement strand
GCGAAGACAATCGCCACGTCCGCGCTCTTGGCAACTTCAGCGGCCTTGCCCGCGTCTTCGCCCGAGTCATACTTTACGGTCGCCTGTGGTGCGCGCTCCTGGATCGCCTTCAACGGAGAAGTAGGGAACCAGATCTCCTGAAGCCAGCGCGTTTGGCCCTTGCCCGGAGGGGCAATCGCATTGCCGCCAACTGGATCAACCTGCGCCGACCCGCCGCCTGAGATCATGCCCACATCCGAGTGCGAACCGATCACGGCAATCGTGTGAATCTTGCCCGCGTTCAAGGGCAGCGCGCCTGCCGTGTTCTTCAGCAGCACAATGCCGCCTTCTTCAATCTTCCGCGCCACTTCAAGTCCGGCAAAGGGATCCACCACCGAGCGCTGGCGAGGATGATCGATCACGCCCGCCGCAAACATCGCGCGCAAAATCCGATGCACATGCTCGTCAAGCTCGGCCTGCGAAATCGTCCCCGCAGTCACCGCAGCCTTGTACTTGTCCTCGTAAAAGAACCGTCCCGGCTCCTCATTGTCCAGTCCCGCAGCGGAAGCCTTCTCGGTCGAGTGCGTACCGCCCCAGTCCGACAGGACAAAGCCCTTGAAATCCCAGTCCTTCTTCAGCACGTCGGTGAGCAACCACCTGTTCTCGCAGGCAAAGTCGCCATTCACGCGGTTGTAGCTGCACATCACCGCAGCCGGCTTCCCCTCGGTCACGCCAATCTCAAACGCCAGCAGGTCGCTTTCATGTGCGGCCCGCCGGTCGATGGTGATGTTCACTGAGTTGCGGCCGCTCTCCTGGTCATTGAACGCGTAGTGCTTGATGTCGCCAATCACGTATTGCGACTGCGTGCCCTGGATCAGCTTCGCCACCAGCGTGCCGGCAAGGATCGGATCCTCGCCCAGGTACTCAAACGTCCGTCCGTTGCGCGGCTCGCGTGTTATGTCCACACCGCCTCCCAGCGACATGTTGTAGCCCTGCGCCCGCAGCTCCGTGCCAATCAGCTTCCCATACTCGTACGCTTGTTCGGGATCCCAGCTTGCGGCAGCCGCCTCATTTGCCGGCAATGCCGTGGAGTAGCGCCCATTTGTGCCGCTCGACCGCACTCCGTAGGCCGCATCGCTCATGTCGATGCCCGGAATGCCCAGTCTGGGCACGCCAACCTCATAGCCCACCCCGCGGTTCGACGGCGCATTCTCAGGCGTATACGGATCGTCCGTCGGCATGCCCACGCCGTGCAGCATGGCGATCTTCTCGTCCAGTGTCATCTCTTTGATCACCAGGTCGGCCCGCTCATCCGGCGAAAGGCTCTGGTTGTCCCACGGCCCTGTCGGTTTGGGTCCACGTCTCTGGGCTGTGCCCGGTTGAACCGCCAGCATCAGCAAGGCCATCGTTGCGAGTGCGGCCATCCCGTGGCTGCCGCGGAGTTGCGAAAACTTCATGAATCCCCCAAATTGAATCGTTGATCTTGCGCCAACCCATGCTATCAACACCGCCCGACCTCTGGCAGGGGGAGCGTCCCATCGATTGCGCTTCTCCTCAATCGACGGACCGCCGCGCCTCTAAGTTGCTCAGATCGAGCCGATTCCCAACAAATCTCAGCGACTCAGCTTCCTGGCCCGTTTCGTCCCGCCCCCGAGCCACATAAGCGCTAAGATCGGCCGCCTCGTGCGAAGATCAGATTGCGCTGTGAACTGCGCTTTCAAACCCCTTCGGATACAGGAGTAGGCGGACCATGTGCTTTTCAGCAACTGCGAACTTTGTCGGAAGCGGAGTTCTTGGAACCGTCGGCGTAGTCACTTTAACCAAGGTCAAACACAGGCGAGAATTGCTTTTCGCAGGCCTTCCCACGCTTTTTGCAATTCATCAGTTCATCGAGGGGTTTGTTTGGCTCGGGTTGGATGGGACGCTCTCGCCCGCAGTGACCCACTACATGGGCGCTGCATACATGCTATTTGCCCAGGGTCTTTTACCTTTTCTCGTACCTTTGGCAGTGCTCCTCTTCGAACCGGATGGTTGGGCGCGAAGACGAATGTTGCCTTTCCTCGTACTTGGCGGAGCAATAGGAATTTACACCTTGTGGGCATTGGCAGCGTACCCGACCGAGATTTTTATCAGAGAAAACAGCATCGTCTATATCAACCAGGGAACAAACTACACATTCATTGCAGCCTTGTACCTGGTCGCCACGTGCGGATCACTGTTCTTTTCCAAGGTCAGAGCAATGGTAATCTTCGGCTCGGCAAACCTGGCGATTCTCCTCGTAGTAATCGCAATTAAGCGATACGCCTTCACTTCGGTGTGGTGCGCCTATGCGGCCATCGCAAGCGTAATCGTGCTCATTTATTTTTGGAAGAGCAGCGAAACCCGCCCACTACTCTACGGCCAATCTTCGTGGGGGCTCTAGTTCGAGCAGTCGCCGCAGCGCCTTCGCTCCAACCTGTGCCCTGTACCCTATACCCTGGACCCTGCATTCACCGCTCCTCCACAATCGCCAGGTCCCACGGCCCAATCGCCATCGTGCCAGCCTTCGCCACCGTCTTGCCGTCCAGCAGATTCGTTCCCCCCGCATATGCGTAGCTCACATCCACCGCATTCCCTGAGTAGTTGAAGTAGTAGTGCAACCGCTTGCCCAGCCGATTCACGCCGTGCTGCACATGCACCGTGGCAGGAACCTTCTGATCAACACCGAGCAGCCCGATCTTCCCCAACTCGTCCTTCAGCACCGCCGTCTGTAGCGCGTTCGACAGGAACGTCCCCTCATACAGCAGCGTCCCCGCTCCAAACGAATTCTCCGTAATCGCCGGCCACTTCCCAAAGAACGGATGGTCGTAGTACGCAATCGCCTTCGCATGCTCCGGCATCAGGAACTCCGCCCAGTAGGCGACCTGATTGTCACCGCCCACGTGGTATGGGTCGTCTTTCAGCGCCAGCGGCTTCTCCAGGTTCGAAAACTCCTGATAGCTGATGCCTGCGGCCTCGCGCAGCGGACCCGGCGCGCGCACCCATCGCACCGCCGAGTTCTCATTCGCAAACCCGCTCTTGAAGGTCATCACCACGTGTCCGCCGTTCTTCACGTAGTCTGAAATCCTCTGCAACAGCGCATCGTCGGAAATATACAACGCCGGCACAATCAGCAGCTTGTACTGCGAAAAATCCGTCGTCGTCGGCAACACAAAATCCGTGCCCACGTTCAGCGCGTAGAGCGAGTTGTGCATCTGCTGCACCAGCGACAGATACCCATCCGCATCGTTCGTCCAGCTATGCGCCGGCACCTGCCCGCCATAGGGCATAAAGCTGATCGCATTCGCCGAGTCGCGCGACCACAGAATCGCCACATCGTTGTGAATCTTCAGGCCAGCAAGATGCGGCCCAATCTTTTCCAACTCGTGCGCGGTCTTGCTCATCTCCGCATAGGCGCGATTCGGCTCCAGATCGTGCGACAGAATCCCCTTCCAAAACGTCTCCTGGTTCGCCGCGATCGAAGCCCAGTGCCAGTACTCCACCATGTTCGCGCCGCTCGCCAGATAGGTGTAAACGTCCTCGCGTAGTTGCCCATCGTACGGCGGAAACTGCCCCTGCGATGTCCATCCAATCGTCTGCGCGTTGGTCTCCGTTACCAGAAAATTCCCATGCTTCAGCGAACGGCTGAAGTCGGTCTGGATTGACTGGAACGCGCCGTCGTAGTGATCCTGCGTCCCGTGATAAATGTTGTCCGCCACAATATCCAACCCCGCGGCCACATCCTCTTCGTTCACGTCGCGCTTCAACATACCGCCGTAGTCAGTGGTGATGAACTGCCCCGGCCCAGCGCACTCCCGTACCAGCGCCGACTGCCAATGCAGAAAGTCCGTTACACGCATCTGGCTCCAGCGTGTCCACTCCAGCTTGTAGCCCGTCGAAATGGTCCCGTCCCGCCTGGGCAAGTCTTCCCAGCGGTGCAGGTTCTCGCCCCAGTAATTCAGAAACCACGCCTTGCTCAACTCCTCCGGCGTCCCAAATTTCCTCTCCAGATAATGCTGGAACCCGATAAACACATCTGGATTCGCCGCCTCATAGCTTCCAGTCTCGTTATCGAGCTGCCAGCCAATCACCGTTGGGTTGTCTTTGTAGTGGGCCACGATGTGCCGGATCAGCCGCTCCGCATAAAACCGGTATGCCGGCGAATCCGTGTCCATGTTTTGCCGCAGCCCGTAAACAGCCGGCTGCGCCTTGCCGCCAAACATTCCGCCCGGAATCCTGTCCGCCAATATCTCCGGGTGCTGGTGCGCCATCCATGCAGGAATCGAATACGTCGGCGTGCCAAGGATTACCTTGATCCCGGCGTTGCCCATCGCGTCCACCACGCGATCCATCCACGCATACTCAAACTTCCCATCCTCCGGCTCCCACAGGCTCCATGTGCTCTCGCCCATGCGCACCACGGTCAGCCCCGCCGCTTTCATCAGGGCGACATCTTTTTCCAGCCGCGCCACATGGTCCGCGTCGTCCCCCGGCATGTACTCGTTGTAGTAGGCCACGCCATACAGAACAGTAGGGAAGTCGAGATTGGGACCGGCAGCCGTCGCCGCGGATTGCTGCGCCACGCCGCGGGACGCTAATAACAGAAGGGTCAGAGAGAAGATAGCAAGAAAGCGTTTGCTCATAGGGTGCATACTCGTCCTCGTTTTCAACCGAAGGCCAAGTCTACAACACTCGATTTATATGCGTCAGGCGCGCCATGGATTGAGCGTCTTCACGTCGCTATGCTCAAAATCGGCGACATTTCGAGTGACGACCGTCATGCCGTGCACTAGTGCCGTCGCTGCGATGAAGGAGTCGCGGAAAGGTGCGGGATTGGGAACATGCAGGCTGGCGCACCGCGTCGCAACTTCCGCCGTAACGGGAAGAATTCTGCCTGCAAACACGGGCAGGATCCGATCAAGCATCCAGGCACGCAGCAGAGCGCCCTGGCGAGGGTCGCGACGCTCCATGCGCCGCGTTCCTATCTCAAGTTCATAGAGTGTGATCACCGACAGGAAGAGATGTGAAGAGTCCACTTTCCTGGCCCACGCAAGCACTTTCCGGTCAGCGCGGTGCGTTTGCGTTTTAAACATTTCCGAGACAACATTCGTATCCAACAGAAACATATTGTCTCGATCTATCCAGCCTTCTCAACAGGCTCAAGCCAGTCACTGAAATCGGGCGCCACCGGAAACTCATTACCCATACGCGGGAATTCAAAATCAGGGTCGATTTCCTCCAGCCCCGGCATGGCAAGCAACTCAAGAATGTTCTTTTGTTTGTTTGCAAGAGACTCGTATTCCTTCAGACTAAGCAGCACATGCGAGGCGCGGCCGCGATCTGTGATGAACACAGGCCCCTTGGCCGCCGCACGCTTCGCGCGGCCCGAGTTCTGATTGAATTCCCGGCTCGAGATGGTTGTAATCGCCAAGGCTCACCACCAATGTAGCTACGTTGCTACATTTTACCACGAATCCCCACTACGCAAACGTCAGCAACACCATCTCCGGGTGGGTCCCCACCCGCATCGGCGGACCCCACGTCCCCGCGCCATACGACGTGTACACCTGCAACTCGCCAAACCTCTGCAGCCCGTAGGTGTACTTGCCAAACGCCCGCCGCACCACCCACGTGAATGGAAAAATCTGTCCCCCATGCGTGTGGCCGGAAATCTGCAGGCTCACCCCAGCCTGCTCCACAATCGGCAGCCGGTTGGGCACATGGCTAAGCAGGATGCTCGCCTCGCCCTGCGGCACCTGCATCCCCGCCAGTGCCGCACGCATCCGGATTGGGTAGTTCGAGTCGCGATACGGAATCCCCAGAATGTGCAACCCATCCGCATCCACTCTCTCGTTTTCGAGCACCCGAAACCCAATCCCAGCCAGCACCTCGGCGTACACTGCCATATTCCCAAACTCGTCGTGGTTGCCGCTGGAAAAGTACTTTCCGTAAGCCGGCGTCAGCGCCTTCAACGGAGCCGCTATGCGCTCGGCTTCAATCCTGCCGCCATCAAACAGATCCCCCGGCATGAAAACAATGTCCGGCTTCAACTCCACCGCGCGCGCCACAATCTTTCTGCAAAACCGCAATTGGTTGATATGCCCCAGGTGCATGTCGCTCAACACCAGCGCCGTGCGCCCCTTCCACGCCGTTGGCAGGCCGGGTAGCTCCACCGTCACGCGCTTTACGCGCACCCAAAGCGCATTGCCCATGCCCAAGATCCCTGCCGCCACTGCCGCTGAAAACAGAACCACGGCAATGGGCGCACGCAGGCGCCCTGGGTTCGCAATCCCTGCCAGCAGAACTCCGTACCACGCCGCCCAGCATAGGAAAGATGCGACCAGGAACAACGTCATGAAGCCAAGCCAGGTGGCAGCGATCCGATAAATGAAAATCACCAGCGGGTTCGCAAATCGAAAACTCAGCAGCGCCGCCACAATAAAACTAAGCGCCAACGCAATCATCACCGCTCGCAGCGCCAGTGTGGCTTCCGCATTCGACGAACCCCAAAATGAGATCCACGTGTGAAAGATGAACCAATGCGCCAGCAAAAGCAACGATTGCACCGTGAATATGCCGACGACTGGCCAGGCTTTCAAGTTCGAATCCCCTCCATAATTCTTGCACGATACCGCTTTGCCTCCCGGTAGGGAGGCCACGAAAATAGCCCAGGATGGACCGCGGCGGAACCCTGGGATGGGAGCACAACGATTCCCGCCCGCCCCGGAGCCGGCGCGGCGAAACCTCTTGCGGAGATCCTCGTTAACCCGTACCAAACTTTGGCACGCGGCTCGAGGTCCGCAGCGAACCGCCCCATGCATGAAACAATTGTCCTTGATGGCTGCAACCTCCAACGACACGCTCGGCCTCTACATCTCCATTCCGTTCTGCCGCTCCAAGTGCACCTACTGCAACTTCGCCTCAGGTGTGTTTCCAGCCAAAGATCACGAGCGCTATGTCGCCCGCGTCATCGAAGACCTGCGCGCTGCTCCCGCCTGGGCCGCGAAGATGGCCGTTCATCTCCCGCGCCGCGTTGATTCCGTCTACTTCGGCGGCGGTACGCCCAGCCTGCTCAGTCCCGACCTGATTCGGCAACTGTTTGCTGCCATGCACGCCGAATTCGGCTTCGATCCCGCAGCCGAGATCAACGTCGAATGTGCTCCCGGCCAGATCGCCGACGACACGCTGCAAGCCCTTGTTCAATGCGGCGTCCAGCGCGTCAGCCTCGGCGTCCAGTCCTTCATCGATCGCGAAGCCCAGGTCAGTGGCCGCCTCCACTCGCGCGCCATCGTCATGGACGACCTCCGCCGCCTTCGCGCCGCCGGAATCACCAACATCAACCTCGATCTCATCGCCGGCCTTGCCGGCCAGACCGCTGCTTCATGGGACGAGTCCCTCAACGTCCTCATCGACGCCGCCACCCCCCACGCCAGCGTCTACATGCTCGAGGTCGACGAAGACTCCCGCCTTGGCCGCGAGATGATCTCCGGCGGTTCGCGCTACTTCTCGGCCCAAGTCCCCACCGACGACGCCATCGCCGACATGTACCAGCACGCCATCGCCCGCCTCGCCTCAGCCGGCCTGCGGCAATACGAAATATCCAATTTTTCCAGGCCGCGCCATCAGTCGCGCCACAACCTCCGCTATTGGCAGCGCCGCCCCTATCTCGGTCTCGGCCTCGATGCATCCTCCATGCTCTACGCCGTAGCCGACGACGATCACACTAGAACCGGTCTCATGGATGGCCTTGTATCAGGGCACGACTTTAGTCGCGCCGCAAAGGGCCCAAAAATCGCGGGGCTTCAGCCCCTGAGGGACGTGCTTCCACTGCACAAGAGAATTCGTGAGACAGCTTCTACTCCGCCCTACATCCTCCGCACTTCCGCCATCGACGACCTCAGCGCATTTCTTGCCGGCCCAGCCCCCGTCGAAACCGCCTGGCTCTCCCCAGCCCGCCAGCTTGAAGAAGCCTGGTTCCTCGGCCTCCGCATGAACGCCGGCGTCAACCTCGCCTCGCTTCGCCGCGAGTTTGGCCACAACCCCGTCTCTCAGGCCATGACCACCATCACTCGCCTCGTCGACGAAGGCCTGCTCACCTCCGACGCAAAGACAGTCCGCCTCACCGCCCAAGGCCGCCTGCTCTCCAACGACGTCTTCCAGCAGTTTCTTGGCTTGGATTCGACTGTAGATTCAGATAGGGAATCGGAAGACCGCGAAGCCGCACTCGCCGCGCGCTGAACGCTATCCAGGCCTTCTACCGCATCGCTTCCAACGCCGCCGTCAGGTCTGTAGCCAGCTCCATTTGCGTTTCTTCCGCCAGCTTTTCGTCCCTGCTGGTCAGCTCATCTTTGCTGGTCAGGTAGAACACGTCGATCGCCCTCTCACCCTCTGTGTCAATCAGAGCCACTTTGACAAGGAACTTCACTCATTGGGGCCGGTCGGTTCCGGAGGCTCTATTTTTGTGCCCTCGCTGCGTTGGCTTGCGATTGCCGCGCGGATGTCCTCAACATCGGCAAGGTCGCGGATGCGACCGGATGCAAGTTTCGCGGTTATGAGGTCGTCTGCGGAAATGAAATTCGCCTTGAGGCCAGTGCCGGCATCAATCACGGTTTCAACGCGGCGTTCCCATGCGCCGTCAAAATCGACGCCGGGTATGTCGGGAAGAATATCGAAGCCTTTCGGGTCACGTCCAAAGCGGAAAAAGCTGCCGCGCTCGGCGAAGTCCTCCGGGCGAATGCCTTGAAGCGGTGCGCCGAACGCGGCAAGCGCGGCATACGTCGCTTGCGCATTATCCGGGTCTGCCTTTATGAAAAGGTCCATGTCCTTCGTAAAACGGGGCTGCGAGTGATAGATCACCGCAAAGCCGCCTACGACGAGGTACTTAACGCCATGGGACTGGAAGGCGGACAAAAGGTCTTTGTAATCTTGGTACATCAGGCTCGATCTCCCACCCTTTGAGCGCATAAGCGATTTCGATCATTTCATCAACCGCGTCCAGCCGTTCATGCGCGGGCCGGCTTTGCCAATAGCGATACTCGTCCGCCTTCATCTCGTCGAAGTCAGTGTACTTGCGTGTGGTGATCGTCGCGGCGTCCATGGGTTCTGTTTTACCATAGGGTGAGCCACACAGCAACGCTTCAAATCCCTCATGGTTAAAGGGGTTATGACTGCTTGTGCAATTGGTTAAATTGGACCCATTTTGACTCAAGCGGCGGCCCACACACGGCTGCGCCGCCCTACCGCATCGCTTCCAGCGCCGCCGTCAGGTCCGTCGCCAGCTCCATTTGCGTCTCTTCCGCCAGCTTTTCGTCCTTGCTGGTCAGCTCGTCTTTGCTGGTCAAATAGAACACGTCGATCGCCGTCTGGCCTTCGGTGTCAATCAGCGCTACCTTGATGTCGCATTTGTGCGAACTCAGCGTCAGCGCAATCTGCCGCAGCAGTCCCGGCACGTCCTGCGCCACCACTTGCAGCAGCGTCGAGTGGGTCGACGACTCGCTGTCAAACTGAAGCCGCGTCGATACCTCCAACTTGAAGTTGCCCAAATGGTTCATATGGCTGCGCGCTTCAAGCAACTGCTCCACTGAAACCCTCTGCGCCACAACGTCGTGAATGTTCGCCAGGAACCGATCCTTCTCGCTCGGGTTCAACTCCAGCGTGTGGTAAATGTCGGTGAAGTGGAAGCTGTCCACAATCACCCCGGCATCGTTTGAGAACGCGCCGGCCTTCACAATGTTCATGCCCCACGCGGCCAGCGCCCCTGCCACATCGGCAAACAGCCGCGTGCGGTCGCGTGTAATCACCGTCAAGTCGAAGAGTTGACGATTCGGCCGCAGATCCAACTGCACCGGATCTCTCTCAAGGTTCAGAGCCATCTGGAAGTGATTGCGAATCTGTTCCGGCAGCCGCGTCTGCAGATACCGCTGCGGCAGCCCTTCAAGGAACCCCTTCAACTCGTCGTACTGCGTCGGCTGCACCATCGACCGGATGCGATTAAGAAGCGTGGGATCGATCGCCGCGTGATACCTCACCTCGTCCACCGAGCGATCCATGAAGTTGGCCGTCGACATGTAGAACTGCCAAAGGTTCTCGGCCTTCCACGGCGTCAGCGCCTCGGGGTTCACTGCCTTGATATCGGCAAAGGTCATGATCGTAAGCATCTTCAGCAGTTGCGGGTTGCCGATCTTCTCCGCGAATCCGCGCACGTTTTCAATGTCGAAGATGTCGCGCCGCAGCGCTTGCGACATGTCCAGATGCAGGCGGATCAGCTTGAGCACCGACTCGCGTTCTTCCGCGTCAAAGTCCAGCCGGGCCAGAAAAGCATCGGCCAGTTCCACGCTCTGTGCAGCGTGCTCGCCCGTTCGTCGCGCCTTGCCCGTGTCGTGCAGCAGCAGCGACAGCAGGAACAGATCCATCCGGTCAATCTCCGGCAATAGCTGCGCCAGTCGCTGTTCGTAATCGTGTGCCGGCTGCCGCAGCCCGTGCACGTTGTCGATGCAGAGGAAGGTGTGTTCGTCCACCGTGTAGCGGTGATAGCTGTCGCGAATCACCAGTGCGTCGATCCCGTGAAACTCGGGAATCAGCATCTCCAGCACGCCCAGCGCATGCATGGTGCGCAGCGCGTGCGCGGCATGAGGTCCAAGCAGCACCTCGCGCAGCGCGTTCCACAAATACGGCCCCTCGGGAATGTGAATCGCCAGCGCCGGCAGCGCATCCGTGATCCGGTCTTCCGCGGCCTGCGAAAGAGAATATCCATGCGTCGCCATCAGCGTGAAGATCCTCAGAATCGCCGCCGTGTCGTTGAACTGCGCTCCCGGCGCAATGTCGATGCGTCCCTGGTCCAGCAGAAAATCCGTCCCCGCAATCGGAGTCCGCCGCCTGCGAAATTGCTTGTAGAAACTCACCGGCGCCGGCAAATGCTCCATCAGCAGCGCCGCGCGCCGATAGATCACCCGCGCATGACGGTAATAGGTTCGCATCCAGTAGCTGGGGTCGGCCGTCCCTCGCGTCTCCAGCCCAATCGAGTTCGCCGCCGCTTCGTCTTGCGACTGCCAGTCCAGAGTGTTGTCGTCGCGCCCATGCCTGAAGTGCAGAAAACATCGGGCTGCTGCAAGAAAGTCGAACGCCGCTTCCGCGTCTCCACGCGCGCTTTGGAATACTCCGCCCCGCTGCCGCGGCCACTCCTTGGTCTCCTTCAGATGGAAGAGCAGCGCAAACCAGACCGCCAGGTGATAGTCGCGCAATCCGCCAGGACAATCCTTCAGGTTCGGCTCCAGGTGGAAGATCGTGTTGCCAAACTTCGCATGACGGTTGCGCGCAATCTCGCCCAACTTCTGCGTAATGGTGTTCCACTCGCTCAGCACCAGCCCAGGCAGCACCGTCTGGTGCAACTGCTGGTACAGCGGAAACTGCCCCGCCAGAAAGCGCCTGTCCAGTGTCGCCAGCGTGAACTCCAGGTTGTCCGGATCGAACCGCCCGGCTTCCTTCACCGTCCGCGACGTCGGGCTTGCCCGCAGCCCGATATCCCACATCCCCTGAATGATCAACCGGACCGCATCCTTGTTCTGCTCCTCGGTCTTTTCATCCGCAAACGCAAACAGCACATCGATGTCGGAGTAGGGGAACAGATCCTTGCGCCCATAGCCGCCCATGGCCAGCAGAGCGATGTTCTGCGTCGGCTGCCCGCCAAAGGCTCTGCGCCACATTTCAATCAGGATGCGGTCAACCACAGCCGACCTGCGGCGGATCGCGGCCGTGCCATCTCCGGTGCGTTCGCAGGTCTGGCGGACGAGCGCCATCTCCCGCATATACTGCTCCCGAAGATCGTCAACCGCAAAAGCGACTGGATTCATGTGGGTTTGGGTGTGGCCCTGCCGCAGCAGTAAGGAATTATTAACAGAATAATCGATTTCGCTGGCGCAGGGGACTTTTGGTCGCGCGGCTGCCCCCCGTGCGGCAGCGCCGTGCGGCAAACGCCCGTGATCCCACGCACTTATGAGCTGTCGTGGACTGTGCTTTTCTGGGGCCTGAGCGCGGACAGCGTTCTATTCGAAAGAGTTGCAGAGTGGACAACCATAGCACCAGGTGCTACACTAAGACAGTTCCAAACGAGGCTAGGGATTCAGCCCGGGTTTTCAAAACAGCCTGGTTTTCCAAGGCGGCCCGGAAAGCTCTGATTGACGATGAAGAACTCTGCAAGGCGATTCGCCAGGTAATGCTTGGCCAGGCCGACGACCTAGGCGGCGGAGTCTAAAAGAAGCGGCTTGGGAAGAACCTGTACCGCTCAATTATTGTTGCCAAAGGCGGACGGTATTGGATATACGCGTATCTATTCGCAAAGAAGGATCAAGCGAATATCAAGCACAATGAGTTGGTGGAATATCGTCGGTTGGCAGAGCTTTACGCCCGGAAATCAAATGCCGATATTGCGAATGAATTGAAACTCAAGGAACTGGTGGAGATCTGCGATGGCTACGAAGCTGAAGTACAAAAGTGAAGCACTCGAAGCGGTCCACAGTGCTGCTTCCGGCATGTATCGAGCCGGAACCATCGACAAGGCCACCATGCGCGAATTCGACGAGTCCTGCCTGATCGCTCCCGCTCCCATGGCCCCACGCCGCATCAAGCGCATTCGCGAGAGCCAGCATGTCAGCCAGCCCGTCTTCGCCCGCTATCTCAACACCAGCGAATCCACCATTGAAAAGTGGGAGTCAGGCGCGAAAAAGCCCAGCGGCATGGCCCTCAAACTGCTCGATATCGTAGAAAAGCACGGCCTGAAGGTTCTGGCGTAAATCTCCCGGAGCTTCGTAGCGCCGATCTCCAGATCGGCTGTCCTGAGGGCCTCCCGGCCCTCAGCAACTTCCCCCGTCCCCATAGAAACAACGAGAACCGAGAATCCGGATGCGATATTCCCGCCTACTGCTGCAACTCAAGATACCCTAGCGTCAACTGGCTGTTGTCCGTTTCGATAGCCACGGCCCGTGTGTTGTCCACCAGGTAAAAGGTGAAGCTGTCTGCCTTGGTAGGTGAGGCCACATCGAGGCCGGTGAGTGTTCCCGGAAACACCCCGTTCGAAGTGGCGCTCAGGCTGCCCGTGATCGCAAAGCTTCCTGTTCCGGTGCCGGAATCGGCGAATCCCAGCAGCGTGTCTGTGTTGTCGTTCGCGGTCACTGCAACGGAGCCGTCTACGTTGGTCGATCCGCCGCTCGGCTGAATATCCCCTTGAGCGGCATTCAAACCATACGTTCCGCTAAACGACGCTGCGGTGAATGCGCTCGATTGCTGCTGGAAGGCCTGTCCGACAAAAGGATTGATGACTTCGCTCGAGATCAGCAGAGCGTTGCCGTCCCCGGTCAGATACAGATGAAGGCTGTCGGTGTAGGTCAGATTGGCCGCGGATCCATCGGTCAGGTTCGTCAGCGTTGCACGGCCAGTCGGGTCGATCGTCCACGTCCCGTTCACCGCCAGTGGGGTTGCGGCATTGCCGGTCCCGTCGTTCCAGTTCAGTGCGCCGGTGAGTGAGCCATCGGCATTCGCTGTAACCGCTCCCGCCACATCGTAGGTTCCATACTGGATCACCGTAGACGCTCCGAACACATAGGTATTGCCCGTGATCGAACTGTTGCCAAACTTTCCGGTGTTCGCTCCCTGACCCAGCGCGAGTCCGCCCATCACTCCCTGATAATTTCCGAAACTGTTGGTCGGCGAAGAGATCAGGCGAATGTGCGTAGCGTCGACGATGTATCCGGTTACATTCTGCAATGGCAACGCAGTGGCCCCGGCGGGATTCAGCACAAACTGAACTTTGCCGAATTTGTCCGGTGCGCTCACCGTGCTTGCCGCAAAACCTCCACTGTTGGCCTGTCCGAGAAGATCGAAAACGCTCCCGGCTCCCGAGATTCCGCCCGGGCTGTCGACGTTGAGTATGCCGCCGAGGCATATCTGACCGCCGAACTGCCCACCGCCATACATTGAAAATGCGTATCCGCCCGTGGGTGCAGCCGTGCTCGTTTGCAGTTCGAGCGTCCCGCTGCCCAGCGATCCATACAGCTGACTTACAAATCCCTTGCCACCTGAGGCAAGTGTGCCGTTGAGAGTTTCCTGGGCGCCCTCGACAAAAAGAGTGATTTGAAGATTTCCATCCGGCGTGGTGCCATAACTGCCGCTGCCAACCTCGCCCGACAAGAAGGCGTATGGATAGAGAATGCCGTTGTCGTCGATCGCGTAGTCGACGGAGTCCTGTTCGCCGCCGGTGATGGCCCCGTTCAGTGCTACCAGCACTCCCGTGACGAAGTAGGCATTCTGTCCAGCCGGCCCTCCAGCCGGCCCCGATAGCTGATAGACATAGGTCCCGTTGGCAAGCGTTGGACCCTGAGCAATGATGGTGATGTTGGCCGACGCAGACTTGGTCGGATCGGTCACCGACGTCGCGGTTACGGTAACGATGTTGCCGGGCGGAATCGCGGAGGGCGCTGTGTACGCGGTTTCGCCATTAATCTCCGTGGTCGTGGGGTTGAATGAGCCGCAGTCTGCGCTGCCGCAGATCACTGTCCACTGGATCTGGGGATTGGCTGAAGTATCGTTCTTGACGATCGCGCCCACCGGCGCCGTAGCGTTCACCTGCAACGAAGCGGGCACCGACGGGAAGGTTGCAAGGGAAACAGTAATCGGCAGGGGCGCTGTGATGGTGATGACGCCTGAGATCAACGCGGATGAATCGACCGCCGAAGTAGCCGTCACCGTCACTGTCCCGCCAGCGGGAACAGCAGCTGGCGCAGTGTAAACAATCGCGCCTCCCTCATCGCTGGGGCTGAAGGAACCGCAGGCGCCGGCAGCGGCGCTGGCGCAACTCATCGTGTAGTTCACCGCTGCGTTCGAAGGACTGTTTTCTACCACGGCGTAGATGTTTGCCGTAGCGTTGACGGCCAAGGCCGTTGGTGGTGACTGAAGAAACAGGATGCTGATCGGCTTCGTCGGCTGCGTTTGGGTTGGAAGCCCCTGAAGGCCGCAACCGCACAGGCCGGTAATCGTCAGGATTCCAATAAGTGACAAAAGGCTCTTGAGCGACGTCATTTCCTGTCTCCGTTCCCTCTTTGCAGTCGCCGGAGCAGAATTGTGGATCCTGCACGATAAAGCCAATCTTGCTTCGAGCGGGCCAGTCCCCCAATAACATCGGGTGCGAGTTGCTCTGGTCAGTTCGAACACGGAATCAACCAGAAGGTTGCCCGGATCTCTTTCGATTGCAATGGATGCGCGATTTGTAGTATCGAAAATGGGACTAAATCGGAGCGCCTGGAACTTGCGCTGGCGGTCTGCGGACGATGTACCCTGCTTGCGCGAGCGCAGAAGGATAGCGCTCAAGCTGCTCAATATCGTCGAGAAGCATGGCCTGAACCTGCTGGCGTAAAGGCAATGCTTCGCAGGCAGGGATCCCCCGACTTTAAACGCCAGCTATGCTGCATCGGCTTCCGTGAAATTACACTTCGTCGCCGATGGCAAGGTTATCCAGAATCTGCTTGCCGATCTTCCAGGCCTCATCCCAGCCGGCAATTGGGCTCTCAAAGATGAACAAGTAGAGTGTGTTTGTTTTCGGGTTGGCAACAGTGAGGGCGTGCATGAAGATCGTGCCGGTTGCATCCGTGTCCCTTAACTCGCAACCAAACTCCTGAAATGGCCCGAAAGTGCGAGCCCACGTTTCCACATGATGCTGCTGGGCCATGCTGTCGATCAAGGCTTTGCCCTTATCAACCGCGGAATCCTTCTTGAGCTTAAAGACATTGACGGTCAGGCCAGTGTCAAATTGGGCATTTTTGTCCAAGTCCTCTTTTGTTAAGAAGAATGCGAGTGTCCCATTCTGCTTTTCCTGCCTGAAAAACCACCCATTCGGCTTCAGAAACGCGGCCTTCAGCTCAGGAATCTCCTGCCAAGTGAAGCCGTCAGGTGGTTTGGGTAAGTCGATTGCACTGCAAGCTGGAAGGATACAAAGGAGGACAAATGCGATGGTCGCGAGCCGTTTCATGAACGTGTCTTTCTTGAGGCCGATCTGGCGCCACTGATGCTCTGCGGCAAGATCGTAGCGCACTTCTGCGAAACCCGTAACTCAATCAAGTGAGGCAGCAGGATTCGATTTTGGACTGAGCGATTGCAGGAAATCCTTGATACCTCCGGTCTCGAACCCAGATTGGAGGTATAGCAGCATTCGTGGTATAGCCGGCAGCCTGACTGTAGCCTACAGCGCCGACTCCCCGCGCTCATCATTGCGGATTCGGATCGCATCCTCCAGCTTGCTGACGAAGATCTTGCCATCGCCAATGCGCCCCGTGCGCGCCGCGCCAATAATGGCCTGGATCGCCTTCTCCCGCAACTCGTCTGGAACCACCAGCTCGATCTTCACCTTGGGCAGAAGATCGACCGTGTATTCACGCCCGCGATAAAACTCCGTGTGGCCCTTCTGGCGGCCATGCCCCCGAGCCTCCAGAATCGTCATTCCTTCAATGCCTGCTTCCAGCAGCGCATCCTTGACAGCGTCCAGCTTCGAGGGCTGGAGAACAGCTTCGATCTTGAGCATAAAGCGTTTGCCTCTTTAACGGTTGCTTCGCTTGACAGCCTAACAGGCCGAGCGGGTTGTTTGTCTGCTCCCGCCGAAAGTTTTCACATCAAAAAATGTGTCTCCCGAATCGTATATCCCGGCCAGTTCCCGCGCCTGCCCCATTGTGACCATGCGCGATCCCCCAACCGGCTCATGAGTTCAGGTCGTATCCTTCTTCACCGTGCTGCGATAGATCCAGACCAACAGCCTCATGCTCCGGCGATACCCTGAGCCCGATCACCTTGTCCACCACCACCAGCAGCACAAGCGTTCCCACAATCGAGATGCTCCACGCAATCCCCACCCCGGCAAGCTGGTTCCAGATCTGGCCCCAATGTCCGTCGATTGCTCCCGTCGGAACATCCTTGCCAAAAGCCGCGTTAATCGCCTTCGTGGCAAACAGCCCGGTCAAAAGCGCTCCCAGCGTTCCGCCCGCTCCATGCACGCCAAACGCGTCCAGCGAGTCGTCGTAGCCCAGCCGGCTCTTCACCGCAAACACCATGAACGAACAGAAAACCCCCGCCACAACGCCTATAAGCAGGGCAGAGAACGGCTGCACATACCCCGAAGCTGGCGTGATCGCCACCAGTCCCGCCACTGCACCAGAGATCGCGCCCAGCGCGGTTGGCTTGCCGTTGTGGATCCACTCCGCCACCGTCCAGCCAATCGCTGCCGCCGCCGCCGCAAAGTGCGTATTAATGAATGCGCTCGTCGCCAGAGGGCTCGCCGCCAGCGCGCTTCCCGCGTTGAACCCGAACCAGCCCACCCACAGCAGGCATGCGCCAATAAAACTCAGCACCATCGAGTGCGGCGGCATCGGCGTCTGCGGATAGCCCGCGCGCTTGCCCAGATAAATACACGTCACCAGCGCCGATACACCGCTCGTCACATGCACCACCGTTCCCCCTGCAAAATCAAGGCTGGGGAAGTGTCCTCCCGACTGATTCAGGAACCCGCCCACGCCCCAAACCATGTGTGCCATCGGGCTGTACACAAAGATCGACCAAAGCGACAGGAACACCGCCATCGCGCTGAACTTCATCCGCTCGGCAAAAGCTCCTGTAATCAACGCCGGGGTAATGATGGCGAACATCAACTGGTAGACCATGTACGTCTGCTCGGGAATTGTCGCCGCATAGTCCGTGTTCGGCGTCAGCGTCACCCCGCGCAGAAACAGATGCTCAAACCCGCCGATGAAGGCGTTCCCGTGGCCGAATGCCAGCGAGTAGCCGCACACCGCCCAGATCACCGTCACCAGCCCCATCATGGCAAAGCTCTGCATCATCGTGCCCAGGATGTTCTTCTTCCTCACCAGGCCCCCGTAAAACAGCGCCAGCCCCGGCCCGGTCATCAGCAACACCAGCGCCGCCGAAACCAGCATCCACGCGTTATCGCCTGCACTCTGCGCCTGCGCAACCTGCTGTTGCAGCGCTTGAATCTGCGCCTGGGTTGCCGGAGCTTGCGAGCCCAAAGCGGCAGCCGGGGAGCCAGATTGCGCCATGCCAACCAATGGCAGGAACGCCAAACCGGCCAGCAGCGAGAGAGAAGAAATCCGATTGCGCATTGTCACCTTTCAAGCGAACACCGGCTTCGCCCACCCATTGAGAATCAAACTTCGGGTCACTCCGAACCTCGCTCGAACCCTCCACTGTGCCCCATTCATCGCGGTTCTATCGCGGTGAGTGGGATCGCAGACACACGGCAGTGCTCGATCCAGCCGATGCGCGGGCTCGGCAGCGCACACTTCCCCCGGTCGCTCGGCGTTCAATCCGCCGATTTCATCCGGTATGAGCATGCGAAGATTGCGTTCCCATCATTCTCTTAAAGGTGGCGATATCGCGCAAGTTTTTCTGCTCTTCCATATTGGTTTATGAGGAATTCTGTGGTATTTCGTAAGGGTTTTGCAAAGAGCGCCCTGCGAGTGCCTCGTATTCGCGCCAAATCGACCTGGAATGGGCGTCGAAACCGCATGCGGTGTGATCGCGGCCATTTCGCGCGCTTCGTTTGCGAGTTATATTGAATGAATGGCGGCCACAGCAGAGCGAGACCGGTATCTATTCGGAGCGCTGGATTCAAGCGCGAAAAACCGCGTCAAACTTCAGGAAGTGAACTACGGTTTCGAGGGACAGGAAGGCGTCTTCCTCACCTCGATGGATTTCGCGGTCAACTGGATACGCAAGAGCTCCGTCTGGCCCATGACTTTTGGCCTGGCCTGTTGCGCCATCGAAATGATGTCGATGGGCGCCTCCCGGTTCGACATTGCACGCTTCGGCGCTGAGGTCTTCCGGCCCTCTCCTCGCCAGTCTGACTTGATGGTGGTCGCGGGCCGCGTCTCCAACAAGATGGCGCCCGTCATTCGCCGTCTTTACGATCAAATGCCCGAGCCGAAATGGGTAATCTCCATGGGGGCCTGCGCCACCTCTGGGGGCGTTTTCAACAACTACGCTCTCCTGCAGGGTGTAAATCAGGTCATTCCCGTCGATGTTTACGTCCCCGGGTGCCCACCGCGGCCCGAGCAACTCATCTATGCCATCACCCTGTTGCAAGAGAAGATCCAGCGCGAGCCGCGCAGCCTTCTCAAGACGCTGAATGTGGGCTAAGCCGAGGCAGTACCGCAGTGACTCCAAATTGGAATTACCGAAGTAATCTCACGGGCCTGGAAGGCTTCAATAAGCCGCCAGAATGCAACTTGTTGAAAAAATGTCTCCTGCCCTAAACTGCCTATGGTATTTTTAGTAGTGCTGTAAGTTCTAACTGGGCTTCGTGTTGAGCAGCAAATGGGGCGCTCCGGCAGCTCGGTATTGGTACTGATTTTCTAACGGGACCCAGGTCTTCTGGTGGTTCAGCTTTTTTGTGGAGGAAAAACGCATGCACTCTCGTCTTCTCAGGACTCCATTTCGGGTTTTGATTCTGGCTTTGGTGGTTACTATGCCTGCGGTCCTGTTTTCCCAGGTTGCTCCCGCTGCCAAGGGGCCTACGCAGAACGACTCGCGATGGGACATTTTCGGGGGGTATAGCTATCTCTACCTGCCGCCATCGACCGAGGTGAATGGGCACCAGTTCCAAAGCAATGACTTCGGTCTGATCGGTACAGTCGACCGCTACTTCAACAAGAACATCGGCCTGGAGTGGAGTATGGATACCCACCCCCGGACCGAGGGGCACAACGACGGCATGTGGGGCGGCCAGACTGGCCTTATCTATCGCGCTCCCGCGGGCTCCTACACTCCCTTTATTCACGGTGGGTTCGGCTTCCAGCATGTCGGCGGCCCCTACCAGCAGGGAAACATCGGTGCTCTGTTTTCGGTGGGCGGCGGAGTTGATTTCCGCATCAATCAGTTCGTCTCCTGGCGCTTCATCCAGGCCGACTATCAGTACAGCCATGTGAACTTCGGCGTCAACGGCCATGGAAACTTCAACGAGTATCGCTTGAGCGATGGCCTGGTCTTCCACTTCGGTTCGGTTGAGCCGCCGCCGCCCGTGACCCTCACTTGCGCCGCAAGCACCACCGCCGCGATCTTCCCCGGCGACCCGATGAGCATCACGGCAACCGCCGGCAGCCTGAATCCGAAGGACTCCGCCAGCTACACCTGGTCGGGAACCGGCGTAACCGGCAACGGGAACACAGCTACGGTTGCAACCGGCTCGCTCGCTCCGGGCAACTACACCGTCAAGGCCACGATCGTCGAGTCCAAGCCGGCCAGGCATGGCCTGGCAGCCCTTTGCGACCATTGCGGCGGCGGCGGCATCGGAGCCGGAGACGTTGCCACCTGCTCAGCAAGCTTCACCGTCAGGGAATACGAGCCGCCGACACTCAGTTGCTCGGCTGACCCGACCACCCTCAAGCCCAACGACACAAGCACCGTTACTGCCGTGGCCGTCAGCCCGCAGAATCGTCCGCTCACCTACTCTTACTCGGCGACTGCCGGCTCCATCTCCGGCAGCGGTTCCACCGCCGCCTACAACTCCTCCGGCGCGCCCACTGGCGCAGTCGGCATCACTTGCAGTGTCAGCGACGACAAGGGACACACCGTCACGGCCCAAACCGGCGTGACCATCCTTGCTCCGTACATCCCGCCGCCGCCGCCCACTCAGGCGCTTTGCACCGTGTCCTTCGACAAGGATAAGAAGCGCCCGACCCGCGTCGACAACGAAGCCAAGGCCTGCCTCGATCAGGTGGCTCTTGACCTGCAGAATACGGCCAATGCAACGGCCGTGGTTGTGGGCGAGTCCGATGCCAAGGAAAAGGAAGCAACCGCCAAGCAAGAGGCATACCTCCAGAAGCACAAGAGGTCGAAGCTTAAGGTTGAAGACTCTGCAGCTCTCCGCGGTGTTAACGCCAAGGAATACCTGGTCACCGATAAGGGCATTGATGCTACCCGCATCAGCGTCGCTACCGGTACGGCGGATGCGCAAACGGTTGAAACCTACCTCGTGCCTTCTGGCGCTACCTTCACCAACGATGTCCACGGCACCACTCCTGTGGACGAAACCATGGTAAAGCCGATCGTCCGCAAGCCGCTTCCCCAGCGCCATCACGGCAAGCATGTCCCAAAGGTCGGCTCGGTAAAGCCCCCGGCTCCTTCACCGACCACTAAGCAGTAGCACGCTGCTGGGCAACTCACCGGTGCTTCAAGCCTTCCTTCCCGGAAGGCTTGACGTTCCAAAGGCTGAACGATTCCTCCTTTTTCGTTTGAGGCTGACCGGGAAGCCCCGGTCAGCCTCTTTCGCTTTTTGCGGCACTTCTGCCGGTCTCATCTGTTTCATGGAGCTTTCCGTTCGAATGATCCGCTTGCGGACCTATCTCACTTTCCTGCGGGTGCCCCATCCTCGCCACGTTCTTGGTTTTGTGGCTAGGGTGGGAAGCTACCATTCCCGCCTCGTGCCCGCCGCTGCCCTCTTTTTTGCTGCCGCACTCCTCGCGTCTCACCTATCTGCGCAAGCCAAGTGGAGCGCAGTCGGTCCAGACGGCGGCGACGCACGTTCCTTCGCCTCGGTGCCCGGATCCCCAAGCCACATCTACCTCGGCACCACCCACGGCTGGATCTACGAATCCTTCGACAAGGGCGTCACCTGGCATCGCCTCGCGCTCCTCGACCCCACTGAAGACCTCGTCGTCGACAACATCCTCGTTGACGCTGCCAATCCTGAGCGCGTCTGGGCTTCGGGCTGGAAGCCGGACAAGCCCGACGGCGGCCTCTGGAGCAGCCCCGACGGCGGCGTGCAATGGCAGCCTGTCCCGGCTCTCAAAGGCCAGTCGATCTTCTCCTTTGCCCAGGCGCCTTCTGACCCAAAGGTTCTCTTTGCTGGAACTCTCCTCGGCGTCTATCGCTCCACCAACGCCGGCGCTGATTGGGAACTCATCAGCCCGCCCGCCAGCAAAGAGATTCACGAGGTCGAGTCGCTTGCCGTCGACCCTACCGATCCAGACGTTGTCTATGCCGGAACATGGCACCTGCCCTGGAAGACCGACGACGGCGGCAAAAACTGGAGAAACATCAAAGAGGGCGTCATCGAAGACTCCGACGTCTTCTCCATCATCATTGACCCTGAGCGCCCGCGCACCGTCTTCCTCAGCGCATGCAGCGGCATCTACAAGAGCGAAAACGCCGGCAGCCTCTTCCACAAGATCCAGGGCATCCCGTCCACCGCGCGCCGCACTCGCGTCCTCATGCAGGATCCTTCCAACCGCGAAGTCGTCTATGCCGGAACCACCGAGGGCCTGTATAAGACTGAAGACGGCGGCCGCAACTTCAAGCCGATGACCGCGGACGATGTCATCGTCAACGACGTCTTCGTCGACCCCACCGATCCAAAGCACGTCCTCCTCGCCACAGACCGCGGCGGCGTCCAGGCCAGCGACGACGCCGGCGTCACCTTCGCTTCTTCCAACACCGGCTTCTCCGGCCGCGAGGTCGAGGCCCTCCTCGTCGATCGCGACAACCCTGATCGTCTCTACGCCGGCGTCGTCAACGACAAGAGCTTCGGCGGCGTATTCACTTCTTCCAACGGCGGAGCCTCGTGGGCCCAGGTTGAGTCTGGCCTCGAAGGTCGCGACGTCTTCGCCCTTTCACAGACCGCGCCATCCCAGGCTGAAGATGGAACTCCAATCCCAGGCACCATCGTCGCCGGCACCGGCCACGGCATCTTTGCCCTTCAGCCCGCTACTACCGACGCCTCTGCCTCCTGGCAGCCTCGCAACGTCATCGCCAATACGATGCTGAAAACCTCCATCGTGACCCACGCCGGCAAGCGCATCCACATTCAAAAGCAGGTCGATGCCCCGGTGATTCAACTCGAAAGCCGCGTCACCGCCCTCGACGTCTCCACCGACGTCTGGCTCGCCTCTACCGCTTACGGCCTGCTCACCAGCCACGACAAAGGCGCCACATGGCAGGGTGGCCCGGTCATGGGCCCCGGCGAATTTCTCTCCGTCGCCGTCCACGGCACGCAGATGGCCGCCGCACGTTCCGAGGGGGTCGTCCTCTCCCTCGACGCTGGACAAACCTGGAAGCTCATGTCCATCCCCACCATGCTCACGAGCATCCACTGCGTGCTCTTCGCTCCCGATGGAACCCTCTGGCTAGGCGCGCGCGAGGGCGTCTACTTCACTCACGACCTGGGCAAAACCTGGCTCTGGATCGAGCGCCTGCCCTTCCGCGAGGCCGACGATCTCAGCCTCGACGCCGCTGCCGGGCGCATCCTCGCCAGCTCCCGCCGCAGCGAGCAGATCTACTCCATCGACCCCAAAAACCTCAGTTGGAAGTGGTTCAATACCGGCTACAAAGTCGCCCTCGTCCGCTTCGCCGATGGCCACCTCATCGCCGCCTCAGTCTTCGACGGCGTCATCGTCGAACCAAAGGCGAGTGGACGAAAATAAGTCTGTCACCCAGAGCATCCTTACCCGCTGTGCCGAGTTGCGCCCGCGGATGAAAGCCGTGCCTCCCGGAGGGAGGCTACGAGAATAGCCCAGGGTGAAACCCTGGGAACGCGGCATGAAAATACCCTCGCGCCCCGTAGGGGAGCGGCGAAGCCCCACACATCAGTAGCGAAGTCCGCCGCAGCGACCGAAGCAGAAGGACCTGTGGTTGCCCTTGGTCGCCATCCAAGGATCTTCACACTCGCGGCCCTGGATAGCCCGCTATTTCGCCGGAGCCTCCAACTCATAGTCGCCGCAGGCGCAGCGATCCACAAACTTCATCTGCGTTTGGCCGTATTCCCACACCTCGTAAGGCTTCGTTTCGCCGAGACCGCCGGTGGGATGGGAGTCAATTGAATCCGGCCGCCCATTCACTATGTAAATTCGGCCGCGATCCGTCATCCATCCAGCCTTACCCGCCGCAAAATGAACATTGGCGTAGGCGATGCGGCGATAATGTTCCTCTTTAATCGTGTTCTCCGCGCTACCAGGCTTTGGGTTGCGCCGATCCCAGAATTGCTTGATAAACTCCAGGCGCTCAGCATTGTCCGGCAACCGCATATACGCCGCACGCTCTTCCGGACTGATGATCCAGCGGACATCCTCATCCAGCCACTGACGGTAAGGCCCCGATAGTTCCGACGCGCTGGCGCCGTTCTTGGCAACTTGCTTGTCGGCGTCGACTGCCTGGGCGTGGGCGACCACGGCAATGCAGAATCCTGTCGTTACAAGCGCGAAAGTCAACATCGTTAAAGCTGCCACTCGAGAAACCGCCGGGCCCTCTTTCGAACCAAGCAAACGTCTAATTCTCATTGTCAAAACTCCTCCATCCAAACCAACAGCAACCGCAGAAATTGAGAATCGCCTCTCTTCCACAAACGACAGAGCCTTTGCATACGATAGGGGATCCCCGCAGACGGCCACCGCTAGATCGTCGCAGCAGTGTTCGCGTTCGTTGCGAATCTGCTTCGAAACCCACCAGACGCAAGGGTGATAAAAGAGCAAAGCCTCAACCAAAGACTGAAAAAGGTTGACGAGATAATCGTGCCGCCGCACATGCGCTAATTCGTGGGCAATCAAAGCCCCTACTTGCGCCGCGGACAAGCCCGCCATGCAGCCGGCGGGAATCAGGATGACAGGGCGTAGCCATCCGATCACGGTGGGAACCTGCACCATCGCAGAGTGGACCAGCCGCACCGCTTGCGTCACCTTCAATCGTCGTATTAGATCCTTCAGCACCAGTTGCAGCTCGTGAGGAGCGGGTTGCGCCGCAAACGATTTCATCCTCCCCGTGATGACGATCCCGACATTCAACCAACCCAATAGAAGGATCACGCCCAAGATCCACACCAGTGTGACAATCGGCAGTGAACTATCAATCGCAGTCGATATCCGTCGCAGCCAGGGCTCCGCATGCGTGAATCCGGTTGTCTGCGTTGGAAAAGTCGTCTCATGATCCTGAGAGACCATTTCAGCTTTTTCAATTACACCTGAATTTGAAGCTAATCTCGCAAACGTGATAACCGGCAGCGCGGCCATCAGGCCCAAAGCAAAACAACAGGCCGCATAGCGTATTCTTGGCGACCGGCCACGCAATATACCCAGGGCGATCGCAAGAAGCATCGCCACCAATGTGCCCTGCCAGCAGAAATGCAGAAGACTCCAGCCGAGAGCGTGAAAAAGAGGGTGTCCGTAGAGCTGAGCGACCATCATCATTGCACCTTCCGTTCAAATTCGTCGAGCATCCGCCGTATCTCTGCGAGCTCCTCGTGCGACACACGCTGAGACGAAAGGGCGCCCAGAACCAGGCTCTTGGCAGAACCCTCGAATGCCCGGTGAAGAAGATTTCGTGTCAGTTGCATCTGTGTTTCGAGCTTTGGCAGCCGTGCCTCGTACACATGCGATCGAAATCGTTCGCTCCGCGCCAGCAGCCCCTTTTCAACCATCACCTGCATTTGTTTCAAGACGGTTGTATAGCCGATTTGTTTCTTCTTTAATGCATTGTGGACCTCACGCACCGTCCCCGGACCGGTTGCCCACAAGATGCTGAGAATCTCCAGCTCCGCCTCAGTTGGAAGCGGAACCGGCTTGGACTCTGGTGTTCTTCGCGTCATTGGAAAAACGTACTACGATAGTTATCGTATGTCAACGACAAATCTCGTATAAGAGCAAAATTGAGTCCAATCACCGAAGCCCAACCACGCAGATGGGCCGGCGCATTGGAGTGTAGGGAATCGAAGCGCGGGTCAAAAAGCAAACCAAGGACCGCAAATTCGGTATCATCTCTATATGCCCACCTCAAACGGGGACGCCCACGCCGCCGCCGCCTTTCGAACCCACGACCCACGCCTCGAGCCAATCGCCGCCAAGGTCCTCGCCGGTCAGCGCCTCGACTTCGCCGACGGTCTGGTCCTCTACGGTTCCTCCGACGTCCTTGCCGTCGGCTGGCTGGCCAACTTCGTCCGCGAGCGCCTCCACGGCGACATCACTTACTTCAACGTCAATCGCCACATTAACCCCACCAACGTTTGCGTCGCCGCCTGCAAGCTCTGCGCCTTTGGCCGCAAAAAGGGCGACCCACTCGGCTACACCATGGCCCTCGAAGAGGCCTACGAAACCGCGGCCTCCGGCTACTCCGAAGCTGTCACCGAGTTCCACATCGTCGGCGGCCTTCACCCCGACCTGCC
>PMXB01000234.1:200-18446 GCA_003165935.1 Acidobacteriaceae bacterium | reverse complement strand
CTTCGAGCTGGCCGGTCTTGTCGCCCAGAATGAGGTTCAGATAAGGCTTGCCGTTCTTGGTGGTTCGCTGCTGCTTCTGGAGCACAAGGAAAAAGCCATCGAAGGTTCTGCCTTCGTCGAACTGGGCCAGGTCGGAAATATAAATGTCTTTCATGATGGACTGAAGCTTACTGCAATCGGGTGCGGTTGCCAAAAAGCGACCGGGCCTGGAAGTAGATTCCAGGCCCGGCAAGTGATTGCTCTGAGTTGGTTACGATTGCGGCGCGGGAGCGGGTGCCGACGTTGTTGTTGACTGCGGCGCGGTGGCCGGAGCGGGTGCACCAGGAACTTGCGGTACCGGCGTCATCTCGGGCTGTTCCTTCTTCTCGGATTCCTTCTTCTTCGAAAGGCGCTTCTTTTCGGAGGTTGTGGTCTTTGAAGGCTTCTTCTTCGTGGCTGTGTCGCCAGCGAGTCCGAGCGGTGCGGCCTGGGTCTGGCGGTCTGCAACCTCAGCTGCATCGGCTGCGGCTGGCGCCAGGGGATCAAGCAGCGGTCCCTTCGGCTTCGGCGTCTTTGGATCCTTCGCGTGGGCGCTGAAGCGCGTCTTAACGGTCGGGCGGGTGTCGGCTTCAAGCGGGTTCACGGGTTCCGGGGTGGCCGAAGCCGTTTGCACGGCGCCCGCATCTTCAGTCTGCGTATTGCCTGCGCTGGGCAGCGTGGTGGTTGGAGCCTGACCGTACCGGATCTTTTCCTTCTTGCCCGGCTTCATTGAGGCAGTATCTACCGTGTCATGTTTCTTCTTCTTGCTGCTGGTGGCCGGTTTTGCCGCCGGGGCGCTGCCGGCCTGCGCTGAATCCAGGTTGGTGGCGCCCGATTTGTCTCGGAAGCTATGCGCAGTCTCGCGGAAGCGGGTGCGTTCCACCTTCTTTTTCTTCTTGGCCGTCGGTGGAGTGTAAGCGCTGTAGACCGGCTTGATCTCCTTTGGACTCGCGCCGCTGTCGACATAGCCAGGCTTGATGTCGATGTAGGCCTGCTCGCGCATCTCGGTCAGGTAGGAGCGCATGGCGGGCATCATGCGAGCTTCATAGAAGCTCTCTTCCACCTGCTGCTGGACATCTTTGAAGGGAGGCGCGCCCGCCGGGACGTGCTGGATCACTTTAAGGATGACGTAACCCTGGCGCGTACGGATGGGCTCGGTGTACTGTCCCGACTGTAGCGCGAAAGTCTTGTCTTCGAGGACCTTGGCAAGCGCTCCGCGGCGATATTCGCCCAGGTCGCCACCGTCCGCAGCGGTTGTGCCGTCACTAAAAGTCTTGGCAAGCTGTGCGAAGTCTCCACCTGCGTGCAGCTTGGCCTCAATATCGTCGGCCTTCGCCTTTGCGGCGGCCAGCTTGGCAGGGTCGTCCTGCCCGCCTGCGTCGCCAGACCCGGTGGAGACCAGAATCTCGCTCAGCTTCACGCTTTCAGGCCGGGCGAACTCCTGCTTGTGGGCCTCGTAGTAGCGCTCTACCTCGCCCTGGGTGAACTGCACCCGGCGGCCGACTTCATCGCGCATAACTTCCTGCGTGATGATCTGGTTGCGGATGTTGGCCTTGAAGTCTTCAAACGAGATTCCCTGTTCCTTGGCGGCTTTTTCCAGATCTTCAAGGGATTCCATGTTGTATTGCTTGCGGATCTCGTCCAGCCGCTTCACCAGCTCTGTTTCGCCGGTAACGTCCAACTCCTTGCCCTTTGAAAGCCAGAGCTGCTGGTCGATCAGGTTGCGCAGCAAGTCCTTATGGCCTTCGGAGATTTGCTGCATGGTGGCGCCATGCTGCTTGGCATCGTCGTCCATCTCCTTCATTGCGCGGTCGTAATCGGAGCGGGTAATGATCTGGTCGTTGACGCGGGCGACAATTTCCTCGACCGTGACGCCGCCGTAGGGGCTTTCGGGCGCGGCGAGCTTAGTTTGCGCCTGTGCTGAAGCTGCGAGCAGCAACGTGCCGAACACGAACGCCGCGGAGATGTGAAAAGGTCTTGGATTCATCATGAAGGGCTGGCCAGGTGTAAAAGGATCTCCTGTGTCCATAGACGTGATTGTAAATGGCTGGAGAGCAAGGGGGCGACTTCGTCCTCCGATTCCCTCTTCTAATCGTCCCGGAAGGTGCGGACTTTCCTGCCGGAGCCGACGCCCGGCTACCGGATTGGCCCAGGCAGACGTCAAATTGCTATACTTTGGTTCACCACTGCTCTGGCGGAGCATGCAGAGCGGCTTTCCAGTCTCCCGCGCCTTGCCGGTCCCTGATAGGGCCAACCGGGCAAGGCTAATTTTTATACCGGGACCCCGCACCCCAGGAAGAGATCAGTTTCTGATCAGAACCCGGTTTTGGGGACACTTTGGAAGGCTGCATCCCATGCAGATGCCGCAGGTGCAGTTCGGAGGTTCTCTCGCTTATGAATTCCCGCGCACGCCGCGCACTCTTTTCGCTGGTCATCTTCTTCGCCGTCTGTGCGGTTGCAGGCAACGTCCTGCAGCGCAGGGTCGGGGCCCAGTCTGCTGCTGACGAGAGCCAACTCCGCGACAATTTGAAGTCGTTCACAAATGTCTATGCGCTGGTGGAGGCGAACTACGCCGAGCCCATTGATGGCGACAAGGCGGATGCGGCCATCTACGATGGCGCCATCCCAGGCATGCTGCGCGTGCTCGATCCGCACTCGAACTTCTACGACCCCAAGGCATACGCGCGGATGCGCGAAGACCAACACGGCCGCTACTACGGCGTGGGCATGACCATTCAGCAGCCAATTCAGAACGGCAAGGTCTACGTTGTCTATCCGTTTGAAGGCACGCCTTCATTCCGCGCAGGCATTCATCCCGGCGACGTGATCTCCGCCGTCGACGGCAAGTCGACTGAAGGCATGACCTCAGACCTGGTGGCCAAGGCGCTCAAGGGGCCCAAGGGCACGCATGTGCAGGTGACGATGATTCGCGAGGCGGTGCCCAAGCCGCAGACGCTGGTCTTTGACCTGGTGCGCGACGAGATTCCGCACCCGTCAGTCGATTTGAAATATGAGATTCGCCCGGGCATCGGCTACATCCATCTGACCCAGTTCCAGGAGACCACGGCGCAGGAGATGATCGACGCAATCGACAGCTTCCAGAATCCCAAGGGCCTGCTGATTGACCTGCGCGGCAATCCCGGCGGTCTGCTCAGCCAGGCAGTCGACGTCTGCGATCACCTGCTGGCCAAGGGGCAGACCATCGTCTCCCAGCGTGGCCGCGCCTATCCCGATCAGAACTACACGGCCACGCATGGAAATGACGGCAAGACCTTCCCCATCGTTGTGCTGGTCAACCGCAACACCGCTTCGGCAGCGGAGATTGTCTCCGGCGCGTTGCAGGACCATGACCGCGCGTTGATTGTGGGGGAGACCACCTTTGGCAAGGGCCTGGTGCAAACCGTCTACAACCTGAGCGAGAACACCGGACTGGCGCTGACCACCTACCACTACTACACGCCTTCGGGCCGGCTAATCCAGCGCAACTACTCGGGTGTATCGCTCTACGACTACTACTACAACCACGCCGGCGCGCAGCCCGCCGACACGAGCAACCGCGAAGTGAAGCTGACCGACGCAGGCCGCACCGTATACGGCGGCGGCGGGATAACACCCGACGAGAAGATTGAAAGCCCCAAGAGCAATCACTTCCAGGATGATCTGATCTATAAGGACGTCTTCTTCCACTTTGCGCCGATATATGTGGCCAGCCACAACGTGGACAAGAACTTCCAGGTCGACAACGCGGTCATGGACGACTTCAAGAAATACCTCACCAGCCAGAACATCGAATTTACCGACGCCGATATCAACGGCGTGAGCGACTGGCTGAAGGCGCGCATCAAGGACAAGATCGTGACCATCCAGTTCGGCCAGTTGACGGGCCTTCGTACCCTGGCAGATTGGGATCCGATGATCCAGAAGGCGCTCACCTACATGCCCGAAGCACAAGCGCTCGAAGACCACGTTCACCAGGTGCTGGCGCAAAAGGCTGAGGCGCGCGCCCCGGCGCAATAACTGCTGATCCAGAAATTGAAAGACAAACGGCCGTCCCAATCGGGATGGCCGTTTGAATTGCAGCGGCGGGTTCCAGCCTGGCGGTCGTTCAGCGCTGGCTCGCTTCACCGGCGGCAACTCGGCGGTTGAACTCCTCCGACCGATTGCGGGGAACGCTGAGCGATTCCCAGCGATCGCAGGCGAAGTGCTTTGCCAGCAGAACAATCTGCCCCACGTGATAAGGGTAATGCGCCAGTTGCCGATTGATGGCCTGCATTACTGAGTGCGCCTCACCGCGAATGGTGATGGTGCGTGCCATGTCCGCGTCGGTTAGCTGCTCGAGTGCACGAAACATTGTTGCCCAGCCGTGCTCCCACTCTCTGAGCAGCGCCACGCGCGTGGCCGGCGGGTCAACAAACTCGCTGTCGCGGTTGCGGGTCGGCTTCTCGCCATCTGTGGTCAGGAAGTCGGTCCAGCGCGATCGCATGTTGCCGGCCATGTGCTTCACGATGATGGCAATCGAGTTTGCTTCGCCATCGAGCACTGCGAAGAGCTGCTCATCGGCAACCTGCGCCATCGCGCGCTCCGCGAGTTTCTTGTAATAGTGGAAGACTGCGATGGAGTCTTCGATGTGAGATGTGGTTAATTGGAGCGCCATCGGGTATCCCTTGCTTGCAATGCCGTCTAAGCGGCAAAAGGTTTCTTGGCAGTCTGGTCGCCAAACCCCGCCAACAGTCCCGCGATCGAGACATCTTCGTCCAGCGCATCCCAGTGCAGGCCTCGCTTGCTTATCCTCACCTGCGCGCGTTGCTCGGCAGTTGCGTGCAGAAGGCGAGGGAACCATGTCAGCGGGACACCAAGCGTGCGGCCATCGCTCAACTCCACCCACATGCTGTCTTCGTCCAGTCGCACCTGCGTCGCGTTAACCGAAGTACTCATTCCATGTCCTCTCGATTAAGGTCCGATTCTGCTCCACTAATCCCTGCAACTCGCGCAATGTACGAGCATTGTAGCCCTCATTGTAAGCCAGACATACTTCCGGATGCAGCCAGAACTTTGCTTCTACATCATCCTTCTCTACGTGAATGTGGATAGGCTCGCGCGGCGATCCTTCATTGGAATAGAAGAAGAACCTAAACCCACGTTCGCGAAAGACGGTCGGCATTGCGCTCAGTCCATTCTCCTTTGGTGTTGGGTCTATCCCTACGGCTCGTCGTTGTACACGCCGATCTCGAGCTTGCCCCCTTCGCGCATTCGCGCGCGGTACATTCCGGGTGTATTGAAGCTCCACGCCATCTGGCCGTCTGGCGTAATCGCAATGACCCCGCCGTCGCCATTGAGCGCTTGCAGTTCTTTGTGAATCACCTGGTCAGCCGCGGCCTGCAACGGCATGCCCTTGTACTCAACCAGCGCGCATACCTCGCGTGCCACGGTGAGCCGGATAAAGTACTCGCCCGTGCCAGTAGCAGAGACGGCGCAGGAGCGGTTTGAAGCGTAGGTGCCCGCGCCGATAATCGGCGAGTCGCCCACGCGGCCCCAACGCTTGGCCTGCGTTCCGCCCGTGGATGTGCCCGCCGCGATGTTGCCCTGACGGTCGAGCGCCACAACGCCGACCGTGCCGTATTTGTGCGCGCCTTCGGGCTCCATCGGTGCGAGTTCGCTGACGGGCTCGGGCGGCGCGCCGGCAGGGCGCGGTGGAACAGGCCGGCCCTCCTTTTTCAATTGCCTCACCAGAGACTGCCAGCGCCGCTCGGTAAAGAAGAAGCTCGGGTCCACCTGCTCAAGGCCGACACTCGCTGCAAAGGCATCGGCCCCTGCGCCGATCAGCATCACGTGCGGCGACTTCTCCATCACCGCGCGTGCCAGGCTGATGGGATGCCGCGTGCGTGTCACTCCGGCTACGGCACCTGCCTTCAGTGTTGCGCCGTCCATGATGGCAGCGTCCAACTCATTCTTTCCATCGGCTGTGAACACCGCGCCGCGTCCGGCGTTGAATAGCGGATCGTCCTCAAAAATCCGAATTGCTGCCTCCACCGCGTCGACTGACGAGCCGCCGCTGTCGAGAACCTTAGCGGCCGCGTCCGCCGCCTGTTTGATCGAGGCGCGGTACGCCGCTTCCGTCTTCGGGTCCATCGTTGCGCGTTCAATCACACCCGCGCCACCGTGCAACACCAGCGCCCAATGGTGCGTCGGCGGAACTGCCGCCTGTTGTGCCATCAAAGATGCACCTGCCACCGCCCCCACCCCAGCCAACATGCATGCGCGCAAAGCGATCTTCATTTTGGCTTCGCCCTCTCACCCGCATTCTAGTGCGTCCTCTGGCAAAACCGGTGAAGTTTCTATGCGCATGTCAGGGCTGGAGTCGATAGCAGTACATGTGCTCGATGATCTGCGGCTCCGACCTCACTTTGATGGTTGTCCCATGAGCCAGTTCCAGTCGCGACGGCGCTTTATCAGCCAGCAAGTCGTTCGAAAGGACGAATCCTCCCGGCTTGAGCATCGCGGCGAGATTGGCGCGAGCCATCGACTGCTCGAACGCTCCGTAGTAGATAAAGATGTTTGTCCCGATGATCAGGTCGAACTTCTGGTCTGGATCGGCCGCATCCATGCGTTGGTAGACGATGTTCATGTCCACCGGCGTGATTCGACTGGCGATCTCCGGCCGCACGCTTACAGCACGGATATGTATATCCTGTGCAAGCTTCAGCGGAACGGCGACGGGCTCAACCGGTGTTCCGACACGCTTACCCAAGTCTTGCCAATAGGCGGTGAAGGCCGCCAAATACTCCGGATTGAAGGGAACCGCGCTGTTCCACGGCAACTGGACCACATAGTGCTTCCCGGCAATTGCATTCTTCTGCGCTCGCGCCAGGTGGATGTTGACGCTCGGGCTGATGTCGAAGGTGGAAAGCTCGAAGGTATTTGGATCAGTCAGACCCAGCCGGATGAGCGAATCCAGCACAGCAGTGGGTTGGATCGATTGCGGCGGATAAAAGTCGTTGCCGTATTCCTTGTTGGCGAAGTCCAGCCCCGGACCGACTATCGCGATACGACGCACGCTGCCCGGCTTCAGCATGCCGGCCTTCGCCAGTTCACTCAGGGCGAGATCGAGCGCATAGTCGGGCCACAGGTTCGAGTCCAGCGAAATGCCGCGTTGGGCGTAGAGCTGTGCTTGTTCCGACTCGTCCGCTGTCTTCAGCTTCTCGCGAAACTGGGCGAACTCGTCCCGCATGTGAGCAAGGTTATCCAGCAGATGCTGCTTCAGACGCGCCCGATCTTGCGGGGTCTTGAAAGAGTAGCCGCGCTTGATTACAAAGGCGCGCATCTCCAGCATCCCCTCGCTCGCAGTCGGCGAGGCAAGAGCGCGGATAAGGTCGTTGGCGCGGTTTTCAGCAAAAGAGTTAACCAGGCTGCTTTGCCCGTATTTCGCGAGATACTCACGGTCGATCTGGTACTCGCTGGTGTAGGTCACCCCAAACCGCAGCAGGTTGGTAAGAGTGTCCTCCTCGCCGAGTTCCAGCCTCTGACGGATTTTGGTGTCCTGCCCCTGCACCCAGGCAGACCATGCGGCATTGTCGGGCGCTTTGGGAAGATCCTCAGGCAAAGCGTTCGAGAAGCTCTGCAAAATCGGCTGCGCCGCATCCAGCGAGATGAATTCAGTCTTCGTTTGCTGACCAGACGCCGCGCGGGTCAAAACCAGCGCAACGATCAGCGGGTACAGAGGGGACAGGCGTTTCTTTCTCATCCTACTTTCCAACTTTCCTCGGAATCTGCAGCACAGCTCCCTCGCCCACCGTGTAGGTCTCTGCGAAGTTCCGCTGGTCGATGCCGATCGAGAGCCTTCCCCGCGAATCGATGTAGAACAGCTCCTTGCCCACAGGCACATCGCTGAAGGTCTTTACAAATGGGAAGGTGTACTGCTTTCCGTCCAGCGTCACGGGGACAGCATCACCGACCCTGTAGCCGAGCTGACGGAAAGTCTCTGCAGGTACGTTTAGCACCAGGTTGCCGAAGGGACCATCGGTGCCAATAACCTCGCCGTGCAGTCCGTCGGCGTTGAGAGTGGCCATGTGCAGGTCGAGCCGCACCAGCTTTGAAACGTCAAGCGCCGGGCCGGCCTGGGCGATGTCGTCTCCGCGTGCTGCGTGGGCACCCGCCGGCGAGAAGATGTCGCGGCCATGAAAGGTGGAGGAGATCCCCGTGCCGATCATCCACGTTGGATTCGTGATCTCGTGCGCCTCGACAATGCCGTCGCGATCCTGCACCAGCGTCAGAAGTCCGTTGTCCGGCAGGACAAAGATCTGCCCCACACGCGACCGCGCGACGATGGCCTTGCGCGTGGATCCCACCGTCGGATCGATCACCACCACGAAGACGGCGTCTTTGGGGAAGTACGGCGCGGACCCGGCAAGAAATCGCGCACCCATGGCGATGTTGTAGGGCTCCGACTGGTGGGTAATGTCGATGATGCGCACGCCCGGCGCAACGCCGTCCATCACCGCCTTGCAAATGCCCACCGCGTCGTCCTTCACGTCGAAGTCGGTCATGAAGCCGATGACCTTGAGCGGCGCCGGCTGCTGGGCAACGGCCGGCAACAAGAGGACGGCCACGATCGCCGCGCCGAGGATTGTAGTTACTCTTCTGAACATTTGCTTCTCCGCTTTGTCCTGTCCTGCATAACGATATTACCCAAACACTTGGCGCTGTCAGGCAATTTTCTTGACTTGTCCTTATTGCCTTTCCGATACCATCGCACCATGACGATGCGCGCGACAGCCTTCTTTGCTGCCTTCCTTCCGCTCATTCTTCCCATCGCGGCTGCCGCCAAGTCCAAGCTCATCCCCGTGAAGGTCGTGGTGATTGCCATGTTCGAAGTGGGCGCTGATACCGGCGATCAACCCGGCGAACTGCAGTACTGGGTGGAGCGCGACCACCTGGACCGCGTCTACCCTTTGCCGGCCTATCACGCGGCGCGCATGAACTCCAACGGAGAGATGGCGGTGCTCACGGGCCAGGGCACGGCCAACGCTGCGGCCACTATCATGGCCGTCGGCCTCGATCCGCGCTTCGACTTCAGCCACGCCTACTGGATCATTGCCGGCATCGCCGGGGGAAATCCCGAACGCGTCTCTCTCGGGTCGGCTGCATGGGCGCGTTGGGTGGTCGACGGCGATCTCGGTTACGAGATCGACTCGAGGGAGATACCCGGGGACTGGCCCACTGGTTATTTGCCTCTCCGTCGCAAGGCACCCTATGAGCAACCGGCCGAGCCGCTGCCTGGTCAGGTGTTTGAACTCAATGCGGGCGTTGCCGGATGGGCCTTCAACCTGACGCGTGATACCAAGCTCGAAGACAGCGATCATCTGAAGGAGATTCGCGCCGCATTCAACGGCGCCGCTGCGCAGCGCCCGCCTTTCGTCACCATGGGCGATGAGGTCTCATCATCGACCTACTGGCACGGCAAGCTGCTGGACGCATGGGCCAACGAGTGGATGCGCTACTTCACAGGCGGCAACGGCACGTTCGCAACCACGGCCATGGAGGACACGGGCACGCTTGCGTCGATGCGTTTTCTCGCCGATGGCGGCCGCATGGACATGAAGCGCGTGCTGGTCCTGCGCACGGTAAGCAACTTCGACCAGCAGCCGCGTGGACTCACCGCCGCCGAAAGCCTCGCCCGCCAACGAGTCGGAGCTTACGGCGCGTACTTGCCCTCGCTCGAGGCCGCCTATCGCGTGGGACACGTCGTTGTGCAGGAGCTGTTGACGCACTGGCAGCAATACGAACAGACGGTCCCGTCCCAGGCGCCTGCCGATTCCACTACGCCATAGGGAGGGACGTGCAAACACCTCTTGGCGAGCACGGGTCTGGCAGTGCAGAATGCTTGTGTCCCGCTGCGACTGCAATTGAGCAATGCCTCTTCGAGCCAGCTCCCGCTCGCGCAAGCCGCGATAGCGGAGGTCACCGCAGCGGACGGGCAATGGAGGTCGTGCTTTGAAGATGAACTACCTGACAATGGCATTCATCGTCGCGCTCGCCGTGCTATTTGCCTTCAATCTCCAACGATTTCCCCTCAACGTCACGCGTGCTGTCGGACTCGGCATCGCCATCCCCTCGTTTCTTCTCTTTCTGCTTGCCCGTCTTCAATTGGGCCGCGCCTTCAGCGTCAAGGCCAAAGCCACAACGCTGGTCACCACCGGCCTCTACTCTCGCATTCGCAATCCCATTTACGTCTTCGGTGTCCTCATGGTTGCGGGCGTAATGATCTGGGCCAACCGCCCCTGGTTTCTGCTCGTCTACATTGTCATCATTCCCTTGCAGATCTTTCGAGTTCGCAAGGAAGAGCAGGTGCTCGAGGACAAATTCGGAGCTGCCTATGTGGAGTACAAACGTCGTACCTGGTTCTAAGCCGGCCACTTTCAACGGGCGAATCGAACGGTCGATCGTGGAGCCCATAAAGTCCATTTGAGGAAGAACACATGCACTCTGTCTGGTTCGGCGAATTCATGGGAACGCTGGTTTTGCTTGTTCTGGGCAATGGCGTGAACGCGGGCGTGACTCTGCGCAAGTCCTACGCGGCGGATGCGGGCTGGATCGTAATCGCCACCGGCTGGGGGCTGGGCGTGCTATGCGGTGTGCTGGTGGCGCAGGCCTTCGGCAGCTCCGGGGCCAACCTCAATCCAGCCGTGACTCTCGCGGTTGCTGTGGATAGCGGCGACTATTCGACCCTGCTCAGTATGTGGTCGGCGCAGTTGCTGGGAGCCATGTGCGGGGCCGTGATCGTGACGCTGCATTACGGCCCTCACTGGAAGCTCACCGAGGATCCCGCCGCCAAGCTTGGCGTCTTTGCCACGAATGCCGCGGTGCGCAGCCCTCTCTTCAACCTCTTGAGCGAGATGATCGGCACAGCCGTGCTGATCATTGTTGCCACCGCCATTGGATCGCACGGCGTTTCAGCTACCGGACCCGCCCCAGCGCTCGGTCCGTGGCTTGTAGGCAGCCTGGTGTGGGCCATAGGGCTCTCGCTCGGCGGAACCACGGGATACGCAATCAATCCCGCACGTGATCTCGGGCCGCGGCTCGTGCATTTCCTGTTGCCCATTCCAGGCAAGGGCAGCTCGAACTGGAGCTATGCGCCGATTCCCATCATCGGACCGATGGTGGGCGCAGCGCTGGCGGGACTGCTGTTGCACGCCTCACATCTGTAAGTCGAAATTGCTTCACGCTCATTGCCGATCCGGGCTTCTGCGTAATGAAGGCGCAGCCGGGTCGGCGTTGCCCTTTCATTCCAGACACGACGCAACCACCGACAGCGCCGCGATTGCGGCCGTCTCCGCGCGAAGGATGCGCGGCCCCAGCGAAACAGCCTGCCAGCCGTTTGCGTCGAAGAGCGCTTCTTCCTCCGGAGCCCATCCGCCTTCAGGCCCGATCGCCACTTCGAAGGCCGGCATCTCATCCTGCGCCAGTGCCACGGCAGTCTCCACGGCATGGCGCAGCGCGGTGGAGCGTTCCTGCTCGGCCAGCACGATGCGCGTCGCCGTCGATGCGGCCCGCGCGAAGTTCGCAAGCAGCGCCGGGACATGGATCACCGGCACATCGGAGCGGCGCGACTGCTGCGCAGCCTCATGTGCAATGCGCCGCCAGCGCTCGGCGCGCTTTTCAGCAGACTCACCCAGATGTTTCTCAGTGCGCCGCGCAATCACCGGGGCAATGGCGGCGACGCCCAGCTCTGTCGCCTTCTCGATGGCCCACTCCATGCGGTCGAATTTGTAGACGGCCAATACCAGCGTCACCGGCAGCGCGGGGTCGGCCTCCACCTCTGCGATCAGGTTGAAACGAACCTCATGCGGAGAAACAGCCGCTACTTCGGCATGGAAGACTCGGCCCCCAGCCACCACATCGGCTTCCATCCCGGGTTGCGCGCGCAGCACGCGGGCCATGTGCTCGGCCTGCGCGCCCTCAAGCGTTGCCGTTGCCTCGTCCCATCGTTCTGCGATCCAGCGCCGTCTTGTCATGGTCGTTTTGGGAATCGGTTCCCTTCTCCGTTTTCTCGCCGCTATCCAGTCTAGTCCCGATTGCGATGCGCGATGTGCCCACAAACACTGAGGGGGACGCTTTGTAGCGTCCCCCTCATGTGTTGCCTTGTTGATGGTTGACCGCAGTTACTTCTTCTTTGCGGCTTTCTTCGCTGCTTTCTTCGCGGGTGCCTTCTTGGCGGGTGCCTTCTTGGCTGCTTTCTTAGTTGCCATTTGGCCTATTCTCCCTTTTCGATGGTTTGCATCGAGTTCTGCAATTAAGAAATTGCAGTTGATGAATGTATAGATTCACGGTTGATCAGTGTCAAGGAAAAAACAACAAGAGAGTGGAAAAAAGGTCAACAATTTTTTCGGCGTCCTCCGTGAATTGGAAAGCAAAATGCAAATGATTGTGCCTTTCGATTACGTTTGCAGTCGCCATCGTTTTCGACTGAGTCGCTGAAGTCCTTGATTCATGCGGGTGCAAAGCGCTTTTCTCTTCAGCACTCGATGATGTTCAACGCCAATCCGGCCAGGCTCGTCTCCTTGTAGCGCGATTGCATGTCGAGACCGGTGAGGTACATGGTTCGGATCACCTGATCGAGCGAAACCTTGTGCTCTTCCTGCTCATTGAGCGCGATGCGCGTCGCTTGCACGGCCTTTGCGGCGCCCATGGCGTTGCGTTCAATGCATGGAATCTGCACCAGCCCGCCGATCGGATCGCAGGTCATGCCCAGGTTGTGCTCCATCGCAATCTCCGCGGCGTGCTCCACCTGTCCATTCGTTCCGCCGAGCGCTGCGGCCAGTCCACCCGCCGCCATGGAGCAGGCAACGCCCACTTCGCCCTGGCAGCCAACCTCAGCGCCGCTGATCGACGCGTTCTCCTTGTAGAGAATGCCGATGGCCGCTGAAGTGAGGAAGAAACGAAGCAGTCCTTCATGGTCAGCTTCGGGGATGAAGCGCATGTAGTAGTGCGCAACCGAAGGAATCACACCCGCAGCGCCGTTGGTCGGCGCGGTCACCACGCGTCCGCCGGCCGCGTTCTCTTCATTCACGGCCATCGCATAGACAGTGACCCAGTCGAGTGGCGACAGTGGATCGGTTACTTTACCCTCTGCTTCTTTTTGCCGCAGCCGTTCTGAAAGCCGATGCGCGCGCCGGTGAACGCCGAGGCCGCCGGGCAAAATCCCCTCGGTGGCGATTCCGCGCTCCACGCAGCCTTGCATCACGGTCCAGATGCGATCGATCCCCGCGCGGACAAACTCCACCGGCGACTGGCCGGCCACAGCCGCGGCGTCATGGACCAACGCACATTCGTTCTCCAGCATGAGCTGGCTGATGGTCAACTCGTTGACGTGCGCCGTCGTCAGCAGTTCGTGGCTGCTATGGAAAGGGAAGGGAATCGCGGCCTGCGGCTTGCCGGTGGACCCATCTCCGCCGTCCTCCACGATGAAGCCTCCGCCGATGGAAAAGAAGGTTCGCTGCTCGAGCCTCTCGCCCGCACAGTCGAAGGCTGTGAATCGGATTCCGTTGGGATGCTGCATCTTTGCGCCCGGCGGATACATGACCGCGCGCTCAAAGAGCAGGTCGTGCGACTCGTCGAAGGGAATCGTCCGAACGCCGGCCAGCGAAATCTGTTTTGCCGCGCGTATCGCGGCGACGGTTCGCTCGATCGCAGCCGGGTCGATGGTGGCCGGTTCATTTCCTGCAAGTCCCAGCAGCACGGCGCGGTCGGTGGCGTGGCCGAGGCCGGTGAGCGCAAGTGAGCCGAACAGCCCAACCTGCACGCGGGCTACCTTTTCGAGCAGACCACTCGCGGCAGAGTCCAGCGCCGCAAGGTCCCGCGCAAACCGGCACGCCGCGCGCATCGGTCCCATGGTGTGCGAACTCGATGGGCCAACGCCGATCTTGTAGAGATCGAAGAGACTGGTAGTCACGGATGAGATTGTAGGCGGAACGAAGGGAATAGGGAACAGCAACCTGCGGTGATGCACACGGCACTTTTGCGCCAGAACTGTCTACAGGGAGCGTGAATCGGAGGCCGCAGAGCGAATTGTGGTCTTGGCTACAGGATTTGCGTCAACAGGCAAACGGCCAAAGCGGCGGAAGCAACGATCCCAAGGATGATGGTGACTCGCCAGTAGCCATAAAGCTTCCCATGAGGGTTCAGTCTTCGATACTCCGCCACTATGAAGAAATCTTTTCTTGCCCAATGACCTAAATCGGAGTAGTTCCAGCGGCGGTCGTCGCTGCGACGGTTATCGTCGAACATTCTATCCACCAGCTTGCTGGCGAAAGTAAAGCTCGCGATCGCAGCGCAGAATGAAACGATTCCAACGATTATGCGAAGGGTCATGGGGTTCCTGGGATTCGTACTCCCATACCCGCACTATAGCCGAGACGGCCGGGAAATCGATACCAACTCAACGGCCTGAGATCGTTCCGGCCCCCCCGGACGCCTCGGCGTCAGGCCCTGAACGCTGACGCATAGTGGACTTCGGTCACTGACTCGAGGCGACTGCCTTCTGCTACACTTCCTGCGACTTTACCCCATGCTATTCAAAGCCCTTAGCGCGGCCGTCTTCGGCATCGATGCCAACCTCATCGATGTTGAGGTGGATTTGAGCACAGCGGCCCTCGAGAAAGACATCTTTCATACGGTCGGCCTGCCCGATGCCGCCGTGCGGGAGAGCCGCGACCGCGTTCGCGCCGCCATCAAGAACTCCGGCTACCTGATTCCGCCGTCGTTTATCACCATCAACCTGGCGCCCGCCGACATGAAGAAGGAAGGCGCGGGCTTCGACCTGCCTATCGCCATCGGCATCCTCGGAGCCTATGGCGCGCTGCGCGTGGACGACCTGGGCCGCTTCCTTCTGGTGGGTGAGCTTGGCCTCGACGGCAGTGTCCGCGCCGTGCCCGGCATGCTGCCCGTTGCGATCCTCGCCCGCGAGAAGGGAATTGCCAACCTGGTGCTACCCGCCGCAAACGCCGCCGAGGCCGCAGTAGTTGAGGGCGTGAATGTCTACCCTGTCTCCTCGCTGATCGACGTGATCGACCTGCTCAACTCCTCGGTTGTCGGCGTGATCCAGCGCGAGCCGGTGCGGACCTCGACCGAGCAACTGTTAAGCGAGCTGCAACACTTCGCGGTTGACTTCAAAGATGTGCGCGGACAGCAGTCAGCCAAGCGCGCTCTCGAAGTGGCCGCCGCGGGCAGCCACAACATTCTCATGATCGGGCCTCCCGGCTCAGGCAAGACCATGCTTGCCAAGCGGCTGCCATCGATCCTCGCGCCGCTCACGTTTGAAGAAGCGCTCGAAACTACCAAGATCCATTCCGTGGCCGGCATCCTCGATTCCGGTGCGGGCCTGGTTACGCAGCGGCCGTTCCGTTCGCCTCACCACACCATCTCCGACGCGGGCCTGATCGGCGGCGGCATCGTTCCGCGCCCCGGTGAGGTCTCGCTCGCTCACAACGGGCTCCTCTTTCTCGATGAGCTGCCGGAGTTCCCTCGCAACGTGCTCGAGGTGATGCGCCAGCCGCTCGAAGATCACACAGTGACAATTGCGCGCGCCTCCATGTCGCTCACCTTCCCGGCGCGATTCATGCTGGCGGCGGCGATGAATCCATGTCCTTGTGGTTACTTTAATGACAAGTCCCGCGAGTGCATGTGTACGCCGCCTATGATTCAGCGATATGTGTCCAAGGTCTCCGGCCCNNTGCTCGACCGCATCGACATTCACGTCGAGGTGCCGGCCGTGCAATACAAGGAGCTACGCGGCAACGCGGCTTCAGAGGGATCGGCGGAGATTCGCGAGCGCGTGATGGCCGCACGCGAGCGGCAGCGGCAGCGCTTCCGCAAGGCCGGCGAGAAGAACCATTCAAACTCCCAGATGAACACGCNNCTCACCGTGCCGCACCTTGCCGAAGCCATTCAATACCGCACACTCGATCGGAGCTACTGGGCATAGTCGGGCACGTCGAGACCGACCTATGCGATGACCGCTCGGTTTCCGCCGAGGTTACCTTCGACCGGGCACCGGTCCCGCAAAAGAGGGATTACCCCGGTTTCTGGGACGAATCTAATCTGGATCAGGCAAATCCAATCTTGCGTCGATAAAGCCATCATGGGCATGAGAAACCTCTCATGCTTGGGCTGGATCGCTCAGGCTGGAATGCCCAGGTTTCTCCGCAGGGAAGGCCCCAGGTGCACGAGTCCGTCTTGATTACCGGCCTGATCTCCATACGCGGCTTGATCTCCAACAGGGATGGGTTGCTGATTGCCATTCCCTTCGGTCTCCTGCTCTTCGTGCAGTTTTTCCGCCTGGACACGCTTGTGGCTGCTTCGCCGCGTCCCAAAAGAGTCGCTCGTCGCTTCTGTGGGCCCGACGCCGTCGGGGATTCGGTTTTGACCGACCCGGACGGCAGGGCCGTCAGTCGCCGGCGGTCGGCGAGTCGCCCGAAGAAGACACCTCCTCCAGACGCTTCCATCGTGGTGGCGCGAGACGGGGAACGGGCAGATCGGTCCGGTTAGTCAGGCAGCCGGCAAACCCGGCGGTCCCTTATATATGTGAAGTGAGAATACGAGGGAAGTGAGCCGTCCAGCGGTAGCTGCCCCACCAAGGCTCAGTCTTCCGAAAACATTGATTCAAAATGGAATAGTGGGATATGCCGGCTCCGATTGGAAGCGCTCGTTGACTTAGGGAGCCGGCCGTGTAAGCGCGTTGCTTTGCCTAATTTGCTGAATGCAGAAGACTTCAGCGTCATTTCCCGCTGGATTCGGCGCGATTGTTGGCCGCCGCGCTTTTCGCCCAGGCAAGCGGCAGGAGGCCTGAGGGTAACCATTCGTGTTCCCGGAAGGACCCTGCCTCCTCCGACCCTCACGGAATGAGCAATTGTGACCACGTTGACCCAGTGCCAGGTCAATGCTAAACGACTAATTCAGAGGGATTTACCTATTAGGCGAGGAGAACCGGCAGGGAGTTGATTGCGAGGCAAAAAAGCGCAAAAAACTGTTGACCCGTAACCGGACAGGGTATACAGTCATGAGTGCCATCCATTCAGGGCACGAGGCGCAGACTCGTTTTGCGCGCCCCTCTGGTCGAATCCCGCATCAAATTGAGCTGAGGCTCATCCATTGATGTTCTCGGTGCGTACTTTGTGCGTGCAGAGTTGGGACAATCGGGAGTATGGATTCCCAAGGCAGCATTCCTGAATAGCCCTGACGGCAATTTATCCGTGCCAAGGGGTGGGATTCTGCGCGAAGATTTTGAACTGGACGCACATTCGGTGCGTCTAAAAATTAGGGGACAGGCATTCGGGTTTCCGGCTGCTGTATATCCCCGGCCGCACCAGCGGTGACAAAAAACGAGTTCCGGCCTGGCAGGAACCGACGAAGGAGAATCATCATGCGTTCTGATTTAGTTTTTGGGGCACTCTCTCACGTGTCCAACCGCTATCAGCTGTGTCAGCTGGCAAGCAAGGCTACCCGCAAGCTGCACAAGCCAAACACCCGGCTCCAGGACACCACGAACGAAGTCCTGGGCCGTTTCCAAACCACGAATCCGGGTTCCTTGCCGCTGACCGTTCCTGCCCCTGCGCCGCTCATTGAGCGCCGCAGGGCAGCCTAGGCAGCAAACGTCCGTTGGGTAATATTGGTTTAGCATTGAAGTAAAGGCGGCTTACCGCCGAGGTAGGCCGCTTGTCCGCCATGTTTTAGCCTTCCTGCCTTTCGAGGGCGTTGCACGGCCTGCACCTGTTACACTTTGTGCATCCCCTCCTGAATCGGTATCTCCTCCCTGGAGCAAGCCCCCTTCCCACATCCCTCTCCGAAAATCCCTCCATCTGTCAGGTGAATCATGACCATCGCTGAACTCAAAGAGAAGAACATCACAGAATTGAGCCGCATCGCGCGCACCCTCGAGATTCCTGGCGCCAGCGGCCTTCGTAAACAGGATCTGATCTTCAAGATCCTTCAGGCCCAGAGCGAGAAAGAGGGCCACATCTTCGCCGATGGCGTGCTGGAGATTCTTCCTGACGGGTACGGCTTCCTTCGCTCGCCCGACTACAACTATCTGCCCGGCCCCGATGACATCTATGTCTCGCCTTCGCAGATTCGCAAGTTCGATCTCAAGACCGGTGACTCCATCAGCGGCAACGTCCGGCCGCCGCATGAGGGCGAGAAGTACTTTGCCCTGGTCAAGATCGAGGCCATCAACTT
>PMXB01000234.1:0-165 GCA_003165935.1 Acidobacteriaceae bacterium | reverse complement strand
CAAGCGCCTGGTCGAGCACAAGAGAGACGTCGTCATCCTGCTGGATTCGATTACGCGATTGGCGCGCGCTTACAACACGATCGTTCCGCCCTCGGGTAAGGTGCTCTCAGGTGGCGTCGACTCCAATGCTTTGCAGCGTCCTAAGCGCTTCTTCGGCGCGGCCCG
>PMXB01000143.1 GCA_003165935.1 Acidobacteriaceae bacterium | reverse complement strand
GGCGCGTTCCATATCGACATTCCTCTTGGCCGCAAAGCTTTTGCAGACCTGAAAACTTGCCGATGAACGAGCCTCAATGTACTTACTGAGCCCAGCCTCAAACGCTCGCGCCAGGTCTCTACAGATTGAACAATCCATATCTACGCCTTCGGCGTTTGGTGCCGGATCAACCGTAGCTCATATGCGGTCATGTATTAGAAAATGCCTGTAATCTCAATCGATGTCGTATGCAAGCCGGGCAAGGAATGTTCCCGTGTGAAGTCTTCGACAAATGTCCGTCTGCCAGCCACGGTCGCGTCCGCCTTGACCTTCGAAGAATTGACTCCGCCAGCTCGTTCCGGCAGCCTGAACCTGAGCCGGCGCTTGCCACGATTCCCGGATAGGCGATTCCTTGCAACACATCTCTTTAAGAGAATCATTGCAACTCCCATCGTTCGGTTGCGTACTTGAACGGCGCTCGCATCGGGAATCTATGCAAACGGCCAGGTCCGGGACCCGGACCTGGCTGAACCCAACCTTGAGAAGCTCAATACCATCTCTTCTCAATCTGGAATCGAGCAAGCGTCTGCCGATGATGCCTTAGAGCCCTGCAACCGCCGGCTCCGGTGCACCCTTCGGAGAAGACAGATAACCTGTCACCGTGTTCTTGGCGCTCACATTGTTNNTCGTTCAGGCTCTTGTCCTTCTTCTCGTACTGCTTGTCATCGGAGAAGACGGCGAGGGTGTACTTGCTTCTTTTCGAGTCGGCTCTCTTCAACTCAAGAGACACCGTCCCCACCTGCTGCTTCTCGCCCCTCAACAGCGTGAACTGGTAGTAGTTCCGGTCGCCTTTGTGCTTCAGGATCTCCAACTCCGCGCCATTCCGCGCAATCAGCGAGCTGTGGCCGTTCAGATCGCCCTTCATCGACGTCAACTGCACGTTGGTGTCGGCCAGGTCGCTCTGCGTCTTGGCCACGTCGGTCTTCACGCCGCCGACATCTGTCTTCACGTCGGTCACGGCGCTGGAAACCGCGGACACCTGACCCTCGGTTTCCTGCTGCGCGGTTGCCAGCCGAGCAGTCGTCCGCTCCCCGCGAACCTCGCGCACCTGAAGGGCCGCCGAGCGCGTATCCAGTTGCTGCTGCGTCACGCCAAGCGAGGCCTGCATCGCGCCCGCGGTCGCATCCAACCGCGCGTCGGTACTTTGCAGTGCTGCACTCAGCTTGGTGTTCTGCGCCGCGGCATCCGTCAAAGCCTGCCCTTGCGTCGCCACTTTGTTGCTCAGTGTGTAGCTCCAGATAATCCCGCCAAACCCCAAAAGCATCGCCACTGCGATCGCTGCCAACAGTGAGCCAGAATGTGTCCTGGGAGTTCCTTCAACCATTTCATCTGCCATCTGCTTCCTCTTCTTGCTCTGGCTCACCGTGCGGCAACCCAGGATCGCGCTGTGAGGCCCGTTATAGGCGGACCGTGTTACTGCTTCTGCTCCCCAAAAATCTGCAGTCTGTTTCATGAGCCCGCCATTCGCGAATCCCCACTCGCTTATGCCCCTGGTCACGGCGATCTGTATCACGCCTTATTCGACAAGTGAGCGCCACTGGCGGCCGATTGCAATTCTGTGCCGGCTCCCGGGTGCGAGTACTTTTACATGGAAGCTTGCCCTTATACACTGCAATCCCCGCTCCAAAGTCATCGTTCCGCAGTCGAAATACCTATCCAGCTCACATGGTTCGACTTAGCAGGGCGACAAAGCTGAACAGGTGCCAGACCGGAGTTTCCTGACCGCCGACAGCTATGTAATTGCCGTCAAGACACGCGCTTCTTACACGGTCGAGACGGCCGGTACCAGCTATTCCACCTCATGCCCGGCAACAGCTCGTTTCCGGGCATTTCGCTCCAATCTCTTGCCCCCAGCCGCCCTTTCTATAAGATGGTTAGCAATGAAGCCTTCATCTTTATCTCCTGCCGCAACCCCGGCCACCACGAATAAGCACCTCATCCGCTGGGTTGAAAAGATGGCCGACCTCTGTCAGCCCGACGCCATTCACTGGGTCGACGGCTCGCAGGCCGAGTACGACATGTTGTGCGACCAACTCGTCGAGGCTGGCACCTTCATCCGCCTCAACCAGGAGCTCTGGCCCGGCTGCTTCTACGCGCGTTCCGCCCCCAACGACGTCGCCCGCGTTGAAGACCGCACCTTCATCTGTTCTCTCTCCAAAGACAATTCGGGTCCGACCAACAACTGGGAAGACCCCTACGCCATGCGCAAGAAGCTNNAACATGCGCATCATGGCCCGTATCGGCGCGCCCGTGTTCGCCGAGATCGACAAAGACGTGAAGCGCGTTGTGCCCTGTCTTCACTCGATTGGAGCGCCTCTGGCCGAGGGCCAGAAAGACGTCCCCTGGCCCTGCAACGACGAAAAGTACATCGTCCATTTCCCTGAGACGCGCGAGATCTGGAGCTACGGATCGGGCTACGGCGGCAACGCGCTGCTCGGCAAGAAGTGCTTCGCCCTCCGCATCGCCTCAAACATAGCTCGCGACGAAGGATGGATGGCCGAGCACATGCTCATCGTCGGCATCGAGTCCCCCACGCACGAGCGAACCTACATCGCCGCCGCTTTCCCCAGCGCCTGCGGCAAAACCAACCTCGCAATGCTCATTCCTCCCGCCGGTTTCGACGGCTGGAAGGTGTGGACCGTCGGCGACGACATCGCCTGGATCAAGCCCGACGAAACCGGCCGCCTCCGCGCCATCAATCCTGAGACCGGCTTCTTCGGCGTCGCGCCCGGCACCAGCATGAAGACCAATCCCAACGCCATGGCCACGCTCGCCACCAACACCATCTTCACCAACGTTGCGCTCACCCCCGAGGGCGGCGTCTGGTGGGAAGGCATGACCGACGAGCCGCCCGCCGAGCTCACCGACTGGCGCGGCAAGCCTTGGACTCCCGCCATCGGCAAGGAAACAGGCCAGCCCGCCGCTCATCCGAATGGCCGCTTCACAGCGCCGGCCCGTCAGTGTCCCATCATCGACCCCGACTGGGAGAATCCCAACGGCGTTCCCATCGACGCCATCGTCTTTGGCGGCCGCCGCTCCACAACCCTTCCGCTGGTCTATCAGGCCTTCAACTGGTCCAGCGGCGTCTACACCGGCGCAACCATGGGCTCTGAAATCACAGCCGCATCAGGCGGCGCGCTCGGCAAGGTTCGCCGCGATCCCATGGCCATGCTTCCCTTCTGCGGCTACCACATGGGCGACTACTTCCGCCACTGGATCAAGATGCAGCGCTCACTCTCCGTTACGCCGCGCGTCTTCCATGTCAACTGGTTCCGCAAAGACGACAAGGGCAAGTTCCTCTGGCCCGGCTTCTCGCAGAACATGCGCGTCCTCAAGTGGATCGTCGACCGCGTTCACGGCCGCGCCCAGGGCAAGGAGACACCCATCGGCTGGACTCCGCACTTCAACGATATTGACTGGACCGGAATCGACATTCCGCTCGATAAGCTCAAGGCCGACTTCGAAATCCTCCAGGCTGTAGACCGCGAACAGTGGAAGCGCGAAGTCATCGGCCACGAAGAGCTCTTCATCGCCATCCACGATCACATCCCGCCCGAGATGATCTACGAACGCGAGCTCCTAATCTGCCGCCTGTAAACATCTCTTCCGTTTGAATGGGAAAGGCCTGAAACGGGCACAACGAAATACCGTGCCAAAAGAATTCGCGGAGTTGAAGTCATGAGTCAGGGCACGACTTCAGTAGCGCCGGCTTCCCAGCCGGCAGTAGCGCGGGCATCCGTGCCCGCGCCTTTCCCGTCATCCCCGCGTGCCCCACCCTCGCCGCGTCTTTATCCTTCCGGCTAAGATTGGAAAATCCAAGAAACGGAGCCACAATGCCAACCATCGAAGAAGACCTCCATACAGTTGCCGAGCAGGAACGCCTCCTCCAATTCGATACCTTCAGCCCCGAGACCGCATGGGCCATCGGCAACGCCCTCCGCGCCGATGCCATCTCCCGCCACGCCGCCATGACCTTCGAAATTCAGATCGCCGCCCGCGTCCTCTTCACCTGTTCCACCCTCAACGCCTCCGCCAGCCAGGCCGACTGGATCCGCCGCAAGCGCAACACCGTCATGCGCTTCGGAAAGTCCTCCTATGCCGTCGGCCTGCAACTCAAGCTCGAAGGCAAAGACTTTGCCCAGCGCCACGAGGTTTCGCTCGCCGACTATGCAGCCCACGGGGGCGGCTTTCCCATCGTCTTAAAGGGGACAGGCCTCGTCGGCACCGTCGTTTCCAGCGGCCTCGACCAGCGCACCGACCACGCCATGGTGGTCCAGGCTCTGGCCGGCGCCCTCGGCGTTGAGGTGCCTGCTCTCGGCTAAACCTCGCAATCCGCGCGGCCAACCTGCCCGACCCTCCGTCCTCGCCTCGTCCGCGCATCCACGCGCAATCCATTACAAACAATGTTTTCCAAACGGAATCCCATGTTCTATACTTGCCGGGATTGCATCTCAGGTGAACTTACTGAGGCCCTGCCTCGCATCTCGCCTCGATGCACGTGGAGGACCAGCCCCGATGAACATCACCGAGATCGGAATTGAATCCGCATACGAAATAGCGCGCGAGCGGTTCGCCGCGATCGGCGTGGACTGCGAAGCCGCGATCCATGCTGTAGACGAGATCCCCATCTCCATTCAGTGCTGGCAGGGCGACGACGTCAAGGGCTTCGAGAACCCTGAAGGCGAACTCACCGGCGGTATCCGGGCCAGCGGCAACTACCCCGGCCGCGCGAGCACCCCGCATGAGCTGCGCAGCGACCTTGAAGTCGCCTTCGCCCAGATCCCGGGCCGCAAGCGCCTCAGCCTTCANNTCGGCCTCGACTTCAATCCCACCCTCTTCTCCCATCCCTTGAGCGCGCAGAACCTCACCCTCACCCACCCTGACGCGGCCATCCGCAACTTCTGGATTCAGCACTGCATCCGGTCGCGCGAAATCAGCGAGTACTTCAGCCTCGAGCTCAGCTCACCCTGCGTAATGAACATCTGGATTCCCGACGGCGACAAGGACCTGCCCGTTGACCGCTTCGGCCCTCGCCGCCGCCTCGTTGAATCCCTCGACGCCATCCTCGCCATGCCATCCGGCAAGCTGCATAAGGTCGCCGTGGAGGGCAAGCTCTTCGGCATCGGCACCGAGAGCTTCACTGCTGGCTCCAATGACTTTTATCTCGCCTACGCCGCCACGCGGAAGATCCTGCTCTGCCTCGATGCGGGCCACTTCCATCCCACCGAAAGCATCGCCGACAAGATCTCGACAGCGTTGCAGTTCCTAGACGAAATTCTCCTTCACGTATCACGACCTGTGCGTTGGGACTCGGACCATGTTGTCCTGCTCGACGAGGCCACCACGGCAATTGCGCAGGAGATTGTGCGCGGCAACGCCATCCAGCGCGTAAACATCGGCCTCGACTTCTTTGACGCGAGCATCAATCGCGTGGCGGCATGGGTGATCGGCGCGCGCAATGTGCGCAAGGCGCTGCTCCAGGCGTTGCTCGAGCCGCGCGCCAAAATGCTCGCAGCCGAAGCTCGCTTCGACGCCACCGAGAGGCTCGCCCTGCTCGAAGAACAGAAGTCCATGCCCTGGCAGGCTGTCTGGGAGCACTACTGCTTCTCGCGCAGCGTGTCCCCCGGCATCGAGTGGCTCACCCGCGTCCGCGCCTACGAAAAAGATGTGCTCAACAAGCGCGCCTCCGCGCAGTTGACGCCGCAATAAATATCAAAAAAAACAATCATCCAGCCGAGCCAGGGAATCTTGGCTCGCCAGCCAACCGGAGCACGATGGCTTGCACCGCCCAGCGCCTACAGCGTTTTCGATTCTGGTGCTTACAGTAGCCGGGATGCCAAGTGCCTTTTCCTCAAGAAAAAGCCACCTTTCGCGATGCCGAAATGTCAGCATGTGAATCCAAAACGCTCGAACGAAGCGCATGACGACCGCAGTTCCACAAATCCCGCGCCGTAGGCGCAGCGTTTGTTAGCCCCGCGCTTTAGCGTGGGGTACGCGCAATCAAAAAATGATTCCGGAGTCCCGTAGGGACGGCGCTTCCTCGCGATAACGCCCTCAGAACGCCTTCCCCGCCTCATCCCGCGCATCCGCCGTCGTTCGCGCCCTCACCGTATACGTCGTCGTGTGCTCAATAATCTGCCCAGCCTCCAGGTTCACCAGCGGCCCCAGCGTCTCAAGCTCCACGTACTTCTGCTCGCCCGGATTCGTGTACACCTCCACGCGGCAACCACCATCCGGATACTCGCCCGCGATGAACTCAGATTGCATCAGCACCACGGAGCTCGGCCCCACCCACACCACTGCCGCGGCGTCCGACCCGACCTTCACAAACTTCTGTGGATGGCGCACAAAGGTAAGCAACCTTCCATTCACCGCAAGACCTTCAGGTTCAGGTCTGCTGAGGAGCGTGTAGCCTTCGGGAAAACGGGAGCCGGTTGGCAACTCGATCGCCACGCACGCCGGGTCAGCGAACTGAGCAATCGTCCAGATCCCCACACGCACCGGCTTGCCCGTCGCTTTCCTGAATTCAGTCCGAACCCGCATTACCGGCGCAGCCAAATCAAGCTCAACATGCCGTACCACCCGAACTCCCCACGCCGGGTCAACCTGAGACTTGAGCAGCAGGCCCGTGTCGGTCACAGTCGCCTCCAGTGGGCTCGCGTCGAATGTGGCCGGTGGAGGCCANNGCGCGATTCTCCCACAGCACGCCTGCTTCGTCCCCAATTCGGCGTATCTGCATGATTCTGCCGATCGCCGGAACCACCATCGCTTCGAGCGAAGCGCTCGCCAGCCTGTAGCAGTTCTGCCAACCGTGATAGTTGATCTGCGACACTGCGATGCTTGCACCCCCGGCGGGCGATTTTCTAGCGCGATCTTGCGCTTCGGGAATCATCGACAATCCCTGGCCCTCTTCATTGTCTGTGGTGCTGCTTACAAATCCTTCGCCG
>PMXB01000171.1 GCA_003165935.1 Acidobacteriaceae bacterium | reverse complement strand
AGCGGCGCCTTGCGTGCATCTTCCGGCGCAACCAGCGCCAGGTACTCGCGGGGTGTGCGCGCGCGGTCTGCCGGCCACAGCCGCTTCGACTCAAGCCGCGAAATCGCCGCCCAATAGACAAAATGGATTGCCTCGCGCCACTGGCCCGCAGCCGCGGCTCTCCGCCCATCCTCAAGCCANNGCCTTCGCTGTCAGCTTCCCTGCGTTTTCAAAGAACGTGTTGATCCACTGGGCAAACTTCTCCAGCGCCGATTGCTGCGCACTCTCGGCTTCCAGCCCCCTGAAATCCCGCCCCGCCAGCACCTGCTTCATCACCGCTCTTTCCGCGTCGTGCCCAGGCGGCGTCACAGCTGGACGGTCTGCGTCGGCCAGGTCCTTGGCCAGCCGCGCCTCGGCGCCCTGCAGCAACTGGCTGGTCTTGGGTTGCGGCGGACGAGCACCATCCGCCGGAGCGTCCTTCTTCGCCTCCGGCGCAACCACATCCTTGTCCTGAGCTTCTGAGATCAGCACCCGCAGCCACCCATAGCGAATCAGCCGCCGGGCATCGGTCGCGCCTGGCTGGGCCTTGCCGGGCAGCGCCTTGCCCGTCAAAGCCAGCGGAACGCGATCGTCGGGTCCAACCTGCCCAGGGTCGCAGGTCTTCAGGTCGCGCGCCTTCGCGCAAGCTTCCACAAGCGTGGTCAGAGCCATCAGATGCTGTTTGTACTCGTCAAGCGAAGCATCGCGGGGTTTGCTGGCAGCGGAAGGCGAAGGATGCTCGGCCGCCAGCGGCGAATCCGCCCGCGCCGAAGCTGAACCCAGAAGCGCAGCCCCCAGAATCGCAATCGGCAGCGCAGACCGCGCTGCTCCGCATATGGCCTCGCGGATCCGGTCAAGAAACTCGCCGCCAGATTTGGATTCGGTTGAGGTCATTCCGGCCGCGGGCATCCTTTGCTCAGCTTCGTGGTCTTCGCTGCGTATCCGCTGATGATAGTTCAGTGCGATGCCGATTTGCGATGCCACTTCCGTGTTTCAAGCCGCCTGCTAGACCTACGCCTCACCAGCCTACTGTGCCGGATGAATCCAAATCGCATTTCCTCCGCCCGAGGCCATGTTGACCAGCAGCACCGAGTCCTGCGTCACCGGCTGCCGCGTGATCGTCGTATGCGTCGGCTCCTGTGCTGCGTCAGGTGCATCCGCGTAAATCTCCGCTACAAAGTTCCCCGGTCCTAAGAAGTTGAGCGGCAGGTTCACCGAGTGGTCTTCCCAACTCGAGATTGATCCCAGGTACCAGTCCTTCCCGCTCCGCCGTGCAACAGAGATCCACTCCATCGGCACGCCGCCCAGCACGTGAATCTCGTCCCACGTCGTCGGCACACGCTTGATAAAGTCGAACTCCTTCTGTCCCTGGTAGTGCTCGGGATAGTCCGCCACCATCTCAAACGGGCTCTCGAATACAACAAACAGCGCCAGTTCATGCGCCCGCGTGCCCAGCCCCATCGGCATCATGTTGCGCGCCACAAAGGTCTCGCGGTTGGCATTGCCAAACGCACCCGGCGTGTAGTCCATCGGCCCCGCCAGCATCCGCGTAAACGGCAGCGTCGTATTGTGCACCGGGCCGGTGCGCGCCGACCACTTCAGATACTCCTTGCCCATCACGCTCTCGCGGGTGATCAGGTTGGGCCAGGTGCGGCGCAGCCCGTCGGGCTTGTATGCCCCGTGAAAATCGATCATCAGGTGATGCGCCGCGGCGTTCGAGATCACGCGATGGTAAAAGTCCACCATCCACTGGTCGTCGCGATTCATGAAGTCGATCTTCACCCCGGCGATGCCCCACTTTTCGTAGAGGGGAAACGCCCGGTCCATGTACTTGTCCACCGATGTCCAGTGGGCCCAAAGCCATATCTTCACGTTCCGCCCCTGCGCATACTTGATCAGCCCCGGTAGGTCCACATCCGGATTCACCTTCGTAATGTCGGCCAACTGTGCGTAGTCGTCCGACCGGGTGCCCGGCACCGCCGCCCAGCCCGCGTCGATCAGCATGTACGGGAACCCCGAGTCCGCTGCGAAGTCGATATAGTGCTTCATGGTGTTGGTGTTCATGCCGGTCTTGAAGCTCACGCTGGGCGCTGCCTCGCCGCTCCACCAGTCCCACGCCGACTTGCCGGGCTTGATCCACGACGTATCTGCGATCTTCGACGGCGGGTTCAGATTGAGCACCATGTTCGACTCAATCAGCCTGCCTGGCTCGTCCGCAATCAAAAGCACGCGCCACGGCGAGTTTGCCGGCGCCGGCGTATCCACCGCGATGCTCGCGTCGTCCACGTGCGGCGACAGCTCGCTGCGCAACGCGAATGCCCCCGGAGCCTTCTTCAGGTACATGCCCGCGTAGTTGTCGATATCGGCTTCAGTAATCGCCACCCATCCCAGCCCCGGCTCCTCCGCCAGAAACGGCAGCCCAATCAGCCAGTCCTTGTGCAGGCCGCTCACTTGCCGCATTGTGTACTCGTCTTCGTACGGGGTCTGAAACCCCTCCAGCAACAGCGGGTAACTGGTCGCGTCCTTGGCGAATGTAAACTCAGTCAGCTCATGCGCGATCTTCACCTGGTGAATGGAAGGCTGATCGGGAATCGTGTAGCGAAAGGCCACGCCATCATTGAAGACCCGCACCTCCACGCTGATCTTGTGGTCCGATCGATCGGCAAAGTCCGCGCGCAGCCAGTTGTAGTTGTTGCGCACGGCCTTGGTTTTCCCCACCGGGATCGTATAGGTCTCATCGGCCTGGCCGGTAGTTGTCGCGCTCTCCCGCATTCCTGGGCCCAGTGCCCCCGGTCCGGCCAGTTCCAGCCCCAGCCGCGAGTGCTCAATCACACGCTTGCCGCGAAACTCCACGGCGTAGAACATCGAGGACTCAACAGGGTTCTTCGCCGCGAACACTCCTGTCTCGTCCACTACCGGCAGCGCGCCCGATAGCAGAAACGTGATGCTCCCATCCGGTGAGCTCACCCTTCGCGCTCCAGTATCGGCTTGCTGTCCAAGGGATATCTGTGTGGCACTCAGGGCAAAAAGACAGATCAGCATCAGGCGCGTGCGCGTCATTCATTCCTCCATTTCAACTGCTCTATAGATATCGGGCGCTCGCTGGTTGCAGGCACGCGCCAGTATACCGTTCCCTGGCCTCAAGCTGGTTCCGCTCCCGGAGGCAACTCAGTCCCTGCCATCGGAAGCTGGGCGGCAATGGGCGCGTCTTTGCGGCGTCGCTCATCGTGATAGACCACGCTGAGCGTAACAACGAAGCTTCCGTAAAGCAGCGCAGTCCACACATAAAAGAAGCAGGCAACAACCAATCCGCCCACCACGACCGCAGCAATTACCCAGGGGCCTGATGGGTGACTTTGCGACACCCCCATCACAAGTGCGCCGATCGCAAACACCACTAATCCCACCATGTAGAGAACCATGAAACAGGCCGTCCCGATCAGGTCAACGACCAGCAGCAGAAGAAAGATTCGCCCCTTGCTTCCCTGCGTGAGGTAAGTGCTTCGCCGGATCGCATCCCCCGCCGTAAGCCCTTCTTCCAGCCACGCCGGAAACGCCAGCGACATCCGCAGCGCGACGATGATGCCGTAAACATAGGCTGCAAGGTAGAGAAGCATCAGTACCGGAAAAACGGCAAATAGCGCGGGAGAGGGAGCCTGGTTTGGAAATCCTGGAGTCAGCAAAGCAAAAAGACCAAATCCCACGCACATGATCGCAAGCACCAGCCCAAAGGCCCTGAAGTAGATCCAGAGCAGCAGAACGATCGACTGCCCCATGCGCGTCCAGGCCACCCCGAAGCATTCCCCCACGCTCGTTCCAACACCGGAGTCAATCTTGTTCCCTGCATGGAACGCGGCCCCCAGATAGAATGCGCCGATGACCATCATTGGGATCATCCACAGCAAAGTTAACGGAAGCACGATCCGCATCATAGTGAACTGAGCGTTGACTGCGGCAAGTGGATCGCTGCTCGGTGTTAGAAGCGGGCGCAGGCTGTTGAACATGATTCCGAACATCGCCGCATAGAGCACGATCATCGCCACCCCAGGCGCCACTCCGATCCCCAGAAACAATTTCAGGTGATCCCGCAGGATTTGATAGACCCGCGAGAGCGCGAACCCAAACGGCATGGGTGGGAATTCTGCTCTTGCGGCGCTTGCTGGCCGGTTGCCTTCCGTCATGACTGCACCCCACTTTCTGGTTGTGTTGCTTCCGCTGCCTCTGTCGTTTCTGCATCTTCCGTTTGCTCGGGAGCCTGCAATGGCACCAGCCCGCGCGCACCGTCGAAAGCATCATCCTTGCGAACCGTTTCAAATCCGGGCGCGGCTGCTGGACCCTCGCCTCCGGGCTCAGTCCTCAACTCTATCGGTGGAGTCGCCACACCCGCCACCAGCCCCGCCCGCTCCATCATCCACTCAATGTCGAACCCTTCATTGCGAATCCGCTGGTCGTAGTAGAAGAGCATCAGCGCGATCGAATAAACCGGCTTGGTGAAAGCCTGGACCGCAAATGACGAGCCATAGATCAGAAACAGCACCGCCATTCCCATGGCCTGTGCATTTTGCGGGCTGTTCAGCGCGGGAATCAGTGCTACTGCGATCGCGAAGATCACAGTGACCACGATCGAAAGAATCCACCCCAGCGCAGCACCCAGCAGATAAAGCACGAAGATCCGCCCGCGCGTTCCTTTGCTCAGACGGAAGCTCCGCTTGAGCGCGTCTCCTGCGGCGATCTTTTCTACAACGCATCCAGGGAATGCCAGCGAAACGCACAGCAGCATCCACAGCGCGTATCCCGCAACCGCCATGAAACCAAAGAGTGTCAACGAGCCAACCAACGCGCCTGCGGCTTGGCCGGGCGTGCCGCGACCGGCCGCTCCCGCGATGAGCGTCAGGAAAATAAGCGCGATAAACCATACAAACAGTGGCGCAACCCACACGATCAAAGACTGAAGGATATAAAGCCCTGTATACATCCAGCCGCGCCGCCATGCCTCGGCATACGAGCCGCGAATCGTGGGCCTTCTGCCGGCTAGCGCCCCCGCTGCGGCGAGACTCATGGCGGCCGTCGAAAGAGCCGAAACACCCAGCAATGCCGCGAGTGCCGGAAGCGAAATCACCACCACAACTGCGATACCGATGGCCAGCGTCAGTGCAGGGTTCGCCGGCCCAGCGGCGCTGGCTCCGGGCCGCGCACCCAACCACGCAAGCACCAGAACGATGCTGCCGGCAAAGATCAACAGCACCCCCGTCGGGATGATCGCGATGCCAAGATAGACGAGGAATCGCTCCCGATAGAGCTGAATGGTCCGATCGAGAATCTCGCCCAGGTTGAGCGGGCGTGGGGCTTCATTCATGTTCGTGTTCATTCCCCGGCGGCGTTTGCGCCTCCGGTTCCACAGCGGCTGGCTCCGACGTTTTGGCCATCTCGGCTAGGGGTATTGCGACCTCCACCGTCAGTGAGTCGGACGACCCTGCCTCGGTTCCAGGCGTCGGTGCCATCGCCCAGGGCGCCGGCTCCATCTTTCCGGGTTCAATCCCCGACCATGGTGGAGGCCACGACAGTCCCGCCGCCTCCATCATCCACTCAATGTCGTAGCCTTCCTTGCGAATTCGCTGGTCGTAGTAAAAGAGCGTGAGCCCCGTCGCATACATCGGACCAATAAAGCTGTTGGTCAGAAAGCCCACCACCTGTTGCAGAATCTGCGCCCACACCGGCAGCACCATGTGGTTCTTGAATGCCGCCACAATAAAGAATCCCTGGGAGATCCCTACCAGCCCAAGTTCGATGATCATAATCATGAGCCCGAGCAGAAAGATCCTGCCGCGCGATCCCTTGCTTAGCTCAATGCTCCGCTTCATGGCCTTGCGCGCCGGCAGGCTCTCAACCACACAGGCCGGAACCGCCAGAGAGTAGCGCAGCCCCATCAGGACTGCGTACACCGCCCAGAGAGCCATCAACAACAGGAAGACAACAAAGACAATACCGATCACCGCTACCGCCTGTGGATTCGGATGTTGTGTTTTTCCCAAATTGAAAGCCCCAAACTTCCACAGGAAGATCAGCAGACCCCCGTAGATGACGATGAACGGAGACAGGATGATCATCGTGGTCAGGAACATCAGCCACACATAACTCCGGATTCTCGGCAAAATGCTCTTGTAAGCTCCGCGAATGGTTGCCGGCTGGCCAACATTTACCCAGGCCACCGCGCGGTTGTTGGCTGCCACCGCCGCGCCCGCTGCTATCACCGTCACGGGCAGGATCAGGGCCAGAAACCCGAGCGTGAACCAGATTTGCTGGTCGGCCATATGCATCGACTTCAGCAACTCCGTAAGCCCGATCTGCAGCAGGTTCAGCACCAGCAGCACACCTGCATACACCGCTGAAATTCCCACGAACAGCAAGAAATGCGTGCGGTAGAGCTGCGCGGTCCGGTCCAGGATCTCCCCGAGACTCATCGGGCGAAGGGTCGTTTCCATCTTCAACTCCAGGAAAACTGCTTGCGGTCGCTTGGCCGGATACTAGCACACGCTGAAAGCTCTCCGCAGCGAATTGGTATGACTCACCTTTCGAAGCGAGCCTTCCAATAATTTGGCCTGCAACATTGCTGTAAACTGATCTCCCAAAGCATGAATGGTTCCATCACATCGGTGAACGATCTGGCAAAGCTTTGTGCTCATTCCGCTGAAGAGCCGGAATGGGAGGAGTTAGTCAGTAGATGTTCTCCTCTGGCTACCGTCGTGGCCAGGCGCATCTCCCGTCTCTGGGTGAGCGATCCAAGCCCTGCGATCGTTGACGATATCGTGCAGGAAGTCTTCCTCAAGCTTTGCGAGCACGACCGGCGAATCCTTCGCGGCTTCGAACCCCGTGGCGAGGACTCTTTCTTCGGCCTGCTGCGCATTGTCACCGCGTCCGTTACCAACGATTACTACCGCCGCCAGTATTCGACAAAAAGAGGTGGAAAAGTCCTCACCATGCCCCTTCTCGACGGCGACTCTGCGTTGGCTTCTCAAACCGCAATCGAGCCGTCCCGCATGCAGCATTCCGCCCTGCTCGAACAACTTGACCGCAAACTCCTTTCTGCCCCCAAGATCATTGGCCATCGCGATCGCGCGTTGTTCTGGCTCTATTACCGCCAGGGCTTTACGGCGGAAGAGATCTCCCGCCTCCCCGCTGCCGGGTTGACGGCAAAGGGGGTTGAAAGCGCTCTGCGAAGGGTCACCGCCTGGCTGCGCGCTGAGATTGAACGGGGTGACGTGACCGGCCCTCCGGGTCCAAACTAGAATAGTTCGGAGTTTTTCCGAATGAAACTGGCCTGGATCCCCGTTAAATAGAGTGAAAGACATGAGTGACAAACTTAACCCGGACTCCCCGCAGCAAGGCACGGCGCAGCAAAGACAATCGGCTGCCTCCCGGTTCGACATGGCGCATGCCCTGGATGAGCTGATCGCGGGCCAGTCTGCCGCCGTGGCGCCAGGCAGGTCGAACGGGGAAGTGGAGGAACAGTTGAATTCGAGCCCAGGACGCTGTCCTCAACGGGCAGCATGGTCACTCTTGTTGAGCGGCGAGGCACAGCCGATCGAAGCGGACGAACTCTTGACCCACGCGGCCGACTGCCCGGCCTGCGCCAGGCTCCTTCGCAGTCTCACCGCCGACCCCTCGGCCGGGGAAATCTCCACAATCTCCACGTTTTCTTCTTCCACAGGCGCCTGGCAGAAACAACTGGCAGTGCGTCTCTCTCAAACTCCACACCGGCCTGCAAGGGAAGGGACGAAGAAGCGCTCGTCGCTCTATCTCTGGGGTGGCCTTGCCCTGGCTGCAACTGTTTTGCTGGCCGTTGGCGGCCTCCTCGGCTGGCGCACGATGAATAGCCCGGAAAGGCTTCTCGCCAAGGCCTACTCCCAATCGCGTATTTATGAGTTCCGCGTACCCGGAGCGGCATTTGCGTCGGTCACGCCGCAGCTACACCTGCGCGGCGGCTCGACAGGGCGGGACTCCGCGCCGCTCCTCGATGCTCGCGCCCATATCGAAAGGGAACTCGAAGCTAATCCAGACGATCCGCATTGGCTTCAGCTTGAAGCCCGCGCCGACGTCCTTGAAGAGAACTTCGATGCCGCCATCGACATTCTCGACCGCCTGCTTGCGCGTGGTCCGGTTACATCAAGCCTGCTCACCGACGATGCGACCGCCTACTATCAGCGGGGCGCCGCCACCGGCAGCGAGAACGACCGCTCCACCGCTCTCGAGTATCTGCGCCGTGCCGACGAACTTACTCCCGGCGACCCGGTTGTCCTGTTCAACGAGGCCCTGGCCATGGAAGACCGGGCTCAGGTGATGAATGCGGTTGAAACCTGGAATCGCTATCTGCGATTCGAGCGCGACCCACAGTGGCTGGCCGAGGGGCGTCGCCACCTGCAGATTCTCGAGCAGAAGCTCAACCAGCTCAAGACCCATCAGAGCCGCGTCGATCACTATCTCGAGACGCCGGACGCCCGCCGCGTTCTCGCCGCAAATTCGGCTGAGCTCGCAAAGTTCGATGAAGAGCTGGCCAACTACGAACTCCCCCAACTGCTCAACAATGCTTTCCCCTTGCCGGTCGATCGTTCGCGCGGCTCTCCTTGCAACGACGACTGCCTCTCCTCCCGCACCTTAATCTATGCGCTTGCCGCCTCCCTCGAACATAACCATCAGGACTCTTGGCTTACCCAACTTCTCCCCCCTCCTTCTTCCACACCTCAGCCTGCCTTTGTTCGCGCCGCTCACCTGCTGGCCGCAGCCGTTTGGGAAGACCAGACCGGCGAATTCCTCAACGGAAAAGCCCACGCTGCCCAGGCCGTTCAGGCTTTCAGCTCACTGCGCAACCCATCCGGAGAAGAACGGTCCCGCATCGAGCTCTCCTATGCCTTTAATCGAAACTCTGACATCCCAGCTTGCTATCGGGAGGCTCATGCTGTGTTGGGCCAAAACCCAACGTTTGTCTGGCCCATGCTCTTCGCGCTCACCCAGGATCACATCTGCGATCCCACCCCCAACTCCATTCCAGAGAACGATCCTGTCTTCTGGCACATTGCGGACCTTGCGCGCCGGTACCATTACACGCTGGTGGAGCTGCGCGCCAGGAATCTGATTGCAAACGCCGCTGTCGACTCGGGCAACACGGAAACTGCCTGGCGTGTGTATTTGCCCGTCATCCGCGACTTTTATGCCGCCGACCTACCCGCCATCCGGGTCTACTACTCCATCGCGGGCCTTCAGGCGGCTGAGGGCGAAACCCCGCGCATTCGAACCCCCTACCTGCTTCAACGCGAGGTTCTCGGCATTGTCGCCCTCACCCACTCCGTGGGCTTGATCCCTGCAGAACGATACAGGCTTGCGGCATTTGCGATCCGGGCCGGCCAGATCTCCGAGGGAAAAGAGCAGATGCGGATTGCTCTCAGTGAACTCGCTGCAAATGGAAATGAAAAATCCCTGCCCCTCTTCCTTACCGAAGATGAGTTGCTGATGTCCCAGACCTACCTCGAGCGCGGCGACCTGTCCGCCGCGGCTGAGACGCTTGATCGAGTCCACGCTCGCATGCAGGGTCAACACAACACTTACTTCGAGCGACTTTACGCGGCGCAAAGGGGCCAGTTGGAGCTGACACTTGGACACCCTGAACAGGTTGAGCAGATTCTCCGCGAGGCACTGTTTGACGAGGAGAAGATTGCCGGCACACTCGGCTCAGCAACCATCTCGCGTGCCGAGGACGACCGTCCGCTCTATGCGGTCTTGGCGGGCGTGTGGCAGGCCCAGGGACGCAGCGGCGAAGACATTCTTGCACTCTGGGAACGGTATCGCATGCGGATTCTCGGCATTTCCGTCCCCATCTGCCCTGACAAAGAATTTACCTGCGACAAGCCGATCCTGATCAAGGCCCTGGGCCGCCTCGGAGAGGATCAGCTCTTTGGTCAAGTGGTTCTCAACGACCGGCTTTTGCTCTATCGTGCGAGCGCGAGCGGCGTCTCATGGACACAGACCCCAATTGCAAGCAGCGATGTACTGGCAACCGTCGAATCGCTTGAACGCTCCGTCACCTCGCCGTCTACTCCTCTCGCTGAAATTGATCGGGCCGCGCAGAAGGCAGGATCGCTCTTCCTTGGTCCGCTGGATGCCCCTCGACCTGTGACTGCCTCCTTCGAGCCCGGTTCGCTTTCAACTTCCCATGAGCTGTTGCTTGAGCCGGATCCCATGCTGGGCAACCTTCCCTGGCCATCGGTCGAGGTTGCGTCAGGTCCAATCGGCCTCCACTTCAACCTGGCCGAATCGCCGTCGCTCCTCCTGTATGGCTCGAGTCCTGGCGCCTCAAATCTATCCGGCCCAATCTCCGTCCACGGGTCGCCGCCTGCCACGGGGAAACCGCTGATCGTGGGCGCATCCATTGCCGCCAATGAATCGCAGTCGCTGCCTGAAGTCATGGACGAGGCCAAAGCGGTGGCCGCTTTCAGCAGCAGCCCCACCCTCCTGCTCGGCTCCGATGCCACCGAATCGAGCGTCGTTGCTCGACTTCCCAACGCAGCGTCTATCCACTTCGCCGGCCACGCTGCCGAGGAACTCGGCGCCACCCGCCTGTTGCTGGCCCAATCGTCAGCCGATGCGGCGCCCACAAGCCACAGCAACGCGGAGGACAGACCTGCCGACATTCAGAAATCCTGGCTCGACAGCGACCTGATTCGCAGCCACCCTCCCCGCGCCGCGCGGCTGGCCGTCTTCTCCGCCTGCTCAACCGGCAAAAAGGAAGAAGGCTGGAACCATGGCATGGGAGACATCGTCAGCGCCCTGGCTTCGGTGGGCGTGCCCGACGTAGTCTCCACCCGCTGGCAGATCGACTCCGGTTCCGCACTTCCCATGATGGATAGCTTCTACAAGGGCCTCGCCGCCGGCCAGACCGTACCCCAGGCCCTCACCTCCGCCCGCGTCGACCTGATGCGCAACCCCCGCTACCGCCATCCCTACTACTGGGCCGCCTGGTACACCTCCGGCCGTGGAAACACCACCCTCACCCAACTCTTCCACGCGCGCCAGTGACCTCGCCTCAGGCTTTGCCCTCCTCCTCGACCATTCCCGGAACAGTTTCGCGCAAAGCTCGCTGCTGCATCCATCCGTCCCGATGATGTAGGCTTTCTGCTGCCATGAGAATCTCGTGCAAGTTGTTCGCCCTGCTCTTCGCCTTCGCGTTCTTTGCCGCTCCCGCCCGCTCCCAGATGGTCTCACCCTCCGTTGACCGCCCAGGCGAGCCCTTCTCCTACTTTTCCCATCCGACTGATGAAGTGGGAATGATGGATGCCGAGGCGGCCACTGAGATTACACCCGAAGGCTACCTGCGCACCGGCTTCGGCGAACTCATGTTCTTTGCCGGACCTGAGTTGGAGTCCACCAGCGTCCGCATCCGCACCCTTGAGCGGAGCAGACTCCCCATCTTCCACTATGAATTTGAGCGCGACGGCATTCTCTATTACTTCACCCTCGTCGCCGCCACCCTTGACGGTAAGCCCGAAGGCACCCTCGTCAACTTCATCCAAATCTCAATGCAGAACCAGAGCGCCCAGCCCACACGCGCCATCCTCGCAACAGGCATCCGCTACGATGCGCCCAACAACACCGGTGGCAGCCACGGCGACAACCGCTTCGATCGCCCCCGCGAAGCGAAGGTCCCCGGCAAATACCGTCAGATCGGAGAGGTCTTCAGCCCTGAATGGGTCTATTCCTTCGATCCAACTGGCTTCTACCGCGACGGCCGCTTGCTCTACACATTCCCCGAAGGCTGGAGCGCGCGCGGCTTCACCCTCCACGGCCAGTACAACTATCCGCAGGACATAAGCAAGCCATCAAAGACTGCCGCCGGCCCAACTGTTCCCGTCGGCATTGTTACGTATAGCAAGCTGCTCAAGCCGGGCGAGTCGGAATTCCTCGACTTCCGCATGCCGGTAGTGCCCACCGCCGACCCCGCCACGCTGAAGGCGATGGATGCCCTGAGCTTCGACGATGCACACCGCCAGGTCATCGATTTCTGGACAAGCATCCTCGCCCAGGGCATGCAGGTCACCCTTCCCGAGTCCAAGGTCACCGACACCTTCTACGCCAACCTCATCTACGACCTCATCGCCCGCGATCACATCGGCGACGACTATATCCAGACCGTCAACAAGCTTCACTACCACGAGTTCTTCCTGCGCGATGGCGCCGACATCGTCCACAGCTACGACGTGACCGGTTATCCCGAGATCGCCCGCCAGGATCTCCAGTTTTTCGCCAAGTCGCAGTTGCCCGACGGCAACTTCCTCTCCCAGTCGCAGCAGTACGACGGATGGGGCGAAGCCGTCTGGGGCTACGCGCAGCACTACCGCCTCACCCGCGACAAGGCCTTCGCCGAGTGGGCGCTTCCGCAGATTGCCCGGGCCGTTGCCTGGCTCAAAACTGCCCGTGCCGCCGATCCGCTCCACATCATGCCCGCCAGCGATGTGCGCGACAACGAATTCGTCCCCGGCCACCTCACCGGCTACAACTTCCTTGCGTTGTCTGGCCTTCGCCTCGCCATCGACATGGCCAGCGAAACCGGCCACCTCGATCTCGCTCAAACCTGGCAAGCCGAATACGACGACTACCGCACCACATTCCTGAAAGTCCTCGATGCACAGGCCGCAGCCCACAACGGATACATCCCTCCCGCGCTCGATGGACAGAAGGGTGGCTACGACTGGGGCAATCTGCTCGCCGTCGTCCCCGAGCCAACCCTCGATCCCCACGACCCGCGCGTCACTGCTACCCTCAAGGCCACGCAGGCCAAATACGCCGAAGGCATCATGACCTACGCCGACGGCGAATTCCTCCACCACTACCTCACCATCAAAAACACCATGACCGAGGTGATTCGGGACGGCCCTGAAGATCAGGCCCAGGCGCTGCGCGAGCTCTACGCGCTGCTCATCCACACCAGTTCCACCCAGGCCGGCTTCGAGTTCGCGATTCTTCCATGGGGCGATCGCAACTTCCAGGACAATCTGGCCCCGCACGGCTGGTTCGCCGCCGAGTACCGCACCCTTCTCCGCACCATGCTCGTACGTGAAGAGCCCGGCCAGCTTCACCTGCTCAGCGTTGTATCGCCCGACTGGATTGGCAAGGGCAAGGAGATCGCCGTCAGCAATGCCCCCACCTGGTGGGGCAACGTCGCCTTCCGCGTTACCCAGCCCGCAGACAACGAAGCTGTCCTCACACTCGCGCCGAAGTTCGACCCCGCGCACACGCCAAAGCAGATCGTTGTCCACCTGCCCTTTTTTATGGATGTGAAGAGCGCCATCGTCGACGGGAAGCAAGCCCACGCAACCAACGGCTCACTCGTCGTCGCCCCAACCTCAAGAGAGATCCACCTGCACTGGTCGATGAAGCCGAACGCGCCAGACATGAGCTACGACCGCGCGGTCGCCGACTACAAAGCCGAATACGCCCGTCGCTACCAGGAGCTGATGCACGGCCCAGCGCACTAGCCGAAAGCCACCGGGTTCTTCATCCTAACCAGAATGGGGGTGCCCCGTCCTTGCTCTGCTAGGGCGGGATGCCGTCTACTTCAGCTCCTGCACCGTCGACCCCTCAGCCGTCTGCGGTACAAATTGGTCGTCTCTAAGCGGCTGATTCTCCGTCACGTCATCAACTTCCAGCACGATCTGGATCTGTTCAACTGGGCGCTTGATGATGATCGATGACGGATACTGGCCGCCGTCAAATTCCTGATATCCCGCATAAAACACCTGCGTCTCCAGAACGCCCTCGCTGTCGTAAATGTCCTGCTGATACGGCAGCAAATCTTCGCGGTGGAAGTAGACCACCCGCAGCGGCAGCAGCCTCGGACTGTCCGGTGTGTGCTGCATGATGGTCAGCTTGTACTCCGGAATCGAATACAGGTGCTTGCGTTCCTTGTCTTCGATGGTGGCTGAGTCGGCCACCACCATGTACTCGTCGTCCGGCCCAAGCCCTCTCACCAGCAGCGCATCCAGAAAGAAGTCCGGCCGCAAATTCTCCAGCGCATTCACCGAGTGGCTTTTGTGCTTGTTCAGCCCCTTGATTACGCGCTTCTTCTCCGGGATCGACAGCGTGAACTGCTCGCCGTCGCTGACCATGTCAAAGGCCACGACGCCGATGTACCGTCCCAGCACCCGCAGCGTCGCAGGTTTCCGCATCAGAATGGTTCCGCGCAGCGTCGGATAATCCTTCTGCGAGCCTTCCCCTTCCTTTGCTTCCCCTTCCTTTGTGTTGAATACGGTGGCCTGCATGTTGACCTTTGCGGTCAGCGTCTGCAGCGCGGCCCATCGCTTGTTCAGCCCGTCCACCAGCTCCTCGGGAGTCGCACTGCGGGTGATCGCCGGAGGCTTGGGCACCGGCAGCGGCCGTATCTGTGGAAACAGCGAACAGCCCGTCACCCCGCCCAAAATCGGGACCAGCATCAGCATCAATGTCAGTGCAGCGGCCAGGCGGTTCGTCTTCATCGCCCACCGGCTTTCTTCACCGAATGCCGGTAACCCGCTACTGCTTTGCTCTGTTCGGCGAGCGTTCTGGAAAAGATCGAGTGTCCCTGCGGGTTGGCTCCCGCGGCCACAAAGTAGAGGAAATCCGAAGCCGCCGGCTCCATCGCTGCTCGCAGGCTCTTCATCCCCGGATTTGCAATCGGCCCCGGTGGCAGCCCCGCATGCAGATAGGTGTTGTAGGGCGTGTCGCGCTTCAGGTCGCTCGCGTAGATCGTCCCCCGCCAGCGCCCTTCCAACTCCAGCCCGTAAATCACCGACGGGTCCGTCATCAGCGGCATCTTCTTTGACAATCTATTGGCAAACACGCTCGCCACCAGCGGACGCTCCGCATCCACCGCGGTCTCCCGCTCCACCAGCGAAGCCAATGTCACCACGTTGTGCAGGTTCCCTCGCAATCCAACCTGGGTCAATCCAAGCTGCCCGGCTATCGCCCTGAACCGCCTAACCATCGTTCCTGCGATCTGTGTCGCGCTCGCCCTACGCGCAAAATGATACGTGTCAGGAAACAGATACCCTTCCAGATCCTTCGCTCCCGGATCAAGATCGGCTACAAGTTCCCGATGATTCGTCACTGCGTCTACAAAATCCTGGCCCCCATCCAGTCCCGCCTGCTCCAGTTTCACCGCGGCTTCAAACATGTTCGCCCCCTCGGGAATGGTCACCGAAAGGGTGAAAACATCGCCCCGCGCAATGCGGTTGTACACCTCGGTGACCGGCGCCCGGTGGTCAAATCGATATTCGCCGGCCTTGAGCGTCCCACGCTTCCAAAGCCGAACCAGATCAAAGGCATAGCGGCTGCGGATGATCCCCGCCGACTCCAGCGCTTCTCCCATCCGGGCCGTCGATGATCCAGGCGTGAGCGTTACAAACGTCTCCGTCTCAGGCCCGCAGGGCGTCAGCACCAGCCACGCCGCTCCGGCCCCGCCTGCCAAAACCACCACAAACAACGCCGCAACCAGGAGTCCAAAACACCCGGAACCCCTTTTCTTTCTGCTCGATCGGGTGCGGCGCGCCATTCTGCGGATTCATACCCCTTGTTAGAAGCGGACTCATAAACAGGTCTTGAAAGGGCACGGCTTTAGCCGTGCCGATAATGCCCAATAAATCGGGGGCTTTAGCCCCTGAGGGACGCATTCTTCCGTTTGAATAGAACTTATGAGATGGCCTCTTAAGCTTAGAGTCGGTAAATCCCACGAGGATTCCCTCATCTCTACGATTGTACCGGGGTGGCAACGGGGATTGTGGCAGGGCTGGGGGTCGACTCGGGGGAACTTAACTCCCCTTTTGTCCGAGCCCTCAAACCTCGCACGGGCTTTAAGCTGAAAGCTGGAAGCCAGGAGCCAAAAGCTGGAAGCTGCCCTTCGCTATCTCGGACTCGACATCGGCAACCGCCGCATCGGGGTTGCTGTCTCCGACGAGCTCGGCCTCACCGCCCAACCCGTCCTCACCCTCGAGCGCCGTCGCCCAGCCCCCAGCATCTCCAGAGAAGACCTCCGCTCCATTGCCCGCCTCTGCCGCCGTTTCGCCGTCGTCGCCATCGTCGTCGGCAACCCCGTTCACCTCTCCGGGGACCTCAGCCCCCAGGCCGCCAAGACCCANNGGTCAGGGATCAGGGGTCAGTTCCAGACCTCAAGCTCTAGACCCCACACCCCAAATTTTCTCTTCCCGGAATTGCGTACAATTTCCCACTCCCGGTGCACAATCTTCGTGTCAGAGGAAAAAGCCCATGCCCTTATGCAGTGTCAGAGATCCCCACGGTCTATTCTGTCGGACATCC
>PMXB01000336.1 GCA_003165935.1 Acidobacteriaceae bacterium | reverse complement strand
GCTCAGGATGACAACGTCGTTTTTGGTGCGCGCGCAGCCGAAGTGTATTACCGAGGGCGGCGGGTGAGGTAGAACTCGGCCAGCTCGAGGTCGCCGGGCTGGGTGATCTTGAGATTGACCTGAGAGCCGTGGACGACGGCGACGGGGTGGCCGGCTCGCTCGATGACGGAGGCTTCGTCGGTGCCGATGAAGCCGTCGGCTTCGGCGTCGGCGAGGGCCTTTTGGAGCAGGCCGTAGCGGAAGCCCTGGGGGGTTTGGGCGAGGACGACGAACTCGCGGGGAATGGTGGCGGTGATGAGAGCGCCGTGAGCGGTGCGTTCGACTTGTTTAATGGTGTCGATGGCGGGGAGGCCGACGATGGCCGCGCCGAACTCGATGACGGCGTCGATGGTGCGGTTGATGGTGTCGGGGTCGATGAGGGGGCGGACGGCATCGTGGATAAGGATAATGTCGTCGGGCTGGGCGGGGATGGCGGCGAGGGCGTGGGAGACGGACTGCTGGCGATGGTCGCCACCCTCGACAACGTGGACGCGCGCGGCAAGGTTGTGGGCGGCGCCGAACTCGGAGATCTGGGCCTCGGTGCGTTCCATTTCAGTTTTGCGGACGGCGACATAGATGGCCGTGACGCGCTCGACAGAGGCGAAGGCGCGGAGCGAGTGGATGAGGATGGGGACGCCGTCGAGGGCGAGAAACTGCTTGGGCTGGGGGCCGGCCATACGGGTTCCCAAACCCGCGGCGGGAAGAATCGCGAATACCTGCATACGGGGGGAAGGATAGCACGGGGGGACGAAAGACAGGGAGAAGGGAGGAGGGAAGAGGGAAGAGAGAGAAGAGGGAAGAGAGAGAAGATGACAGGGAGCAGGGATGAGGGAGGAGGGAACAGGAACAGGGACTACAGGGACGAGAAGGTGATTGGACGGAGTAGAGTGGGCTGCGCAGGCCGTATGATTTTGGGATGCGAATGGCAGGGCGAGTGAATGCGGCGAAGAAAGTGAAAGGGGCTGGGCAGGTGAAGACCACTGCGACGCTCGCGATTGATACGACGCTGCTGAGGCCGGGGATGCGGCTGGGGGTGGGCGTGAGTGGCGGGGCGGACTCGGTGGCGCTGCTCCGGGCGCTGTACGAGCGAAAGGCGGAACTGGGGCTGGTGCTGCATGTGGCGCACCTTCATCACGGGCTACGGGGAGCAGAGGCAGACGCGGATTTGGAGTTTGTGCGGGCATTGGCGGCGGGGTTGGGGCTGCCGTTCCATGAAGGGCGAGTGGAGACGGCGCGCGAGGCACAGGAGAATGGCGAGTCGATTGAAGAGGCGGCGCGGCGGCTGCGGTATGGGTGGTTTCGCAGGCTGACGGTGGAGACACCGCTGGACGCATTGGCGACGGCACATACGCGCGATGACCAGGCGGAGACTGTGCTGGGGAAGTTCCTGCGCGGGGCGTGGACGGAGGGGCTGGCGGGAATTGCTCCGAAGCTGGAATGGCCGGAGGGGAAGGTAGTTCGGCCGCTGCTGGGCGCGACGCGGGGCGAGGTGGAGAGTTATCTGAAGGCGCTGGGGCAGGGGTGGCGGGAGGACACGTCGAATCGGGATGAGGCGTATACGCGGAACCGGATCCGGCATGAGCTGCTGCCGCTGCTGGAGGGTTGGAATCCGCGGCTGCGGGAACACATGGCGCAGATGGCGGATGTGGCGCGGGAGGAAGAGGCTTGGTGGGAGATTGAGCTGGGGCGCGTGGCTCCGCAGTTGCTTTTGCCGGGGAAACCGGTGAGGGGCGGGGGACGGAGTTCATGGTCTCCCACCCTTTCCGCGAGTGCATCGGAAAGGATGGGGCACCCGGCATCTTTGTCTCCCACGCTTTCCGCAAAACGCGCGGAAAGAATGGGGCACCCGGAGTCTTTGGCGATTGATGTGACGCGGTTTTCGGGGCTGGCTCCGGCGATGCAGAGGCGGTTGCTGCGCCATGCGGCGGAGAAGCTGGGGTGCGCGCTGGATTTTGGAGGGACGGAGGCGCTGCGGATGCTGGCGGTGGCGGGGAGAGCTGGACAGAGGCGCGAATTGGCGGAAGGACTGCGCGGCGAGCGAACGCCGAGGGAGTTGCGGCTGACGGTGGAGGCTGCGTGGTCTCCCACCCTTTCAGCAAAGGACGCTGAAAGGATGGGGCACCCGGCTGCGGGAGGCTCAGGGGCTGGTGATGAGGCGGTGATTCCTGAATATCTTGGGGCGGTGCCGGGGGAGATTGCTGGGCCGGGTTTTGGGTTAAGGCTGAGGGTGGAGAGGGCGGCAGGTTCGGCGCAAGGTGGCGCCCTGGGGCCAAAACAGGGGATGTTGCGGAACTGGCGGCCGGGCGACCGGGTGACGCTGCGTTACTCTTCGGGACCGCGGAAGGTGAAGGAGGTGCTTGAGCGGCTGAGGGTTACGGGGAGCGATCGGGCGGTTTGGCCGGTGTTGGAGGTGGAAGGGCGGATCGTTTGGATGAGGGGGGTGGAGTTGCAGCCGGAGGCGGGGTTGGTGGTGACGGCGGTGGGGAGCGACGAGAATGGCGCGAGTTAACCCTGGGTGCTGTGAGTCTGAAGTTCGTTGACGAGCGCCCCCAAGCAACCCGCAGGTCCTTCGACTGCGTTTGGCTCAAAAAGCGATCCAAACTTCGCCCAGGATGACAAGTTGGTTTTGGTAAGAGCTATACATTCGGCACTGCAGACGACTGTTCTCAAATGGTTTGCAGTTTCGGGCAATGGCCTGGAAGGGGTATGGAAGCGGGCCGGGAAATCTTTCATCAACTACCGGCTTCAGGATACAATCGAAGTTACTGTTCATTCGGCGGCGACCGAGCTGAAGCCAAAGTCGCGCAGGGCAAGTGTACTTTCTGTGACTTTGCGCACGTTGGAGTCGTCTAAGGGTGATGTGGCGGTGTTGGGGGCTTGGTTGCAAGGGCTTCCCCCGCTCGGGAAAGAGGGATCCTGGTGAATTCGACGGTCAAGACGATCATCTTCTGGGTGTTCATACTCGTGTGCCTGATGATGCTGTACATGGTAGTGCAGCGCGGGGCTGGCATGGGGAGCAAGCCCACGGAAATCGGGTACTCCGATCTGCTGGACAAGATCGAGGCCGGCCAGGTGCAGGATGCGACGATCCAGGGCGAGGAAGTCCATGGCCACCTGAAGGGCGCCAAGGACGAGTTTCATACCACCATCTCCAGCAACCTGGTTGACAGCCTGACGAAGGAACTTCGCGCCGCGAAGGTGAACACCAACATCAAGCCGCCACAAAACAACGGCCTGCTTTTGCAACTGCTGTTCAATGTGGGTCCATTTGTGCTGCTGGGCGCGATCTGGTTCTTC
>PMXB01000341.1 GCA_003165935.1 Acidobacteriaceae bacterium | reverse complement strand
GCGTTTAGGATGGGGCACCCGCGGTTCACCGGCGGGATGAGTAGGGGCGAATTGGATGGGATGGAATCGGGCGGGCTAGGTGTGAGCTAAATCACCGGGGCGGGGTGGTCTGGCCTTTAGAATCGAATTTGTATGGACACCCAACCTAAGTTTTCAGCCGTTCCCGACATCATTTTGCCTGACACGATTTTGGATGGCAGCCGCTTTGTTCGCGCATGTTTGCGGCGCCCCGTTGACCGCACGCCGGTATGGTTTCTGCGCCAGGCCGGGCGCTACATGCAGGAGTACCGCGATGTGCGCAAGCACCACACGCTGGTNNGGCGAGGGGCCGGTGGTGCATCATCCGGTGCGGACGGCTGAGGATGTGCTGGCGCTAAGGACGGATCGGACGGACGATCTGGCGTATGTGGCGCGGGCGATTCAGAAGGTGGCGACGCATTTTCGGGATCGGCTGGGGATTATTGGATTTTGCGGCGCGCCGTTTACGCTGGCGAGCTACATGATCGAGGGCGGCGGATCGAAGAACTACATTCACACGAAGACGATGATGTATCGCGATAACCTGAGCTGGCGGCTGCTGCTGGACAAGCTGGTTACGGTGTTGACGGATTATTGCCGCTTGCAGGTGTTGGCCGGGGCGGACGTGATTCAGATATTCGATAGCTGGGTCGGGGCGTTGGGGTTGACCGACTATCGGGAGTATGCGTTTGAGGCTTCGAAGCGGCTGGTGCGCGCGGTGCAGGGGATGGGCGTGCCGGTGATCTACTTTGGCGTTGAAACGGCGGGGTTGCTGACAGAGATGGCGGCGACGGGCGCGGATGTGGTTGGCCTGGATTGGCGGCAGCCGCTGGACGAAGGCTGGAAAGCGGTTGGGCATGGGCACGCGGTGCAGGGAAACCTGGACCCGATCACGCTGTTTGCGCCCCTTGAGGTGATTGAAAAGCGGGTGCATGAGATATTGCGGCTTGCGAATGGACGGCCGGGGCACATCTTCAATCTTGGGCATGGGATTGTGCCGACTACGCCGGTGGAGAATGTGCAGGCGGTGGTGAAGATGGTGCGCCAGTTCACAGTTCACAGTTCGTAGTTCACAGTTCACAGTTGTCAGTTCTCAGCCATCAACCATTCCCATCAACCCTCTGGAATCGGCTTTTGGCGACCGGGTCGCTTACTACTTGTCGTTGAGGTTCACTTGGCAAAACAAGCTATTTTGTTGTTGGCGCACGGCACGCCGGAGACGGTGGAGCAGATACCGGAGTATCTGCGGAATGTGGTGAGCGGGCGGCCGCTGCCGGAGTCGGTGGTGGAGGAGATTCAGCATCGGTATTCGCTGATTGGGCGAAGCCCGTTGACCGATATCACGATGGAACTGGCGCGGCTGGTGGAAGCGGAGCTGGCTGCGGGCGGGGAGAAGACGCCGGTTTACGTGGGAATGCGGAATTGGAAGCCTTATATTCCGGACGTGGTGCGGCAGATGGTGGCGGACGGGATTGAAGAGGCGGCGGTGATATGCCTGGCGCCGCAGAATTCGCGGACCAGTGTGGGACTTTACCGGCGGGCGGTGGAAGCCGAGGCGGGGACGGCTTTGCGGATCGACTTTACGGAGGGTTGGGCGGATCATCCGATGCTGGCCGAGGGATTTGCGGATCGGTTGAGACCGCTGCTGGCGGAGATGAGCGCGGAGGAAGGGTATCCGGTGCCAGTGCTGTTTACAGCGCACAGTGTGCCGTGCAGGACGGTGCAAACTCCTTCGGCGAGCGAAGGTGAGAAGCGGTTGTGGCCGGGAGCGGGCGCGGACCCGTATGCGGAAGACGCAAAGCGGACGGCGGTGGAGGTGGCGAAGCGGATTGAGAAGATGCCGCAGTGGTGGTTTGCCTTCCAGAGCCAGGGGGCGAGCGGCGGACCATGGATTGGGCCGACGGTGGAAGAGACGCTGGACGGGATAGCGGGCGATGGTGTGAAATCGCTGATACTGCAACCTATAGGGTTTCTCTGCGACCATGTCGAAATCCTGTTTGATGTGGATATTCTTTTCACTGAATATGCAAAGAAGTTAGGTATTTTCCTCAGGCGTCCGTCGTCTCTTAATACATCGCGGTATCTGGTGAAGGCGGTTGCGGATTTGGCTGGCAAGGGGCTGGGGCGGCTGGACGGAAAGAAACAGGGATAGCAGGGGCCCAAAAATTCGAGACAAGCCATTGGCAAGAAGGCCGGAATTGAAAAAGGAAGACTATAGCGAAGTGTACGGGCGAACGCGACGCCATCGGTATTCGCGGCAGGCATCGGAGTCGGACGAGCTGAATCAGAAGGTGTTCTGCGATTATTGCGGCAACCAACTGCGGAGGCTGGTTCGCAAGGGATTCATGCAGAAGAACATTTACTCGTGGTTTGGCTACTATCCGTGGGAGTGTCCGCTGTGCCGCGAGCCGATGCTGGTGAAGCAACAGCACCTGCTGAAGAAGCGCGGCGGGGATGAGCCGGAGGCTGTGGGCGTTGGGACAGCGGAAACCGGAGCGGAGGGGCGTTAGAAGCGGGGGCTATTGGTGTTTGAGAAGAAGACATCACGCAGGGGCTAAATTAGGTTGCGGAAATCCTCGGGATATGGGCCGAGACGGACGAAAGCAAACCGCAGTGGCTAAACGGGTTGCGGAAAAAGGGCTTCGATGAGCGAATTGCCGACAAGAGGTTTTGCAGGGGCTGAAGCCCAACGTTGATTTTATTGGCTTTGCCGGCACGACTAAAGTCATGCCCTGATACAAGGCATGTGAAATTGGCTACCTGAATGAGTCTTTCCGCAGCCTGCAAAGCCACCAATCATTCTGCGGGCTTTATTGCCGGGGATGAATCCCCGGCCTACCGCCCGCACGAGTTTTTCCGCAACCTTTAAAGCCCAGGTCTTTTTTGGGCTTTTTGCGGCACCCTTCGACTGCGGTCAGGGCTGACTCTGAAGTCGTGCCCTGATACAAAGCCAACACAGGCGGTTTTAGCCTCAATGCTGTTCAGTTAAGGAAAGGTGCGGGCGGGGACGCGCGCACGACAGCCGGTCTGGAGACCGGCGCTACAAACCGCCGCGCGGGTCATTTCCACTAACTAAACAGTATTAGTTCTAGCCTGGATTTCTCACAGACGGTCGGACGCCACGGAATTCAAGGTCTGGTGAGGTATCTGAGGGCCGGGAGGCCCAGGGCAGCCGATCTGGAGATCGGCGCTACAACTTTCGCCGTCGTGTGAGAAATGCAGGCTAGAACTTGAAGTAGTTTTTGGCGAGGAAGATGACGTTGGCGGGTCGTTCGGCGAGCCGGCGCATGAAGTAGGGGTACCAATCGGAGCCGAAGGGGACGTAGACGCGGACGTTGTAGCCCTGGCTGACGAGGCGGCGCTGGAGATCGCGGCGAACGCCAAACAACATTTGAAACTCGAAGCGGGTTTTGTCGATTCCGTGCTCAGAGGCGAAGGCCTGGGCGGCGGCGATCATGGCTTCGTCGTGAGTGGCGAGGCCATGATAGATGGGACTATCGAGGAGCATTTTGCTGAGGCGGATGTAGTTTGCATCGACGTCGGATTTTTTGGGGAAGGCGACCTCGTGTGGTTCCTTGTATGCGCCTTTGCAGAGGCGGATGCGGATGCTGTTGGCGACGAGCTGCTCGACGTCGGCCTGGGAGCGGTAAAGATAGCTTTGGATGACGACGCCGATGGAGGCGCGGAGCTCAGGCCGGGCGTGGAGGCGACATACGATGTCGAGGGTTGCCTGGGTGAGGGAAGAGTCTTCCATGTCGATGCGGAGGAAGCTTCCGACCTCGGCGGCGTGGCGAGCGAGGCTTTCGGCGATGCTCTCAGCGAGGCGGCGGTCGAGTGTGAGGCCCATCTGGGTGAGCTTTACGCTGATGTTGGCGTTGAGTTTTTGCGCGGCGATCCACTTGAGGAGTTCGTGGTAGATGTCGGCAGCACGGTGGGCTTCAGTTTCCGAGGTAACGCTTTCGCCGAGCGAGTCGAGTGTGACGAGGAAGCCCTGATGGTTGAGTTCAGCGGCAACGCGGAGGGCGTCGCCGATTTCCATACCGGCGACGAAGCGGGAGCTCATGCGACGGCCGAATTTGGTGTTCTCGCAGAAGTTGCGCAGAGGACGATTGTGGGAGAGGGCGATAAATGCGGAACGAAGAACGGGCATAAGGCAATCCAGGGGGCTTGAGAGCCGAAAAGCCGAGGATTCGGAGACCAACAGAAGGGCTGGCATGCCGAAACCAAAGGGCGCTGAGCCCGCTGCTTCAAGTTTCGCACAGGGAGCATGGGGCGTGCGATGATCGCAAAATGGGAAGGCGATGGGTGGGAGTGGGGCTGGTGATTTTTGGCGTGGCGCTTGTGATGGTGGCCTGCGATGCGCAGACGCTGCCGCCGACCGCTGGCGAGACGCTGGGGGGGCACAAGGTGGTGGTGGCGGAGGCGGTTCGGGGACAGGCGGCAGTGCTGATTGCGGGGTTCAGCAAGGATGCGGGAGACGCGAGCAGCGCGTGGGCCAAGGCGGTTCACGGCGACGCTGCGCTGAAGTCGGCGGCGGTTTATCAACTGGTGATGCTGGAACGTGCGCCTGGATTTGTGCGGCCGATGATCAAGAGCGGCATGCGGAGGGGGATGAGCGCGGCGGAGCAGGAGGAGTGCGTGATTCTGACCGCGGACGAGCAGCAGTGGCGGAGCTACTTTGGGGTGAACGATGACAAGGAGCCGTGGGTGGTAATGATGGACGCGGGCGGGCGGGTGGTTTGGCATGGACATGGGGCGGCGGCAGGGCTGGAGCCGCTGCTGAGGCGTGGTTTGAAGTAATGAGCCGAAGCGTAGGCAGATTCTCAAGCTGGAGAAGCTAGAACGAGGGCGGAGCAGGAATCGATCAGGAGATGGGTTGGATTTCACGGCTGCCCTTCGGGGCGCCGAGGGGTTTTTGGGGCGGGTTTCCCCGGGTTTCACCCGGGGTGTTTGAGTGGAGTTGGCTCAGTGATATCCCACCCTA
>PMXB01000038.1 GCA_003165935.1 Acidobacteriaceae bacterium | reverse complement strand
GTCGTTTTATCGCCGAAGTCCCAGGCATAGGTGAGGGCCTGACCTTGCGGATCGGTTGACGCTGCTCCTGTCAGGCTGACTGGCACGCCAGCGGTTCCGGAATATGGTCCGCCGGCATTTGCCACTGGAGGCTGGTTTGCGGGCGGAGGGTTCGTGGAGTTGGTGGGTCCACCACCGCATCCGGCAAGGGTGGCAAGTGCACAGGCGGCTAACGCAAGGGCGACGCGCATGAGATCTCCGCAGACGGCCTTAGAGCAAATAGCTCTGCATCTCATGCCTTCTGATATTCAATTGTCGATTTCGTGATTCGGTTTCGAGGCTATACCCCGGTTGCACGAGGCGCAATCTAATTCGTGTTTGTTTCTGGACGTAAAGTTTCGGTCTCTAAGGCAAAGGGTCGGGAGCAGGGAACGGCGTTCGTTTGCCTTTGGTGGGGTGGGAAACGGCCTGGCCTGAAGGCCACGCTCTCCTGGGGCGCAGCAATTCGGGGGGTTGAAGAGGTTGCGGAAAAACTCGGGATATGGGCCGAGACGGACGAAAGCAAACCTTGGTGGCTAAAGCCACCAATCATTCTGCGGGCTTTATTGCCGGGGATGAATCCCCGGCCCTCGGCCCGTACGAGTTTTTCCGCGGCCTGTAAAGCCAACTCATTTTGCGGCGTTTACGGCACCCGTTCGGCTGCGCTCAGGGCAGGCTCTGAAGTCTTGCCCTGACACAAAACATGAACGACCATCTGCATGAGACACACCACCAGCTTCTCGGTAACGTGTTTTAGCGGAAGGGTTCAGCAAACGCTTGTCAATCGTCTTCGGGGGTTAGGTACCCTGGTGGGAGGCCTGCTAAACCAGCGCGTTGCGGGCGATGACTTCGCGATACCACTCGGCGGTCAGCTTCGGTGTGCGCTTCAGGGTCTTGTAGTCCACGTAGTGGATTCCCAGGCGCACGCTGTAGCCGCTCGTCCATTCAAAGTTGTCCAAGAGGCTCCAAAGAAAATATCCCTTCACCGGATAGCCTTCTGCCACGGCACGCTGCAAATTCGTGAGGTAATTGCGCAGATACATCAGCCTGTCTGTGTCTTCGATGGTCCCGGCCACCGTCACCGCATCGTGTGATGGACAGCCGTTCTCCGTTATCAGGATCGCCTTGGGCTGCCAAAGTTCACTCACGTTTCGCGGGCCCCAGTAGAGCGCCTCCGGCGCAATTCCCAGCCAGTTAAGAACCATGTGCGGGTAGGAGGCCGGCCGGCCTAGTTCGCGGTAGCCCTGCGCGGAGTCGATGGCACAAACGTAAGTGCCCGAGTAAATGTTGAGGCCCACGAAGTCCAGCTTGCTGCCGATAGCCTCCATGTCGCCGGGCTCAACCCTGGGCGCGTTCGTGCCTTCGCGTTCCAGGTAGCTCTGGGGATATTTGCCTTCCAGAATCGGCGTCAGGAAGTAGGAACTGGCATCACGCGTGGCGCGCTGAGCAGCCTTGATGTGTTCCGCTGTCTCAATTATGGGTATAAACGTGGGAGGGTCCTGCGCCAGCCCCACTTTGGTCCCGGGCGCGGCGCTCGATCGAATTGCCTGGACCGCCAAACCGTGCGCCAGGATCACGTTGTGCCGCACCTGATTCGCCTGCCCTGGGGGCAGGTGGAGCCCCGGCGCGAACGTACCATACCGGTAGCCCGCGTCCGACATGTTGCCGAACTCGTTGGTGGTCATGAAGTGTTTGACCCGGTCTGAGAGCCGACGGGACACATAGGAGGCGTAATCGGCAAACGCCTTTACCGTATCGCGCGACTGCCAGCCGCCCGGCAGTGCCTCGGGCAGATCCCAATGGAAGAGCGTGAAGTAGGGCGAAATTCCGTTGGCCAGCAACTCATCCACGACCCGGTCGTAGTGATCCATGCCCTTGGGGTTGGGCTGGCCGGTGCCGGCGGGGAAGATGCGCGACCAAGAGATGGACATCCGGTATGCATTTGCGCCTAAGTTATGCAGTAGCCGGACATCTTCCTTGTAGAGGTCGTAGGAGTCGTCGGCAATGTCGCCGGTATCTCCATTCGCGATCTTGCCCGGTTGGTGCGAGAAGGTATCCCAGATGGAAGGTCCACGGCCGTCCTTGGTTACGGCTCCCTCGGTCTGATATGCGGCCGTCGCGCACCCCCACACAAAGTCCCTCGGAAAGGATCGTGACGCCGTGCGCACCTCTGGCTGAGCAACTTCCGGGACAGACAGGCTGCCCATTGCGGCTGCAGCAACGGCGGCAGTTGACACTCCAAACCGGCGGCGCGAAATGCGGTTCATATTCCATCCCTTCTGCATAGCATCGTATCTCTTGAACCTGGCTGTTGCCGACGGCAGACCGAAGTTCGGTCGCTGATTCCTTGGCTCGCGCGGATAAAGATGGCGCACGAAAACCTGTACTGATCGGACCTTGAAAAGCCGCCGATGGAGGGTCACATATGACCCGGCTACGGCGGCGGCGTTTTTACGAGGTAAGTGGGCGGATGAGGTTCGTAGTCTCGCACCTTAGCCGCAAAGACAAAGACGCGGCGAGGGTGGGG
>PMXB01000108.1 GCA_003165935.1 Acidobacteriaceae bacterium | reverse complement strand
TGTTTTCTGCAGCGTACCCGGATAACAACAACATTCGCGCCAAGATCAGGCAACAATTACAGGTCCTGCGTGATTTGGGCTATCTTGAATTCTGTGGACGCGGAGTCTACAAGCTACTGATTTGATCGACCTCGTGTGAGGAGTGGCGGGAGTAGCTGGGCTTGCGTGAAAGGCGAACGCTGCTGCAGGTCACTTTGCTGAGCAGTCCGGGGTGCATCGTGGAGCATTTGGAGGGAGCATGAGACAGATCGTCTGCCCTAGCTGCGGGAGCGATGAATAGCACCATTACACGGACGCATATGTGCTTCGGAGTCCGGTCCTGCAGGACGACGGAAGTATCGGATTGCTTGAGTGTCGTACAAACGAGTACGACGACCAATTTTATGAATGCCTCCAGTGCGGAAAAAGGCCGACGGAGAACGAGCTTTGCTGTTCTGGCGAGTCGGCCGCCAGCTAGGCAATTTCTGCGCAAGTGCGGCGTTTTCCACGGGCGATCTTTTGCAGGGGCTAAAGCCCGCTCATTTTGTTGGCCTTATCGGCACCCTTCGACTGCGCTCAGGGCAGGCTCTGAAGTCGTGCCCTGACACAAAGCGGATTCTTGCAGAGGTTTCTTAACGCTTCGATCTATTCGTAGCGCAGGGCTTCGATTGGGTCGAGCTTTGAGGCCTTCCAGGCGGGATATATGCCGAATACGAGGCCGATGGTGCATGAGACGGTGAAGCCGATGAAGACCCAGAGCGCCGAGAGCGAAGCGGGGATGCCGATGGGCAGGAAGTATACGATCCAGGTGATGATTGCGCCGACCGCGACGCCGATGACACCGCCGACCGCGCACAGAGTAACGGCCTCGGTGGTGAATTGGGTGAGGATCATTTGCTTTGTTGCGCCCATCGCCTTGCGCACGCCGATTTCGCGGGTACGTTCGGTAACGCAGACGAGCATGATGTTCATTACGCCGACACCGCCCACCATAAGGCCAACGCTGGAGACAGCGATCATGAAGGCGACCAGCCCACCGGTGAGTTGGCCCCAAAGCTTGGAAAGGGCGTCGGGGCTGGAGATTTCAAAGTTGTCCGGGGCCTCGACTTTGACCTTTCGGCGAATGCGGATGAGTTCACGCACTTCGTCCTCGACGAGGTCCTTGTTGTGGGGGTCGTCGTACTTCACGCTGATGGTCATGTCCCTTACTTCCGGGTGAAGGGTCAGAAAGGTCTTCATGGGGAAGTGGATGGAGTTGTCGTTGGGGTTTTTGCCGCTGCCGAAGGGCTGCTTTTCCTTGTCGAAGACGCCAATGACGGTGTAGAGGCCAGTTTCAACGACGATCTCCTTCCCAAGGGCCGGCTGCCCGTCAAAAAGGGTGTCCCAGGCGTCGTGGCCGAGGATGCAGACGTGGGCCGCGCGGTCGTCTTCTCCCTCAGTGAAGAATCGGCCATCGAGCAGGGTCTGGTCCTCGACGTCGGCCATCTCCGAGGTGTTTCCCTCAATCAGCGCGCCAGAGAGCTTCTTGCCGTTATAGCGGGCGCTGATCGTTCCCACCTGGAAGGCCTTGAAGTAGTCCAGCTCAGCATCTGTGGCGACAACGTGGGGTAGAGACCGGAGGGCGAGCGCGTCGTCCAGAGTGAGGTATTTGCGCGTGACCATTGCGCTGGTGGGGTTGACGTTGATTACCGGCATGCGCGAAACCCAGATGACATTGGAGCCGAGCGAGTCCACCCAGGCGGATACGCGCGCATTCACGCCGTTGATGATGGAAGAGATGGTTATGACGGTGGTGACGCCAATAACGATGCCCAGCACGGTGAGTCCGGAGCGCAGTTTGTTGGTCCTCAAAGTATCAAGGGCCATCTTTACCGACTCCCGCGTCTGTCCTTTTGCCACGAAAAGAAGCCCCTCGCCGTAACGCCGAAACTGCTAGCAAATAGCTTAAGGCCTCAGGTCACTTCCGTCATGTGACGGAAGGTCAATCGGTGGGAGTTACTCCTGCCTAACTCACTCATAGCGCAGCGCCTCGATGGGGTCGAGGTTGGCGGCCTTCCAGGCTGGATAGATGCCAAAGACGAGGCCTATTCCGCAGGAGACGGTGAATCCGATGATGACCCATGTGGCCGACAAAGTGGCGGGCAGGCCGATGGGCAGGAAGTAAACAATCCAGGTGAGCACGGCGCCGACGACTACGCCGACAACGCCGCCCACGGCGCAGAGCGTCACGGCCTCCATGGTGAACTGCGTGAGTATGGTGCGCTTGGTGGCGCCGATGGCTTTGCGCACGCCGATTTCCCGGGTTCGTTCGGTGACGGAGACGAGCATGATGTTCATCACGCCCACGCCGCCCACCATCAGGCCGACGCTGGAGACGGCGATCATGAAGGCGACAAGGCCGCCCGTTAACTGTCCCCAGAGTTTTGTGAGCGAATCGGGCCCGAAGATTTCGAAGTCGTCATCGGCCTGCACTTTNNTCCTCGGGATGAAGATTGTGGAAGGTAGTGAGCGGGAAGAAAGCCGCATTGTCGTTGGGGTTCTTTCCTCCTCCAAAGGGCTGCTTCCGTTTGTCGAGCACGCCAATCACGGTGTACAGGCCGCTTTCGATAGCGACATCCTTGCCGATGGGGTCTTCGGCGCCGAACAGCTCTTCTGCCGTGTCGTGGCCAAGCACAACCACATGGGCGGCGCGATCGTTTTCGGCGTCGGTCCATAACCGGCCGGCAGTAAAGACGAGCTCCGTTACTTCTGCGACCTCGGTGGTGGAACCCTGCAGGAGAGTGCCGGCCACCTTTTTGCCGTTGTACTTCACAGCCACATCGCCCACTCGGAACTGGGGCTTCACGTGCTGATGGCCACCGTCGGCTGCGACCACATGAGGGAGCTGGCGCAAAGCCATCACGTCATCGAGTGTGAGCTTTTTGCGAGTGAGCTGCTCGGTGGTCGGTTGTCCGGTCAAGATGGGAAGGTGAAAGACCCAGAAGACATTGGAGCCGAGCGAGCTGACAAAGTCTGTGACCCTGTTATTAACCCCATTGATGACCGAGGAGATGGTGATGACTGTGGTTACGCCGATGACGATACCGAGGATGGTCAAGCCGGAGCGCAGCTTGTTGGTCCTGAGCGTCTCGAGCGCCATCTTGATGGATTCGCGTGTTTGTCCTTGAGCCATGGAAACTCCAGTTCGCAGTTCACAGTTCGTAGTTCACAGTTGCCTTTGCTGACTACGAAGATTCTGGTGGGGCTCTGCATCTAACGAACTAAGCAGGCCGAAGAGCATTTTTCGAACTTCATTCGATAGGGCTTCCGCGTCATCGATCTTGTTAGCTTCACCAAAACTCAAAGCTCTGGCAATCTCTAACTGGGTTTGCACTTCACATGTCGAACCGCGCGCAATACCGAGGAACTGTTTGAACTCGCCTGCGGTCGTTCTCCCCTGCCCTTCGGCAATATTGCTGGGGATTGACACCACCGACCGCCGGATTTGGCTGGTCAAGCCGAATTGTTCCTCACGTGGAAAGCCTTGCGTCAGTTTGTAAATCGCTACCGTTAACTGCATTGCCCGCTGCCACACCACCAGATCTCGAAATGATTGCGTCATAAGAACTCCCTTGCTCTGTAGGAGGTCTGGAGAA
>PMXB01000025.1 GCA_003165935.1 Acidobacteriaceae bacterium | reverse complement strand
TGGCTTCCATCGCTGCCGCCGGTGAAGTCATGGAGCGAGGTGTAGATCCAGCTACCGTTGGAGGGAGTCAGCTTGAAGACGTTGCCCTGTCCATAAGCTCCATCCCCGATTGTCGTTCCATACAAATTACCGGCCGCATCCATGATTAGGACAGCGAAAGAGCCGCCATTGCCCGAGAAATTGTAGAGAGTAGTAAACGTCCATCCGCCATTGGAGGGCGATAGCTCGTAGACCGTGCCCCCACCGTTGTCGCCCCCAGTAAGCGTGGTGCCATAGAGGTTGCCGGCTGAGTCGCGCATCAGGCCGCCGTCGCTTCCACCCATGTTGTCGTGAAGATCGGTAAAGGTCCAGGTGGGGCTGGACGGCGTCAGTTCGTAGGCCGCGCCGCCGTTGTACGCGCCGCCAGACTGTGCCGCGCCGTACAGATTACCCGCAGGGTCGATGATCACGCCTGCCGCTGGTGAGCTGTAGTACGGCGCCTGCGGGTATTGAAAGTAGTACAGAGCACTAAAGCTCCAGCCGTTACCCGAGGGTGAAAGTTCGAAAACGACACCCCCGACGTCGGCCGGGTTTGTGTCGTAGAGGTTCCCGCTCTGATCGAAAGCTACGTCCCCAAATCCGGGATAATAGCCATCGATGCCTCCCGTGAACTTGTACACTGGCCCTTGCGTCCACGGGCACAGCGCACTCTTACAAACGGTTGCAGGAGGTCGCAGGCTGAAAACCAATCCGCAGCCAAACCGACAATGATTCGAATTTCCTCCGTATGCAGTTGTTCCATAAAGCAGGCCATCTGGACCGAAGACTACTCTGGACCAGGGCGATGCTCCATCGCTGAACTGGAAGGTGTATAGCGGGTTAAACAGCCATCCGGAGATCGAATGCTTTAGCTCGAAGACCGTGCCACAGCCTCCGAGAATATTGCAGTTGCCCGAGAAGCTCGCGCCTGCCGCTGTTGTTCCGTAGAGATTTCCCGCCTGGTCTAGAGTTACTCCCGCTTTGGGGAGAGCTCCATCCTGTCCCCCAGTGAAGTTGTAGACAACAGAGTAGGATTGGGCACTTGCCGTAAAGGTAGCTAGCCCAAGCACAAGGATTAAAGACATCGCAGCAACTGCTGTCTGCGAAAGCAGTACTTCCAATCGTTTGCGAAGCATACTGGCCACCCCTCCTAAATTTTGGCTACAAAGGTTGCTGCTTCTAGCCGATAAGTAGTAGCAAGTTCAAATCGGCCACAGCTTCCCTACCACCTGCAAGACTCTTCATTCATGGCGCACCGCTTCAATCGGGTCCAAGCCCATCGCCCTGCGCGCCGGGATGCAGCAGGCCGCCACAGCCACAGCCATCAACAAGGCGCCGACGCTGGCGAAGGTCATGGGATCGCTCGCCTTCACGCCGAACAGCATGGGGCTGACGGCGCCCCCCAAGCCGAGCGAAACGAGAATGCCGGCCAGTAAACCCGCCAGGGCAACCCTCATCCCATGACCTAGCACCAATCGCAGAACGTCCGCCGGCTTTGCTCCCAGCGCCCGGCGAACGCCAATCTCCGGCGTGCGTCCCGCCACCATGTACGCCATAACGCCATAGGTACCCACCGCGGCGAGCAATAACGCAATCCCCGCAAGAATTCCCAGCAGCACCGCCGCGAGCCTTTGCGGAGCGATATAGATATCGAACGCCTCTGCCAGCGGACTCACGTCATAGAGCGGCAAGTCCGGATCGAGGGAGTACAGGACTTCATGCACCATAGGCTCCAGCGAACTCTGCTCCAGGTCGGAAAGGACCACCAGAGCTCCGCCGCGCCGCGCATACTGGGCGTAAGGAAGGTAGACACCGGGCAGCGACGGCTTACCTGCTCCATAGTTCTTTATGCGATGAACTACGCCTACGACGGTTCTCCAGGAACGCCTGACACCCAGCGACGTCGCCATGTCGGGATCAATGCGTTTGCCGAGAGCGCTTTCTCCTGGCCAATATTGCTGGGCCAGGCTGTCATCGATGATGCATACGGGCTGGGCGTTTTCCTTGTCATGAGCATTGAAATAACGTCCGGCCGCGAGTTTGATACTCAGGGCCTCCAGCGCACCCGGCGTCACGCCCGAGATTTCGACGTAAGGTTCAGCTCCCGGCTCGGGCTGGGGACGGCCTTCGACGCGAATATCGGTTTGCGCTCCGCCGAGCAACGGACTTTGGATCCCGGCCGCCTTCACTCCCGGCAGAGCAGCCAGCTTCTCCACAAATTGCTCCACGAAGTGACGCCGTTGGGCCTCGTTCTTGAATTTGGTGTCCAGCAAGGAAGCGGTGAGCACGCCATTTGCCTGAAAGCCGACATCAGCCTGCAGGACGTGAAAGAGGCTCTTGATAGTGAGTCCAGCGCCCACCAGCAGCACCAGCGACAGGGCCAGTTCGCCCGCCGCGAGAGCGCTGCGCATACCCACGCGCGTAAGGCCGGCGCGCGAGCCGTGACTGGCATCCTTCAGCACTTCATTGGGGTCGATGCGAAGCGCCATCAGCGCCGGAAAAACACCGAAAACAATTCCGGTAAACAGCGATACGCCCAAGGTGAAAAGCAGGACGGGTTTATCAATGGAAACTTCCTCGATTCGGGGGAGGGTGGACGTTGCCAGATGTCCGAGAGCGGCGGTGGCTGCATAGGCGACCAGAAGCCCGACGGCGCCACCGATGAGGGCCAGCAGAATGCTCTCGCACAATTGCTGGCGAGCCAGGCGGGCTGCTCCCGCGCCCAGCGCACTGCGAACCGCAATCTCGCGCCGCCGCACCACCGNNTCCCTAACCATGCGCTGGAGCAGCGGCGCCACATTGACGCGTTGCCCCAGGTTGGTTTTCGGATATTGCTTTTCTAGCTGCTCCGCAATGCGCGCCATCTCCGCACGCGCCTGCTCTATGGTGACGCCGGACTTCAGACGAGCGTAAGCCCAGATCCCGCTATGAGTATCGTGGTGCATAGGGCCGCCAATTGCGTTCTCCACCAGCCCTAGGGGCGTGAACGCATCGGTCTTACGCCAGGTCAAATGGCAACGGCTGCTGGGGATGACGCCAATGACGGTGTAGGCCTCGCCATTGAAGACTAATTGCTTGTGCAGAATGCCGGGGTCGCGTCCGAACTCCCGCGCCCAGAACGAATCGCCCAACAGCACTACCGGTTTGGCGTTCGCCTTGTCATCCTGTGCCGAGATAGGACGCCCCAGAATCGGTTTAACCCCCAACAGAGGGAAAAATCCAGCCGAGACCTGTCGTATGGCCAGATGCTGCGGATCGCCGTGTCCGGTGAACGCGACGTCGGTTTCGCGGAATCCTTCCAGGCCCTCGAACACCGTGTTCTGCGATCGCCAATCCTCCAGATTCGCCATGGCGATGTATATCAGCGGCAATCCCGGAGCTCGTTCTGAGAGCGTGACCAGGCGCTCCGGGTGCGGGTACGAAAACGGCCGCAGCAGCACGGCGTTGATCACAGAGAAGATGGCGGTGTTGGCTCCGATGCCGATGGCCAAGGTGAGAATGACGACTGCGGTGAAGCCGGGGTTCTTGCGCAGCATCCGCAAGCCGAATCGGGCGTCAACGAATACCGTTTCAATCGCCGGCCATTGCCACGCCTCCCGGCTGAATTCCTCGACCTGGGTCACATCGCCAAACTGGCGATGTGCGGCGGCCCAGGCCTCCTCGCGCGACATTCCGGCTGCCATCAGTTCTTCGGCCTTCTCTTCGAGATGCTCACTAATCTCTTCGGAGAGGTCGTCGCACATCTGGCGACGCCGGAATAGCTGGGTGATCCAGTTCATGGCTTGACGGGCGATAACACGCGCCTGATTCCTTCCAGCATTCGCTCAAAGCTGGAGACCTCGCGTTCAAGGTGCTTGGCGCCTAGCGGTGTCAGGGTGTAGATGCGAATTCGACGGTTGGTCGAAGAAATCCCCCACTCCGCTTTCAGCCATCCGGCTTTGAGCATCCGCTGCAGAGCCGGATAGAGCGATCCCTCCTCAATCTGCAGCACGTCGTTGGAGGTTTGTTTGATATGTTGCGCCAGAGCGTAACCGTGGAGCGGCCGCCGCTTGAGGGTGCGCAGGATCATCATCTCAAGCGCCCCCGGGAAAAGATCTCGTTGAATGGTATTTTTCATCTGGCTTCGTGAAACGCGTTTGTTCTATGCCTAGAGTAAAATAGTATAGAGCGAGGGAAATGTCAACGAAATAAACCTGGCACTTGGGTGACAGTGGGGCGGTGGATTCTTTTCGCGCAGGGCCAACCACATAGGTCTCAGCACATTCCTGCGTTCCTAACGCAAGCCGCCGGTACGGCGGCAGCCGCAGTTGGAACCGGTGAAGGAGTTTATCGACGCGATCCTGCAGGCGGACCAGCAAGCACCGCGCAAGCAGCGGCACACGGCACAACGGATCTGGCAACGAATTGGCCAGGAACGGCCCGGAGCCACATTCTGGGAAATCACGCCGTAGCTGAAATTGTGCGGCTCCGCAGTGACCGACATCCGTAGGTTTGGGTGTCGGCCATTCATTCGGCCACACGCTAGATGAGTAAGTATCCTCCGGCAAAGCCGAGGCCTTACGGTTGCGCCCCTCAAAGGGGTCTGATCACAACCGGAAAGTCAAAAACAAGAGTGCGGAGTGGCGCACGATTCATGGCACTTAACAGCGACTAGGCTGAAGCGCACTCCCGAAAATGTCAAACCTTTACTGCCTCCCCGGCACAGCCGGGGGTCTCCGAACGGACTAGCGTGCATGGCAAGTCGTCCCGCGCGAGGCTCGTGCATTCGAAATGCCATATTGCGAGAAGACCATATCGATTGTCTCTGCCAGCACCATCGCGGACAGTCCACCATTAAAAGAACTCACTGCTGTCCGGTTAAAAGTCGAAGAGAATCAGTTGGTTGGCGTTTTCGGTAAAATTGGAATCCAGGTCAACGCTNNATCGAAGTAACTCACGCGCCGCAGTGCATCGGGATACGCCGAGGCCGATTCGACGGAGGTGAGGATGACGGTCTGATCGGAGCGAATGCCGGTGCTCTTATCGACCGCGTGGGAGTAGCGCCGTTGGAGCAAAACATTCGATTTGCTGCGCACGACAAAGAAGGCTGCGCTAACTAAGCGTGAACACAAATAGACGCCGGAAATCGATGTAGCCGCGATCC
>PMXB01000331.1 GCA_003165935.1 Acidobacteriaceae bacterium | reverse complement strand
TCCTCCCCGACAAACACTTCACCTTCTGGACCATGACCGCCTGGGACAGCGAAGAAAGCATGCGCCAGTTCATGATCTCCGGCGCACACAAGGCCGCCATGACTCATCTCATCCATTGGTGCGACGAAGCCTCCGTCACCCACTGGACCCAGCCCGAGTCTTCACTCCCCAGTTGGCAAGAAGCGGACCGGCGCATCCGCGAAAGCGGCCGCCCCTCCAAGGTCAAACACCCGAGCCCCAACCATGCCAGCCTGACTTACAAGGCTCCCCGCACCACCCGCAGCGCCAAGATAAGCCGATCCTGACTACTGCCATCCTTGTGTCTCCGGGAGCTTGTTGAAAGACAGAATGCATTCTGGGCGAAGGGACAGAGACATCCCACAGGGGCTGAAGCCCAGCGGTTTTGGCGCCCCATTTCGGCACGACTGAAGTCGTGCCCTTTCAAAACTGTGCAGGCTCTCTGCGTTCTACTGAGTGGAAGGACCTGCGGTTGCTTTTCTGGAAGGCGAGGCCAATTGCCATGAGAATCGGCGTCATCAGCGACACCCACGGACTACTCCGCCCGGAGGTCGCTCCCGCACTCGCGGGGGTGGATCACATTCTGCACCTCGGCGACGTGGGCAAACCTTCGGTGCTTAGAGCTTTGGAGGAGATTGCCCCGGTTACAGCGATTCGCGGCAACATCGATCGCGAAGGCGCATGCGCCAGGCTGCCTGAGACCGAGGTCTACCTTGCCCACAATCCCGAAGGCAACGCCCAATACATCTACATGCTGCACGACCTGAATACGCTGCGCCTTGATCCGGCGGCAGGCAAGTTCGCGGCGGTGCTCTTTGGCCACACCCACAAGCCAACTATCTACAAGAAAAAAGGCGTGCTGTACTTCAATCCCGGCTCCTGCGGGCCGCGACGGTTCGAGTTGCCGATCACAGTCGGGATGCTGACCGTGGGCGCGGACGGCGAGTTGGCGGCGCAGATTGTGCCGCTCTGCCCTGCTTAACCGGAGTTGCTTCCGGATTGGCGGTTATTCGGGAGCTTCGTGGCACTTTTGCCAAAAGGAGAGCTGATACTCCGTTAGATCATCGGGATCGTCCGGAATAAAGAGTTCAACCGAACACGGACGGTCCGGGAATTGCCATTGAAGTTTAGCCTCGTATATTTCCTTGAGTACATTACCGATAACGAGCAACTTGTCGATCGAGATGTCCCCGCAATTACGAGGATGGATGTCAGCGATGTGAACGTGGTTCATAACCCATTCGATCGATTGTCGGCTCCTCCCATTCTGTTCCCAGCTATGGAGAGAACCTTCGGAGACTCCTTGTGGCAAGATGTAGCCCTCAATCAAAGTGAACGCGGGCCAGAAGATAGATGCGTAGCCAACGGCGAGTGAGAACCTTCCTTCGCAGCTGATCCAACTTTCGAGGTCGATTCCAGCGCCGTCGTTCCAAGCGGCAAGCTCGGCTTTCATGCTCTCAGGAGTGTTCATGAATTTCCTCAGTCATTCGGACCATTCTATGGCAATGGCTCAGTCCGGGAGGATAGTCGCCTACTCTTCCCTATGCGGTTTCTTCGCCGCTCTTATCGACACGTTCGGGCCTCAAGACAACCGAGTGATCCCCGCGAAACCGTCGAATCCTCGATCGAAACTCAGAATTCTATTGATCCCCTGGATCTGCATTATGGCGAGGTGTACTGCGTCTCGCGCCGAGAGGCCTTTCTGACCCAGCACGATCCCCCTGGCTCGCTCGACTGCCGCCTGATCCACCGAAAATACTTCATCGACGACTCCCAGCAAAGCATTGAACGCCGGCTGAATCGCATCCGGCCGCTCAATCGACACATAGCGGTGAAGTATTTCCTGCAGCACTTCCGCGTCGGTCACCAACCGTTCTCGACCGTTTACCAATTCTTCCAGCCAACGCTTGGAATCGGTTTTATGAGGATGGGGGGCGCCCACCAGATACATGGGAATGTTGGAGTCGACAAAGATCACGGTTGCACGCCCGATCCGTAACCATGTTCGATCTCTTCGAGCATACGATCGATATCGGCCGTGGGGAAATCCATGCGTGCCGCCGCTCGAATGACGTCGAGCTTGGACGCAACCTCGCGGCCAGGCTCGCTCCTGCGGGCCTGCACAAGTGCCTGCCGCACCCATTCGGCAATGGACACGCGCCGCAAACGCGCCGCCCGCTGGATGTCGCGATATTCGGGGTCCTGAACGATGACCTGCAGCCTCTTAGCCATGCGATGAGTGTATTTGACTCATTATAATGAGTCAAATACTCCTCGTCGCGGGCGGTTCGTCGCCAATCCGGAAGTAGCGCCAATTTGAAGATCTCAAAGGCAACCGCAGATCCTTCACTCCGTTCAGGATGACACCCTGGTGGGTAGGGGATGGATGACACCCTGGTGGGTGGGGGATGATGGCCGCGGACGGGAATTGCGGTTGGCGGGTCATCGATCCGGACATTCAGCCGGCCCGCGCACCCCGGCAACCGATTACCCCCGCATCCGTGGATTCACCCACCGATAGACAACATCCGTGAGCAGGTTCACGAGCACATACGTCAACCCAATCCACAGCAGGCAACCCTGCACCAGCGCATAGTCGCGGTTGGAGATGGCGCTGACAGTGAGTCGGCCAATTCCCGGCCAACTGAAGATGGTTTCCGTGACGATGGCTCCGGCGAGCAGTGCGCCAAATTGCAGGCCGACGACAGTGACGATGGGAACCAGCGCGTTGGGCAGCGCGTGACGGCAAACTACGGCAAACTCGGTGAGTCCCTTGGCGCGTGCGGTGCGAATGTAATCCTGGCCTAGCTCCTCAAGCATCGCGGTGCGGATCATACGCGTGAGAATGGCGGCGAGAGAAGCTCCCATGGCGATGGAGGGAAGCACCAGGTACGGCCACTCGATGGAGCCTGTTCCCGAAGAGCTGGCGCCCGAGACGGGCAGCCAGCCGAGTTCAATGGAGAAGACCAGAATGAGGATCGGGCCGAGGGCGAGGCCTGGAACCGAAAGCCCGAAGAGGCTCACGACGGAGAGCGCCTGATCGAGAAACCGGCCACGGCGCACGGCGGCGAGTATCCCTGCGGGGAGCGACAGAGCAAGGCCCAGACCGAGGGCTGTCATGGTGAGGGCAAGCGTATACGGGTAACGCATGGCGATGAGATGACCAACGGAATCGTGCAGCCGGATCGACATGCCCAGGTTGCCATGCAGCACCGCAGCCCAGTAGTGCAAATATTGCTGCGAGAGCGACTCGTCAAGATGGTACTGATGGCGCAGCGCGTCGATGTCGGCTGGTGCGGCGCCATCCCCGAGCATCTGCAGGATGGGGTCGCCGGGGAGCAGGTGAATCAGCACGAAGACCAGCGACACCACCAGCCAGACGACCGGAATGGTGAGGACGAGGCGGGTGAGGATGGATCGCATGGGCTGGAGACAGATTACAGAATGCAGGCGACAGAGGACAGCGGTGAGGGAACGGAATTCCGCTGCCCCAACTCAAAGCCGGCCCTTCAGCACGGGACGCATTGCGGAAATCCGCACTAGTTCTTTGATCGTTTGATTCTGCGCCTCCCACCCTGGCGACAAAAACAAGAGCGTCGCGAGGGTGGGGCACCCATCGTTGGAACAACTTCAAGCGGTCACGGACCTAGCGATAAACAACAGGAATAAAGTGCTGCTCCTGGTAAGGAGGGCGCACGTATTCTTTCTTCACGATCGGTGGAAGCTCAATAGGATCGGGCGTGAGATCTTTGTACGGGACTTTGGAAAGAAGATGGCGAATCACGTTCAAGCGAGCGGCTTTTTTGTCTTCGGCGTTGACCACGAACCACGGCGCCTGCTTGTGGTCAGTGTGGTTGAACATATCGTCTTTGGCGCGTGAATAGTCCGCCCAGTGCTTGCGCGACTCCAGATCCATCGGGCTGATCTTCCACCGTTTGGTGGGGTTGCTCATGCGCTCCTGAAAGCGGATTTCCTGCTCGGCGTCAGAGACTGAGAACCAGTATTTGATGAGAATGATGCCGGAGCGAACCAGCATGCGCTCGAACTCAGGGCAGGTCTGCAGGAACTCCGTGTACTGGGCCTCGGTGCAAAAGCCCATCACCCGCTCAACACCGGCGCGGTTATACCAGCTCCGATCGAAGAGCACCATTTCGCCGGCAGCGGGCAGATGAGGCACGTACCGCTGGAAGTACCACTGCGTCTTCTCTCGTTCAGTCGGCGTCCCGAGCGCAACCACCTTACAAATGCGAGGATTAAGCGATTCGGTAATTCGCTTGATGGCGCCACCCTTCCCGGCTGCATCGCGGCCCTCAAACAGCACCACAACCTTCAAGTGTTCGTGCCGAATCCACTCATGGAGCTTCACCAGCTCCACTTGAAGGCGACTGAGTTCTTTCTCGTAGTCGCAGTCTTTGCCGATGCGCAATGTGGGGATTTCAGCAGGATGTGGAGTAACCGGCGCGTGATCCTTGCCGTTAACGAGCGGAGCCTTCCCATTCACTGGGACCGCTTTTTTCTTCTTCTTATCTCCCATTTTGTGACCTCCTCGGATTGCGACGGGAAGGTTCTGCACGGGGGAAGTTTTGTTAAATCGGTGACTGGCGCGCAGGACCGCAGATCGCTGGTCTGATCATTCTTGCACGGAGTCTCATAGTTTTTACATTGAATCGCGCCAAATTCGTTGCGGCCCTCGAGCGAACTTTACAAACCGGCATCCATTTCAAAATGGGACTGCCGCGGTGCCGCGTGCCCGGATCGCCAATCAGCCGATATACTGTCGGAACCGCAACATCGAAGGAGTTCGCGTGGAACAGTTGGCTCTGATCGGTTCGACACTGGGGCTTGGATTCCTGGCCGGAATTCGGCTCTACGCGACGGTGTTTCTCCTGGGGCTGGCCATCCGGCTGGGGTGGTTTCATCCCGGCGCCGGCAGCGCTGAACTGATGGTGCTCGCCCATCCGGCAGTCCTGATCGCCTCAGGCCTGGCGTGCCTGGTGGAGTTCGCGGCCGACAAGATTCCCTGGCTCGACAGCCTTTGGGACTCTTTCCACACCTTCATCCGCCCCATCGGAGCAGCGGTGCTGGCTGCGGCAGCCTTCGGACACTTCGACCCTGTGGTGAAGGCCGTGCTGATCGTGATTTGCGGCGGCATTGCGCTGGCTAGCAACAGCTCGAAAGCGGCAACGCGACTGGCGGTAAATCACAGCCCTGAGCCGTTCTCGAACATTGGATTGAGCTTGTTTGAAGACGCCCTGATTCCCGCCGGGATGTGGGTATCGCTCAAGCATCCCGAGGTGGCGCTGGGGCTGGTCGCAGTCTTCCTGTTCCTGTTCCTGTGGCTCGCGCCAAAGATCTTTCGCGCAGTGCGGTTGCAGTTGGCAGCACTTGGCGCCTTGCTCGGTAGCTGGTTCGGAAGCGATGTAGCCGATGCCCATGATGAGACTCCGCTTGCGCTCTCCGGCCTTGGCGCTGGCGCACACGATGCGCTGCACGGGCTGGCACGCAGCGCACGCCCGATCCCCGAGAAGCACGCGCGGAGGGTGGAAAAGGCTCTCAAGCTCGAAGCTCCCCCTCAAGGCGTGCGAGCGGCGGCCACAAAGAAGATCCGCGGGCTTGGCAACTCCGTTGGCTATCTCGTTGTCACCGACGACGGCCTCGCGTTTGTCACGCGGAGGTGGTTCGTGAACCGCGTGCATCGCATTCCGTTCGCCGAGATGCAGGCCAGCCGGTGGAAGACGGGGCTCTTATTGAACCGATTCGGTGTGGAGACGGCAGCCGGCGATCGCGAGTTCTATGTGTTCAAGGATGTGAGTCTGGAGGGCGCTCCTGCCGCTGCTCGGGCCCAGGAAACTGCAAAGTTGCAGGCCTGAGCGCGCAGCGCCGGAAACGAGTCGCTACAGAATTACCCCGGAAATTGACTGCAAAGGAAGCACACAGTCGACGCCGCCGAACTTGACGGCCTCCTTGGGCATGCCGTAGACCACACAGGTTTCCTCGTCCTGGGCAATGGTGTGGGCTCCCGCCTGCTTCATCTCCAGCATGCCGCGAGCGCCGTCGTCCCCCATGCCCGTCAGGATCACGCCAACGGCGTTGCGGCCGGCGTAGCGAGCGGCAGAGCGAAACAGCACATCCACCGACGGACGATGGCGGCAGACCAGCGGCCCATCCTTGATCTCGACATAGTAGCGGGCTCCGGAACGCTTGAGCAGCAAATGGTGGTTGCCGGGGGCGATGAGCGCGCGCCCGCGTATGACGGTGTCGTTTGACTCAGCCTCCTTCACGGTAATGGCGCAGAGGCCGTCGAGCCGGTTGGCGAAGGCGCGGGTGAACAGCTCCGGCATATGCTGCACAATGACGATGCCGGGTGTGTCAGGCGGAAGCGCTTCGAGCAGAGTCTTCAGGGCCTCAGTGCCACCGGTGGAAGCCCCGATGACGACGACCTTCTCTGTGGTTTCAGCCATGGCGTGTGTAGCGGCGGGAAGAATCGCGTCGGCGGTGAGCTTGGGCTCAACCGTGTGGCTGGGACCGAGGGCGCGCGGGCGCGCCTGGGCCGCGGCTTTCACAGCCTCGCAGAGTTGCACGCGCGACTCCTCAAGAAACTGGCGCGTGCCCATGCGTGGCTTGGCGATGATGTCGACCGCGCCATACTCCAGTGCGCGAAAGGTGCTCTGCGCCCCTTCCACGGCAAGGCTCGAGCAGATCACGACCGGGATGGGATGCTGAGCCATGATCTTCTTGAGGAATGTCAGGCCGTCCATCCTCGGCATCTCGATGTCGAGGGTAATCACATCCGGCGTTTCAGCCGCAATGCGGTCCGCGGCAACGAACGGATCGCCGGCGGTCGCGATGACCTCGATCTCCGGGTCGGAAGATAGAACTTCGCTCAGCGTCTGGCGAACCACCGCCGAATCGTCGACAATCAACACGCGAACCGTGGGCTTGCTCACGATCGAATCCTTTCCTGCCAGCCAGGTTCCCTGCCCGTTGAACGAGCGGGACTCTCGCTCTAAAGACACAGCCTCCTCAGGCGAACCTCGCCCGTGCTGGTGTTGAAGCTGATGTGAACGCCGCAGTCTCCACCAAGACTGGAGGCAGCCACCGTGAACCCCTCCGCACGCAGAACCTCGAGAGCAACCTCGCTGTTCATCCGGCCGATGGTAGGGCGCGAGTCGTTGGCAGAGACTACCAGCACATCTGCGCCTCCAAACAACTTCACCTCAACCTCGCCGCGCAATGCGCCGAGGGCGTCAAACCTGCGCCCAAGCTCGCGGATGGCGTAGTCGACATACCGGCGGCCTTGCGACGCCTCAATCCGGCCTTCGCGGGGCACACTGGGCAGCATAGGATGACAGAGCGCCGAGACCCCGATCCGCGGCGCCCATATGGTGACGCCGACGCACGAGCCCAGCACCGTTCGAATCACCGCCGGCTGAGCGACGAGGTGAGACTCTCCGGGCAGCACGTAGATCTCGGGCAATGCATCGTCAACTGCTGGCACGGAGGCCTCCCAGAACGGCAGCGGCAAGACGCGCAGAACAGCCACAAGACGCGCAGCTCCACAGGGAACGAAATCTGACAGAAGCGGAGCGCGACAGAACGCCCCGCTTCCTTGTCATGCCGCAACTTCCATGGCCATGGGAACTGAATCCTGGGTGCGAACAGTGCTCAGCTCTTCGGCCGAGAAGACTCGATCGATATCCAGGATCATGATGAACTGGGTGTCGCGCTTGCCCATTCCCTTGATGAAATCCGTGCGGATCTGGGTGCCGATGCGCGGCGCCGGCTGAATCTGATCGGGCTCGAGGTCAATCACCTCTTCCACCGAGTCGGCCAGTGCTCCAATGATGGTGGACTCGCCTTCGAGCAGCACCTCGACCACAACAATGCAGGTGTTGCGCGTGCTCTCGGTCTTCGACATCTCGAAGCAAAGGCGCAGATCGACGACCGGCACCACGCTGCCGCGCAGGTTGATCACTCCCGCCAGAAAGTCAGGCGTGCGAGGGATGGCGGTAACGGTTGTGAGGTCGAGGACCTCGCGCACCTTGGCCACGTCGGTAGCGAACACCTCGTTGCCAAGTTTGAAAGTGAGATACTGCCGTGTCTCCGTGATTTCGTTCACGCTCATTGTGCAACTCCTTTCTCATCCTGAAGACAGGGCGCGGCCTGCATGCGGGCCGCGCCCAACCGGTCAGTACCGTTCGAACTCCCCGTCAAGGTCGTCGTGTTTGTCTTTGAGCCGAAGATTCACTCCGGCTGCCGCCTTGGCGCCGGCCACGCCGGCGTGGCCATTCGGTTTTACCGCTCTCGCCGGTGCGCCCTGCACAGGCCTGGCCGCCTTTGCGCCCCCTGGCTTGCGCGCCCTTGCGCCTTCCTCGTTTCCGGTGTGGAAGAACGCGAGCGCGCTGACCAGTTGATCGCTCTGGCCGGTTAGCTCCTCGGTTGTCGAAGCCATCTCCTCCGATGCCGAGGCGTTCTGCTGGATCACCTGCTCCAGTTGCTGAAGCGCCTTGTTGATCTGTTCGGCGCCGGTGTCCTGCTCCTTGCTGGCGGCCGTAATCTCCTGCACCAGCTCCGCCGTGCGCTGGATGTCGGGCACCAGTTTGTCCAGCATCTCGCCCGACTTCTCCGAGACCTTCAGCGTGTTTGCGGAAAGTTGGTTGATCTCTCCAGCCGCCTTCTGGCTGCGCTCGGCAAGCTTGCGCACCTCAGCCGCAACCACGGCGAATCCCTTGCCGTGCTCACCGGCGCGCGCCGCCTCAATGGCCGCATTGAGCGCCAGCAGGTTCGTCTGCCGCGCGATCTCCTCGATGATCGAGATCTTGTTGGCGATCTCTTTCATCGCGGCCACCGCTTCGAGAACCGACTTGCCGCTCTCCTGCGCGTCCTTGGCGCTCTTGTTCGCGATCTTGTCGGTCTGCTGCGCGTTATCGGCGTTCTGCTTGATGTTGGAGACCATCTCCTCCATCGACGAAGAAGCCTCCTCGGCAGCCGCCGCCTGCGCGCTGGCGCCCTTCGATACCTGGACCGACGCCGTCGAGATCGATTGGCTCGCGGCCGACACCTCCCCGGCAATCGTGCGGATATCGGAGACCGTCTGCGTCAACCCGCTCACCATCGAAGCGAGAGCCTGCATCAGCTTGTCCTGCGGCGAGCGCTCCCGGATTTGCACGGTCAGATTGCCGTTGGCGATCTCTTCGGCAGCCGAGGTGATCTCGTTCATGGCCACGATAAGCGCATTCAGGTTGTTCTTGATCAGGTTGAAGTCACCATGGTACGTGTCCGTGATCTGCGGCGGGTTGTCTCCCTTGCTGATCAGCTCCACGCATTTGGCGGAGAAGTTCAGCGGCCCGATTACCGCTTCCAGAATGTCGTTGACACCACGCACAATGTCAGAAAACGCGCCCTGGAACTGTTCTGGCTTGCCGCGTTCACTCAGCTTTCCGTCCTTCGCGGCGTCGGTCAAACGCAGCAACTCCCTTTGAAGTGCCTGAGTCACGGTGGCAACATTGTTGACCGCCACCTTCATCTTCTCGTGGTCGCCCTTGTAGGTCTGCGCGATCAGCTCGTCAATCTTCCCGCTCGATATCTGAGCAAGAATCCGGTTGCCCTCGCCGATGGGAAGCAGGATCGCGTCCAGCAT
>PMXB01000126.1 GCA_003165935.1 Acidobacteriaceae bacterium | reverse complement strand
GGCGCGGTGCCGGTGCGGGCAGTTGCCCAGGCCGATGCCGTGTATTTTCCGGCGTGCATATCGCGCATCATGGGCGCGCTGCCCGGCGAGCAGCAGGAGACTTCGACAATGCAGGCGTTGCTGAACGTAGCGGATCGCGCCGGCGTGAAGTTGCGCGTTCCCGAGGATACGCGCGGGAGCTGCTGCGGCGTGCCGTTTTCGTCGAAGGGCTTTGAGGCGGCGCACGCATCGGCGGTGAATCACACGGTGGCCAATTTCTTTCGCTGGTCGAATGGCGGGGAGTTGCCGGTGGTGGTGGACACAAGCCCCTGCACGTATGGATTGCGGACCGCGCGTCCAGACCTGACTCCAGAGAACCAGGCGAAGTTTGACAAGCTGCGGATTCTGGACTCGGTGGAGTTTGCGCACGATGCGCTGCTGCCAACACTACCGATCGAGCGCAAGGTTCATTCGGTTGCGCTGCACCCGGTGTGCTCGGCGGTGAAGATGGCGATCGTGCCCAAGCTGGTGAAGATTTCGAATGCGTGCAGCGAGAACGTGGTGGTTCCGCGGGATGCAGGGTGCTGCGCGTTTGCCGGGGATCGGGGATTTCTGTTTGAGGAGCTGACGGCATCGGCCACTCAGACAGAGGCCGCGCAGGCCACAGAAGCAGAGCACAGCGGCTACTACTCAAGCAGCCGGACCTGCGAGATCGGCATGACGCGCGCGACAGGGAAGGTGTATCAGTCGTACCTTCATCTGCTTGATTTTGCGTCGCGGCCCTAAGGGCTGGCCGGTGCAAGGCCAGTGTTATTGCGCTTTGGGTGGTGCGCTGTCCCTGGGGGCGGCTGTGTCCGGTGTCGCTTGGGGGGACGCGTCAGCGGGCTTTGTTGACGGCGTCGGGTCTGTCCCCTTCACGCGCGCCTCCCTGGCCTTTACCTGTTCTTCTCCACGCTTTTCTTTTTCGGCAGCAGCCTCGCCATCGGTGACGTAGCGAAACTCCTGCAAGCGTCCAGGGTATTGCTCGGTGGTGAAGACGCGGTTTTTCTTGTCGATGGCGACGCCTACCAGCGCTTTGAACTGGCCGGGCAACTCACCGTGGCCAGATCCGATATACGTGAGCAAATCGCCTTGCTTGTCGAAGACCTGGAGCCGGTCTTCCATCTCGTCGGCAACCCAGATATGGCCATCGACGTCCACCGCGATGCCTTTGGGGCGGGAAAGGTATCCGGGCCCGTCGCCGTGCTTACCAAAGAGACTGATGAAGTTTCCGTCCGCATCGAAGATCTCGACCCGGTTGTTCAGGGTGTCGGTGACGTAGACATTTCCATCGGCATCAAGCGCCACACCCTGCGGCGCGCCAAAGTCGCCGGGAGTGGTGAGGTAGTGGTTCTTGCCGCCGGTACCAATGCGGCGCAGCAGCTTGAGTGAGTCGGCGTCATAGACGATTACCTGGTCTTGCTGGGTATCGACAACATAGAGGAAACGATTCGCGGTATCGATGGCCAGGCCGACCGGATCGACAAGACCTTCGGTAATCTGGCCTTCGACTTCGTGCTTGGGATTGAAGACCATCACGCGTTTCATCTTGCCGTCGGAGACAAAGAGGCGGTCGTCGTCGTCGATGGCGAGGCCGTTGATCCAGCCGAAGTGAGCTTCATACCCGTTCCGGATGAGCTGTGTATCGTGGTTTTCAGTGTTGAAGATAAAGACAGCGCCAACTCTTTGATCGGCCACGTAGACGAGGCCCTTGGAGTCGATGGCGATGCCGTAGGGGCCGATCAACTGAAAAGGAAAGGTCTTGGGATTGTACTTTTCATCCTGGGGCTGGGTGCCGGCAAGGCGGTCCATCCAGCTTGCCTTGGGCTTGGAGTCGGCAGGAGGTGTGTAATCCACCTTCTCCCCGGCGAAGTAATCTACCCAATGCACGCGCGCAATGTTTGGGGGGCTGGGCCAGACGAGCTTGGTCGGGTCGAATGGGAATTTACGCGGACCCACTTCGGGCGCAGGGGCGGGGGCGACTTTCTTCTTCTTGTCGGCGTGGGCACAATGAGGCAAGGCCAGCGCGAGCACGAGCAGCAGCAAAACAGCCGGCAGCTTGCGAAAACGCGTCGAGTTAAAGGGGAAATGAACCATTGCAGTCTCCGTTACTTTTCAGGCACAACCGTTTGCTTCATGTTCATTCTGTTTTTGTGGCAACTGTCGCAGAACGCCATGTTGTTGGTTTGGTCTTTCACCAGCAGATCGGGTTGCGCCGATGCGTGCGGCTGGTGGCATGAGAGGCAACTGAGCGGCGTGAGCACCTTTGATTGGTTCGCGGGGTCCATCACGTCCGACACAGGGTGGTAATCCACCGGGTGCCCCAGTCCATACCGCAGAGGCAGAATTGCGACCTTGTTTCTGCTGAAGTAGTCTTCGGGGAGTTTCACGGTTCCGTTGAAGATGGTGAGAAGGTGGTCGGCATCATCCCGCTGCGGGGCGGAGTCGGGACCGTGGCACTCAAGGCAAAGGGCGTTGCCCTTGGCGCGCAGCAGATGATCGAGGTCGCCGCCGTGGGGCGTGTGGCAGGTTGCGCATCCCTGCACAAATGCGGGCTGATGGTGTACCGCCTTCTTGCCCAGGTCGCCGATGTCGGTGTGACATCCAATGCAGATGGTGACGGCATCGGTCTTCGGCAGGCCGGGCTGGGCGCTGGCGTGGGGGCTGTGGCAATCTGTGCAGTCTCCCATTGCGCCTGGATGGGGCACCTTCGCTGCTTCGATCTGCTTGGGCTTGTCGTCATGGCAGGTGACGCACAGAGTCTTGGCGTCGGGCTGCGTCAGGACGACTTTCCCGTCCTTTGCCGGCGCATGGCACATGTCGCAGCTTCTTGACTCGAACGGAGGATGCTGGAACTTCACCATGAGCTTGGGCGCCGCCGACTGGTGCGGATCATGGCACTCCATGCAGTTGGCTGTCGCGAAGGGCTGGTTATTATGCGCCTTCTGCAGGTCAGCGTCCTTGGCATCGTGGCAATCGAGGCACAGTGCCGGAGCTGACTTGGTGAGATGAAACTTGTTCTCCATGGTCGGCTCGGGGCCGGTTTTGTGGGTCACATGGCAGGTGTCGCAGCCCATATCGAGGGCGGCATGGCGGCTGCCCTTTTCCGGCACATTCAAGCCCGTGCTGTGGCAACTGAGACAGAGATTCTCTTTCTGGTCGCCGGATTCGGGCTTGAGGAGCTGATTCTTGTTATCGCTGGAGTGCGGATCGTGGCAGGTGAGACAGTCGCGCACCGCTGGAGGATGCACAGTGCCCTTGATGTCGGCTGCTTTCTTGTCGGCATGGCAGGTGAAGCAGAGGTTGGACGGAGTGGCTGTGATGAGTACGACGCGCGTTACATCTTTATTGACCCGGATTTCATGGCAGCCCAAACATCCCGCGGCCATGGCGGAATGTACTGACTTGCCCTTGGATTTGTCGTCGTGACATTCGAGGCACTTGGCGGCGTCGGTCTTCGGGTCGAGCGGGACAGGATGAACCGCCGCCCCTGCTCGGGAGGCAAACAACGCGACCAGCACTATAAAAACGCAGGCCTGCATACCCGGCTTGTGGCCAGCCAGGTTGGGAACCGTCTTGTTCAACCAGATGCGATAAAAGAGCTGTCTCATACGGCCTTCGAGGGAAGTTCGTTGGAAAAAGTCGCCGGAACGCGAGAAGAGTCGGGCAAAGTGGATCGCGGTCAAGCGGCTGAAGGAAAACGAATTCTCAGCGGTAATTAGAAATTGCTGTGCAAACCTGTGACGGTGATTTGGATCACAGGATGCCGTTCTTCAGGGCGCGAAATCGAGCAAATTGCGGAGGAAGATCACGAAACAGCCCCTGCGGAATGATCGTCTTTCAACGATGCCAAGATTTCGCGTCTCGGTTCTTCGGCCCTGGTTACCAAGGCGTGACTGAAGCCGACACTCCTGTTCACGGTGGAAGGGAGTTGATCCGATGAGATGAGCACACCCTGGGAGTGCTCAATCGAATGAAACGGTATGTGCTGGCCACGCTGATCGCATTCTCCGTCGCGGGAAGTTCATTTGCGCAAAGTACTTCGTCCTCGAGTGACATTCTGGGCGCACACTTTATTGCCGGCCGGGGTTGCGCGGCGTGCCATGCCCCGCACAGCGGCGCATCGGGCAACGGCAGCGCAAGAAGCTCCGACGCTGGATCGGGCAGTCCAATGCTCTGGGGCCAGGACGCCAGCGGTTTGTATGGCAAGACCATCACAACGGGCGGAGGCAAGTTCGTAGAAGTTCTCCCTTCGAGCATGTCGGCGACCACACCGGACGTAAGCGGCATGCTCACCTGCCTGAGTTGCCACGACGGGAATTATGCGTCGGGCGCGATGATGAAGAACCGGCTCTATGAGTCGGTGCCAACGACCTACGGAACCAGCAACGCCATCCCGACGCTGCTGGGAAATGACGGTTCGAACACTGGAATCTACCTCAACGACCACCCCGCGGGGCTGAGCGCCAAGATCAGTTGCGGGACAAGCAATGGGACGAGCAACTGGGATTGCACGATCGGCAGCCGCGGTGAGGTCCGGATGACCGGAGAACATTCGAGCCGGTTTGTCGCGAGCTACGGCTTCTTTGTTAAACCGGCGAACTACAACAACACTCCGGTAGTTATGTGCACCACTTGCCATGAACCGCACGTGATGAACGTTGTGACTGTGACCAGCGGCTCAACCTCAGGCTTGCCGCCGGGAAGCTACACGACGATGTTTTTCCTGCGTGCTCCTTACAACCCGAACGACACCAACCCTATGTCAAACCAGACGGCTCAATTTTGCCGTCAATGCCATGCAGACAAGTCAAACGAGATGAATGGAAGCACTGCCCGGACTGTGTTCTGAACGATTTCAGACCAGGAGAGCAAGCAATGCTGAGCCGGACCCGCGCTCATTTTCTTATGATCGGTCCTCTGCGGAAGATGGCTTGAGTTACCGTGCCATCGGGATTGTGCGCGACCTGGTGGCAAATCATCACGCAGGTATTCGCGGTCCGGTTGTAGGAGATGGGGAGGGCACCATTCGGCGTCACGACGTTCATGTCAAAGTTGACCAGGCGCTCACCGGTGATAGTTCCGCTTGCAGCGCCCATACCGTGCGCCGTATGGCATGTGGAACAACTGAAGCCTTGGTTGATATGGCTGTTGTGCTGGTTCCAACTGGTGTTTTTCATGATCTGCCGGGGCAGATCATGGCACTTGGCGCAGAGGCCATAGGGGCCATTCACGCTCATGTCGGGATTGGGAAAGAGATTTGTGACCAGCGAACCTGGAGTGACTGCCTGACTGAATTCGTAGCGGCGCTCGAGGATGTGGGTCCATTTCGATCCGTGAGGACCGTTGGGGCCGGTGCCGCCAAACTCGCGATTGTCGTCGCTGTTGTGGCAATCGGTGCAGAAGATCTGCGTGCCCATGGCGCGTCCCTGTGTTGCGCCGTCGAGGTTGAGCATGTTGGGCAACAGGCTGGGCTGTGGAAGAGAGCTGCTGCGGGCGTGCATCACCGGATGGCTGGAAGTAGCGGAGGCAGCAAACTGCGGAATGAGGTTGAGAGGATCGCCGGCCGATACCGCCCGCACGGGAAAGTATCCATAGATAGGTTGCACCTGCTTGCCCGCGCTGCTGCCGTGGCAGCGAAGGCAGTTGTCGTATTGGTTGATGGCCGGAGTTAGCACACTGACTCCATCGGCGGCATTGATGCCGGCAACGTCCTTCTGCGAGATGCGGATGAGCGGAGCAGTTGGGAAGGCGCCTACTTGCTGGGAGCCATGTGCGCTGTGGCAATCCACGCAGGTCGCGTGACGATTGTTGTTGAGCAGGGTGGGCTCGGCAGCATCGTGGGGATTGTTCGACGTGGGGAATGGATGCCCTATCTTGGGTTGAGCGTACTCGGGAGCCAAATTGGCATAGGCCGCCATGGGAGAGACGCTGGCTCCGCCGTTGTGGCAGGCGAGGCAATCCTGTTCATTTTGGCCGCGCAACAGACGGGCGCCCGCGCCGGCATTGTGCGGCGTATGGCAGGAGATGCAGGCATCGACGCCTACCGTCGAATAACTTCCGAGCATGGCCTTGGGAGAGAGCGTGCCACTGGACAAGGCATGAGCGCTGGTTGACCAGTCGGCAAGCGGATTGACCTGGCCGCTCGTTTGCCGAGTGGGATCGTGGCAGGCAAGGCACAACTGGCCCTTGGAACTGTCCTTCACGAGGAAATTCAAGCTGAGCTGGTCTTTAGCCTGCACATGCGGGTTGTGACACGATGTGCACTCGACATTTCCACCAATGAGCTTGACGGCTCCGGTAGGGTCGGCGGTCTTGTGGTTCGCGACCAGCGATGCAGCAAGGTCGACATTATCCTTCAGGGGCGCGATCAGGCTAAAAGGATGCGACGACTGCATGTTGCTGCCGAACACATCGAGGGGGTTCATGGAGCCGCGCGTAGTCACCTGGCCATAGGCCACAGTGTCTCCCACGGCTACGGTGCCATCGTGGCAACTCAGGCATTGATTGCTGTCGCTGCCCAGCCTTGGCTGCCGACCGCTGTTGGTCTCAGTGGTGCTGGTGTAGGTGGTATAGGTCTGCGTCGTGAGTTTCTGGTTCCAAAGCCCGCGTGTGGGCGCAAAGTGCGGAGCGTGGCAGTAAGCGCAAGCGTCAGGACGCGCGCCGGTGATGGGCGAAGTGCTGCCCGGCCCGAGGCTATGCATGCCCAGCACGTCGCCGGTGATTTGAGCGGCGAGTGGTCTTCCGATAAAGAGAATCAGCAGCGCGGCCAGAAGGAATCTGAACTTCATCGTGTTCCTCCCTGGACCGGCTGCTTCAAGCCAACGTAGTGAAATACCTGAACCCGGCGGTTGAACGAATCCACGACAAACACTCTGTCGTCGTGGTCGATGAACAACCCTGCCGGCAACTGAAACTCTCCCGCATGGGTGCCGCGCGCGCCGAAGTTGTAAAGCAACTGGCCGTCGCGATTGAAGACCTGCACCATGCCCCACAATGCATCGACCAAGTAGAGATCGCCTTCCGAGTCGACGCCGATTCCCTTTGGCCGGAACGTGGACCCAAGGCTGTCGCCGAGCTTCCCAACGGAGTACTGGAAAGCTCCGGAGCGGTCAAACACCTGCACCCGGAAGTTCATTGCATCGACCACCATGAGGTTTGGCCCGTCGAGGCGCAGCTCGGTTGGCAGATTGAATTCGCCCGGGCCGTCGCCTGTTTTGCCGATGGATTGCAACACGACGCCTTGCATGTCGAGGACGAAGACTTTGTCGCGCAACGTATCGGTGACATAAATGCGCTGGGCCGCGGAGTCCACGGCAATTCCAGTTGGGCGTTTGAAATAGCCTTCGCCGCCCTTCAGGCTGCCGATGGCGCGCTGGAATTTTCCGTTGGGATCGAAGACAAGGATGGTGCCCGATTCGGAATCGGTGACGTAGATGTTGTCCTGGGCATCCACGGCGACGCATTGCGGCGTGTGCATGGAGTCTTTCTTGTCTTTTCGCTGGATGAACTTGTACTTGTGTTGCGTGAAGTCGAAGATGTGCACGCCTTCAGCGCCTGGGTCGGTGACAAGAATCCGTCCGTGGGAGTCGGTGGCAACACTGTAAGGGCGCACCAGGAAGTGGAAGTCGGGGGCGCCGGCGATCACGTCGACGAGCTTGGTCCAGAAGCCGCGATTTGGCTTCACTTCGGATTCCGAACTGAAGCTGCGCTCCCAACTGAGCGAGCGTCCGCCTTCGAGCGACATCTCCCATTGTTCCGGAGGGGCAGCCTGGGGCTTGGGCTTTTGCGATGCCCACAAGGGTGGCAACAACAGCGGTGCGCCGGCCAGGAGTGTGGCCGCGCTGAGCCAAAGCCGCCGCCGTCCTGCTAGAAGAAATTGAACCAACGCGTCACCCCAATGTAGAACGAGGATAATTCGGCCGGCGTGGTGCCGGTGCCGCTGAAGCTTTGTTCCAAATGCGAGAATCCAGTGTTGATATACAGCTTGCGNNCTAACCTGGCCAGAGGGAAGGACAGGTGATGGGACCGGCACCGGTACTAGGCCGGCGCCGGTCAGCAGCGCCTGGCCGCTTGCTTTGGAGTAGTTGCCGTTCACGGTGAACCAGGGGGTATAACTGACGCTGGCGCTGAAGCTCTCGCTGGTGTTGGTTGTGCCGGCTTGCGCGGTAAGAGCAGTCCTCGATGCGCCGCCTCCCATGCTCACATTGAGTTTTCCCCAGCGGTGCCTGGCGTTGCCCCTGTAATTGAAGTACGAATTCATATAGGTAACCAGGAGGGTCTGCACGTTCTGCGCATAGCCGAACGAGCCTGATACCTTCCAGCCCAGAATCTCGTTGGAATAGTTTTCGTTGGTAGAGAAGCCCAGGATATCTTCGCCGGATTGATCGGAAGTGTTGTCGGTGACATTCACCGAAGCATTGAAGTTGCCATTGAGAAGAGTATGTGAATATGTCGCGCTGCCCCCGACCGTGTCCACGCCATAGTTCGTTCCAAGATAGCTCTGGCTGCGCCGCTCAATATAAGCGGAGGCCTCAACATTTGGCGCGGGCGCGAAGGATGTAATGCCCATAAGGTCCAGGGAGTTTGACTCAACGTTTGAGCTAAGGAAAGGAGCCGTGCCACCCGCGGAGACGACCGATTCAACCAACTGCCCGGCAAGATTGTCAGAGTAACTGGCGCTGGCCGAGAAGGAGACCTTGGCGAACGGGTGAATGGAGGCTACTACGTTGGACAGATCGATGGTTCCGGTTGAATCGGATCCCTGGTACTTGCTGTCATAGGTTGATCGGTTGAAGCCCGCCGCCGCTGAGCCCTGCCAGGGCAATGAATGGGAGACATTGAATCCCTCGCCGCTGCTGCCAGAAGTTTCTTTCGACGCCGGCACGCCGGAGACTATCTCCGGGATCAGCGAGTTACCGCCTCCCGAGGAATAGAAGGCGCCCATGCCAAAACCCGCCCATGTATAACCCGAATGGAGATTCAGGGAATGGAAGGAGTTTGTTCCTGAATCGTTTGTTCCGTAGACCGAATACTGGCTGGTGCCCCTCTGGTAACCCGCGGAGAAACTTGGTGCGTGGGGAAGGTTCTCGCTCCAGTTGACGCCGAACGTGTCGCTATTGCCATGCGTGACATAATTGGCGAGGCCTGGAACACCGTAGCTTCCTTCGCTGTTGAACGCTTTGGAATAGCTGACTGCCCCAGGGAAGTTGCTGCCGCCAAAGATGGTGGCGGCAGCATTGACGCCGCTGGCGTCGGATATGGACTGGAAGTCAGAGTTGGCCCGCGATTGGTTCAGGTATGCGGTGGCATTGAACGATAGGAAGTTGGGATTGTGATAGGAACCGGAGTAGTTAGCGACGCCGCCGATCGTCCAACCGTGATCTGAACCGGTCATATTCCCAAAGTCCGCGGTATATCCGGGCGAGAACACGCCGTTCAGGCTTGAACTGACTTCCCCTGTGCGAATTTGCGCAGCTGCGGGCAATGCCAGCATTAGAAGCCCGGCTTGCGCTAACAACGTGACTCGGGAAAAAGTGTTCAAGTGATGCCGACCCCAAATTTGTAAAACTCAAAACTGCTGCCGATGCAATCGTTCCTGTGCCATGAACGGCTTTCACCATGGCACCTTTCCCTGCAGATCCGTCGCCCATCCGGGATATGAGCGACGAGTCCTGACTGCTTGAGCAGCCCCTTACAGCACTTCGACCTTTGCGTTCTCCCGCAGTTTCTTATCCAACTCGGCGCGCAGCTGGTTCTTCCGGGTTTCAGGCAGTTCCTTCTCGAGTTGGGCTTTCACTTCGTCAAACTTGCTTCTGCCAGCCACTGTGTGTTCCCCGAGCCGGACAATGGTGTAGGCCTGATCGATCTGAATCAGGTCGCTGACATCGCCGGACTTCATGGCCTGCAAAGCCTTCAAAACCTGGGGCGCCAATTTGTCGGTGGGTAGGGGTTTGTGCTGTCCCATCATTACGCGGTAGTCGTCGTCGGAGAGCTTCTCTGCCAACAGGCCAAACTCCTCAGCGGTCTTTGTGGCCTTTGCCTGGCGAAACGCTGCGTCGGCGCGGGTGCGCGCTTCCTTCAACTGGTCCGCGGTAGCGTGGGCTGGCGGAAGAATGGAGATTGTCTGGAAGGTGTACGATTCCGGGTGTTGAAAGCGGGCCGGGTTCTTATCGTAGTAGGCCCGGACGTCAGCCTCGGAGACGGCGGCCTTGTTCTCGACCTCGATCTTCAGAAAAGCCTCAATCAGCAAGGAACGCCGGATNNGCGTATTCCTCACGCACCAGGTCGGCATCGGTCAATACCGCGCCGTTGACGCGCGCTACTGGCCTGGCCTTCTCCGGCGCCTGGGTTGCGGAGGGCTTTGCGGCGGGCGGCTGAGTGAAGACCGTGGGGGCGTGGGAAGCAACCTGGCCGCCGGCTGCTGCAATCGCGAGGAGAAGAAACCCACAGATTGAAAGCTTGTACTTCATGATGACCTTCCTGAATCAAAAAAAGAGGGGGAGGGAGATTGTTTCCCCTCCCCCTTTCATGCAAGTGGATTAGAACGTTGTTGATGCCGTGCTGTTGTTGGACTCGTTGGCCTCGCCACCATGGCACTGACGGCAGAAT
>PMXB01000189.1 GCA_003165935.1 Acidobacteriaceae bacterium | reverse complement strand
ATCGCCCTGCGCATGGGTTGGTTTGAACTCGAGGTCTTTGGCATCCTTGCCAGTTATGCCAACCATTTCTACTGGCTCTACAGGCTCTTTCCGGACGGCGTCGCGGGTCACCCCTTTCCGCAGTTCTGGCCCAGCGCCATTATCCTGGTCCTCTATTGGCTAATCTTCCGCGTCTCTTATATCGCGCGCACTATTCGCGCCCCGCGCGACGAGACCATCTCTACAATTGCGGCCCTGTTCAACACCATGCTGCTGCTCGTGGTCCTAAAGTTTCAGGCTACACATCCTGAGCTGGCCTTCTATGCCTTGCTCGGGCTCGGAGCTCTGGAGTTCTTCTTCGGTCAGTTGCCCGTCACTCGGCGTCGCCGCGTGGCCTNNCATTCTGCTCACCGTCATCGGCACCCTGCTAATCTTTGCCGCGGTCCCCTTCAAGTTCAGCGGGAACAACATTGCACTCTTCTGGATGATTGCCGCCGAAGTTCTTCTCATTGCCGGGATTATTCAGTTGGAAGTCCTCTTCCGCCGCCTCGGACTTCTGGCAGGATTCATTACCGGACTGCTGATCGTCTACGAAGCGCAACACCTGGTCCAATTTCGTCAGACCTCTGAGGCACTCCTTCTCAAGGACGGCACTTTGCTGCTGACTGCGAGCGTCCTGTTCTATATCAACGCGCTCTTCGTCAGTTTCAAGTGGAAGAATCTCTTCGCGGAACTCGACGCGTGGCTTGTGACGGCGCAATGCTACCTGGGCTGCGTCACTGCTTTTCTCGGAGTCTGGGGCCTATGTACTGGCGATTGGACAGCGATCGGCTGGGCAGTGCTTATGCTCGGTGCTGCTCTCGGTGCGCGGTACCTGAACAGCAAGCATCTCCTCGTGCACTGCGTGGCGCTCTTTGTTGTCGTGGTTATTCGCGCTGCGTTCTGGAATTGTCACTTCTCTGATCCCTATCCGCATCACATTCCGCTGCGTCTGGCCACCCTTTCCATCCTCGCTGCCTTCTTTTACCTCACCGCGTGGGCGCTCTCCGTTCTTGGCGGTCTGCATCTGGCGGTGCGCGCCCTCGCCCTCTGGGCGGGTACGGCCCTGCTTGCGGCTCTTGGCTGGCTGGAATTGCCGCCCATGCTCATCGCCCCGGCCTGGATGGCACTCGCCGTCGTTCTCGTACTGATCGGCCGCCGCTCAAAGCTCGCCGAATTTGCCTATCAGGAACACTTGTTGGCCGCAGTGGTTGCCATGCAGTTAGTCGCGGTCAACACTTCTTCGCAGAGCGCGATGGAGCGTTACCTGCCGTTCATTGGCTGCGCGGCCGCGCTGTATGCCATCTCGCGCTTCTGCACATTGAAGGATGCACTGTATCGACGTCCTGCCGCGTGGGTCCATACCTGGGCAGCCACCGCCTTACTCACCACGCTCGCCTGGAATGAGTCACCCCAGCCATGGCTGACGGCGATATGGGCTGCGTTTGCTCTCTCGCTCGCATTGGTCGATCGGATCTTCGATGTTGAAGAACTCCCCTGGCAGGCACATGTTCTTGCGCTGCTCGCGGTTTTGCGCGCGGTCACGCTCAATCTCTACTCAGTCGACAAATGGCATGGCATCGATCTGCGTCTCATCACTGTGGCCATTCTCGTCGGCGTCCTCTACGCGATGGCTATCTGGGTGCGGATGCCGCTGTCGACACGCGGCTCTGAGGCCCGTCACGCCTACTCATGGGTCGCTTCCAGTCTTACCGCGTGGCTCCTGTGGAGTGAGCTTCAGCCGATTGCGGTCGCCCCTGGCCTGGCGATCTTCGGTTTATTGCTCTTCGAGATTGGAACCTGGCGTCAGCTAAGGCAGATTCGCCTTCAAAGCTACGTTGCTCTCGCGGCAGCCTTCGCCCGTATCTTCTTTGTCAATCTGACCGCCGCAACGCTTCCCGGCGAACTCATGAGCCCGCGGATCTACACGGTCGCTCCGCTGGCGCTCATCTACTTCTTCGTATGGGCACAGTTGCAATCGGGCAAAGAGAAGTCGGAGTCCTACCGCTGGTCACCAAACGATCTCATCGCTTACTTCGGCACCGGTTCCGTTGCCGCAATTCTTTACTTTCAGACACCGGCCGAATGGATCGTTGTTGCCTTCGCGGCTCTGGCTCTTGTGCTTCTCGCAGCCACTCTGATTCTTGGCCAGGAAGTCTTTCACCAGCAGGCTGCACTGCTGGCTGCCGGAACTGTAGCCCGCGGTTTTGCGCACAACATATTCGGCGGCAGCTATTTCGGCCAGGGTGGCTGGCGCGGCAACTTCTTCGTGCTCTCGCTTGCCTCCGCACTGTTGTTTGCCGCGCTGCCCATCGCGTTCAAGCTGCGCAAGCGCTACGCCGCTCGCACAAATCTCTCGTTTCTCAGCCTCTACACCGGCCTCCAATACCCCGAACAAATCTTCTTCTTTGCGCCCATCCTTCTCATCAGCTTTGTGATTGCCGTCAAGATGCATCCGGGTATGGTCACCCTCTCCTGGGGAGTGGAAGGAGTGATGGTGATTGTGCTTGGATTGCTGGTAAGCCAGCGCAGCTATCGCATCACAGGCCTCCTGCTGTTGCTGGTCTGCGTGTCTAAAATCATTCTTCACGACGCCTGGCAGCTCAACGAGCGCGACCGCTACATCACCTTCATTGCACTCGGCGCCGCCTTGACNNGCGCAGCACCGCAAACGCCAGGACGAGGTGAGCGTGAACGCGGTTGTGGATGCGGCCGCCGATTGGCAACGCGATCTGACACGTGTTCCCATGCATCTCACTCGTCTCTCTGACGACGAAGAGACACGCATAGGCAATGAGCTAGCGCAGCAATATGCCTCCTCTGAGCCGCCCGAAACTGCGGCGAACGCAGCCACGGAGCGCTATCTCAACGAAGTAGGCGACCGTGTGGCCGCACATGCCCACCGCAAACTCACCTTCCGCTTTCACCTCATTGCAGATTCGAACACGATCAACGCCTTTGCGTTGCCCGGCGGCCATGTGTTTGTCGGCCAGGGACTGCTCGACCAGATGACCAGCGAAGACGAGCTTGCTTTCGTCCTCGGCCACGAGATCGAGCACATCGATCATTACCATGCAGTAGAGCGTGTGCAGATCGATGCGCAATTGAACAACCTGAATCTCGATATCCTGGCAGTGGTTGCGCAGATCCCCATCTCTTTATGGCAGGCCGGTTACAGCAAAGATGAGGAGGTCGAGGCCGATCGCGAAGGCCTTCGCATTGCCAATGCGGCAGGGTACTCAGCGCAGGGATCCGTCAACCTGCTGGAGCGCTGGACTCACTTGCACGACGAATATGTCTCCCACGCCGAGACGCCACCTGAAGCGCTCAGCCAGCTTGCCATCGATGGGCTCAATGGCTACTTTCGCACTCACCCGCTGCCATCCGAGCGCTTGGCACAAGCACGCGAAGTTATCGCGCAGGACCACCTTCCGTTGAACAAATCCTTGAAGCCCTTCCATGTTGAGTACGAGGTAACCAGCGGCGATCGATAACGAGGTGTGGCCGCTCGATCGGTTTCGGCGCATCGCAATCACCGCTCTACTTCCAGCTGGCGCCACCATCTGTCGTACTCCACGACGTTCCATCGTCGGCTTCAACAGTGCCCGTTTGTTGCGTCTTGAAGCTGATGTGGACGATGGCATGATCGCTGCCGCCCTTTGCCGGCAAGGTTATCGCATTCCACGTGTTTCCGTTATCGACCGAGAGATAGAGATGTGTGTTCTCCCCGCCAACCCACACGTCTGCGTTCAAGACCAAGACCACCCGCATCTTTGCACTCTCATCGGGAAGCACCTTCTGCCACGCGCCCGCGCCAATTGCACGTTCCGCCGCTCCGGTGCTGTCGATCCGCCATTTCGGGCGGGCTACCATGGCAGCAAGCGAAGATTTGTTCAGCGCGCGACGCGAAGCATTGTTCATCTCGAAAGCGGGCCCCAGGGCGAGGAATGCTGGAGCGGACTGCGGCTGAGCCTCTGCCTGAACCTCAGCCTGAGTTGTTGGGACAGACTCTTGACGCGCGGCGGCCGGCGCTGGAGCGGACGCTTCATGCGAGTCCCGCGCGGCTGGAATGGATTCTTTCCTCGTTGCCTGCGCACCTGCTGTCTCCAATTGCGCACTCTGATCGCTCGCATCAGATTGCTTCAGCTCTTCTGCGGGGGTCTCCACGGCAGATGCCATTGGAGTCGCTCCCTGAGAGTAATCGGCACTCTTTAACTTCTTGGCTGCTGGTTCGACAGCGCTCGCGCGAGTCCCTGGGCCAGGCTCGGCTGAAACCGGAGGCAATGGCTGATTCGTGGACGAAGCCTCCTCCGTGTTCTCCGCTTTTGCTGGCCCCTTCCACTCCATCCTCTGTCGATACACAAGGCCAACCGTACTCACCAGGACGATCGCCGCCGCGATGCTCGCCCATGGAACCCACCTGCGCCCCGGCGCAATGGTGGGCCGCGCCATGAGGAAGGGCTTCAATTCACCGACCGGGATCTCTGCGGCTCCCATTGCCCCATTGAGCACCTCGCGGCAATCCGCACAACCGGCAAGGTGCGCAAAGACCTCCTCGCGCTCGCGCTCCAGCAGCCACCCCTCGGCCAATGCCGTTAACAGATCCGCATCGGGATGAGGCCCGGCCTGCGGGACTCGCGCCAGTTCCCTTTGCAGCGGATTGGGTTCACCTTGCCTCATAAAGTGCATCCCACTTGTTAGAACGGTCCAGCCGAGCGTTCTTGCTTTGATTTCCCGGCCTGCTTCAAATTCCCGGCTACATCCACATTGATTGTGCGCACATCCATATTCTGCAGAATCTCATCGCATAGCTGCGGCGCCACTCCCGCCGATTGCAGCCGCCATCGCACACGCTTGCGCAGCACGCCGGTGAGCTTGTCCAGCTTTCGGCTGACGGTCGATTCATGCACTCCCATCTGCCGCCCAATCTCAGCCAGCGTGCGTTGATCAAGATAATACGACGCAAGTAGAAATCGCTCTTCCGTCTTGAGCTCGGCCAGGGTGTCGGCAATCGCCGGGCCGACGCGACCATCCGTGTCCGTCGTCATAGGCCTGGCAGGCTGCGCAAACGAAGCCCCTTGTTCAATCTGCTCCTCGATGCTCACTTCATTCTTATAGGAGCGGCAGCGATCAATATGCTCGCGTGCAAGCACCGTGCGCAGCCAGCCTTCCAGCGATCCGCGCCCCATATAGTAGTCCAGCTTCGAGACTCTGCGGCCCTCGCGGTTGGGGATTCCGTACAGATCGGCGGTCAGTTCGCCGGCAAGTTCCCGCGCGCTTGCTTCATCCCGCGTTAGCCGGAGAGCCGTGGCGTGAATTGGCGCGCGAAAACGTGCGAAGAGCGTATCCCATGCGCCCTCGACCCCCGCGGAGCACGCGCGCGCCAGCACAAGCTCTTCTACGCGCAGAGACTCGACCAGCTCAATTCTTTCCGGCTCGTCGAAACCGGCGCCGTACCGAATGACCACCGCAGCCGCAATACTCTGGAAGCGCTCACGGGAAATGCCGAAGGCCTCCGCGCCGGACTCCTCATAGCGCTGCGCTATGGCTCCATCGACCACGCTTCCCAAGTTGGGATCTGCGAGAATCTCGGCCGACGTTTCTGGCTCGTGGAGCATTGCCAACGATGTTAGCAATCTTTTATGCAAGAAGCTGATCTTTCTCCGTTCTTCTCACGGGTGGGCAATCACGCCCTGCCCAACGGAGGATGCGATGGCGATACATCAGATGAACTGGGTTGACCATAAGAGTGCGCCCCTGCCAATGGAGGAATGCCGTAAACCTCTTCGCCAATGGCTTGCGTGGAAACCTTTCATTGGCAGAAAGATCGTTCTGGCGGCACTCTACGCTCTCCCATTCGCACTTCCAGCCGCAGCGGGCCCAGACCAGCAACCAGTCTTCAAGGTGTTGCCGCCGATCATCCGCGGCAATCTTGCTGTCTTTCCGGTGGTCGCCGATCGAGCCTACGACACTGCCCAGTTCATTACTCTTGACGAAGGCGTTCGCTCGGGGCAGGTAACCATCACTGAGGCCGGCGAAGAGCCAGGGCTCGTCCGCCCAGGACGCCCAATGCCGGTTCGCGAGCAGGGGGCTGAAGTCAATCGGCTCGTGCTCTATAACAATTCTCCCCACGCGCTGCTCTTGCTTGCCGGCGAAATCGTCACTGGCGGAAAGCAGGACCGCGTGATCGGCTCCGACCACATTGTCCCGCCGAATGTAGGCCCAATCGATCTCGGCGTGTTTTGCGTCGAGCCGGGGCGTTGGGTCGCATCGAGCGGCAAATTTGGCTCCATGGGCGCGCAGATGGCGCAGCCCAGCGTTCGCACGCCGGCCATGGCCGAGCGCAATCAGAGCGAAGTGTGGGCCAACGTGCGCTCCTCCAACGCGAAGATGGCAAGCAGTCTGGCCGGAGCTGAAGCCGGTGCTCTCCCTCCGACAACTTCCTACGCCAAGGTCTTTGAAAGCGCGCCGGTGGCTAAGAGAGTGGCTTCTTACGGAGGTTCGGAGAGTGAGCAGGCGATCCTGCGCGAGTTACGCGGCAAGGGCGCGGTTGGCGTCGTCGTCGCCATCAATGGACGCGTTCTCTGGGCCGACCTCTTCGCCAACACCGAGTTGCTTGCCAAGTACTGGCCCAAGCTCATGCGCAGTTACGTTGCCGAAGCGATAACCAGTGCCGACAAAGGTCCAAGTGCGGATATTCACGACGCGCAACTCTACGTCGACAGCCTGAACGGAAGCCGGGAGATTGTGGAGACGGAGGCGAACGTCTATCGCCGCACCGATGTCACCGGGGAAGGCTATCGCGTGTTTGAGCTGGTGTCTCTGCTTCCCAAGACCGGGTTCACCGTGCACATCACGAAGATGAGGCAGTAAGCAGAGAGCAGTCGGCGGCACGGCAATCCGTTCAACCTGATGTCAGTCGCGCTTCAGGTCGATGCCCAGCTGCTGGCATTTTTTGTAAAGGTGGCTTCTTTCCAGGCCAAGCGCCTTCGCGGTCTGCGAGATGTTTCGGTTGTGCCGCTCAAGCTCTTTGAGGACCTCAGCTCGTTCGAACTGCAACGCCCGGTCGGCCAGCGGGGCGGAATCATCGATACCGGCCTCAGATCCGGCTGCGCTTGCGTGAGAGCGGGTTTGCCGGGAATGCGCCGCCGGCAGTGCCAGTTCAACCGCTGCTGCATCAACCTCGGCTCCAGCGAGCAATAGCAGCCGCTCCACCACGTTGCGCAGTTCGCGCACATTCCCCGGCCACACATACTGCTTCAGCGCATCAATCGCCTCACTCGCAAACGGAATTGGCTTCCATCCGTTCTGTGCGCTTACCTGGCGAGCAAAATGATCGACCAGTGCAGGCAAGTCCTCTGCACGCGTGCGCAACGGCGGCAACTCGACGGGAAAGACAACGACGCGATGATAAAGATCGCGGCGGAACTGGCCCGCCTCAACCAGTTGCTCAAGATTGCGATGCGTCGCCACAACCACGCGCACATCCACTGTGGTGGGCTTGTCCGCACCGATGCGCTCCACCTCGCCCTCTTCAAGCACGCGCAGCAACTTGGCCTGCATGGCCAGCGGCATATCGCCAATCTCATCGAGAAAGAGCGTTCCACGATGCGCCTGCTCGAACTTTCCGGTATGCCGTTGCGCAGCGCCAGTGAACGAGCCCTTCTCGTGGCCAAAGAGTTCGCTCTCGATCAGTTCGGCAGGCACCGCTGCGCAGTTGAGCGTAACAAACGGACCTGTGGCGCGCAGGCTCCTTTCGTGCAATGTGCGGGCGGCTAGCTCCTTGCCCGTGCCAGTCTCGCCATAGATGCAGACGCGCGTTTCGCTGGCAGCCACGCGCTCAATCTGCGCCAGCACGCGGTGCATGGTCTCGCCGGTAAACACCAGAGTATGCTTGCCCACCCGGCTGCGCAGATCCTTGTTTTCACTCTCCAGCCGCGTCAGCTTAAGCGCGTTCTCCACCGTGACCAGCAGCTTTTCAGTCGATAGCGGCTTCTCAAGAAAATCCAGCGCTCCAAGCCGCGTGGCGCGCACCGCCATCTCGATGTGCGCCTGCCCGCTCATCATCACCACCGGGGCCTGAACGGCAGCGTTCTTCAGGTCCGCAAGCAGCGCCAGCCCGTCACGCCGTGGCATCACCACGTCGCTCAGAATCAGGTCGAAGGGCTGGGTCCGCGCCAGGTCCAGCGCGCGCTCGGCATTATCGCAAACCACGGCCTCGTGGCCCGCCAGGCGGAATGCGCGTGAGAGCGAGGCCAGCGTGTTGGCCTCGTCGTCCACGATGAGTATCTTTGCTTTCACGGTCATGGCTTCGCATCCTGCGCCCTGAGCAGGTTGATCACAAACGTAACACCCGCGCCCGGCCGGCTCTCCACAGCGATCGTACCGTGATGGTCGGCGACCACCGATTGCACAATGGCCAGTCCCAGCCCGGTACCATGCTCTTTGGTTGTGTAATACGGCGTGAACAGCCGCTCACACTCTTCGGGCGTAATTCCCTCGCCGGTATCGGCTACGCGCAGCTCCACTGTTTCACCATTCGGTCGAGCGCTGAGGGTGAGTGTTCCGCCGTGTGGCATTGCATCCATTGCGTTGAGCACCAGGTTCGAGAGCGCACGGTGCAGCAGTTCGGGATCGGCGTCAAGCGGCATCGGCTCTCCGGCGAGTTCAACTTCGAAGCGGATCTTCGCGGCCTCAGCGTTGCTTGCGTTGCTCGGACCCGTCGCTGAGGATGCCGGCTCGTAGAGCGAGCGCACGCGCTCCACTACATCTCGCGCATCAACCCGCTCCAACTCAGGCTTTGGCATCTTGCTGAAGTCGCTGAAGCGGCCAATGATGGTCTTCAGGTTAGCGATCTCCATGCCCAGTGTTGAAGTGCTCTCGCGAAACACTTCATCGAACTCAGCCTCGGGCAATACGCGCGCCCGCACCAGATTCTCGACAGTCAGTTGCAATGGAAACAGGGGATTCTTGAGCTCGTGCGCCAGCCGCCGGGCCAACTCGCGCCATGCTGCCACGCGTTCGGTCTGCACCAGGCGCTCGCGCTGCGAAACCAGTTGACCCGTCATGTGATTGAAGCTGTGCGCCAAAACGCCGACCTCGTCACGGCCACCCTCGGCCACGCGGACCTCCCAGTTGCCGCCGGCTACCTCTTCAGCGGCGCTGGCCAGTCGCTCAATGGGACGCGAAACCCGTGCTGCGATCCACAGGCTCAGCGCGATCGCCAGCAGAATACCTCCTGCCGCCACACCATACGCAATGGCGCGTATATGCTGCTGCGCCTCGACCATGCCGCCGCGCGAGATGGACACCGTGAGCACCGCGAGGACGACACCCGATTCGTCCTTGAGGGGAATAGCTGTTGCACTCACGCTGTCCTCGCGCCGATCGGTGAGGTACAAGATACCGCTCGACGTTTCCCCTGTATTGCGTGCTGGATCGATCAAAGATTGATAACGGGCAGCGTTGGCGAGTTTACCGGCCGCACAGATGAAACGCTCTGGGTCGAACTTAACTAAGAGTTGCTGAAACGCTGACAGCTGCGGCGAGTTGAAATTGTTGTATAGACAAATCTGCATGCCAGCCGCCAGCGGCAAATCCGCAAGAAAACTTTGATCCAGCCGCTTTCCGCCAAGCAGTCGAACCGCGTCGGCGCCATGTGCTGGCCGCACCGCAAAGAGTCCGAGCGCCGTCGTTCCGTCGGGTAGTTCTTCGCGCTTCATGAATGTAGCCGACGGTTGCATAGCGGCAGGTTCTGCGTATCCAAACCGCGCAGGCCACTGCGCGGAGCTTACGATCTTTCCATCCGGGCCAATGATTTCGAGGAAGTCGAGTTGTCCTTCCTGGGCCAGTGTTTCTGCTTCAGTGACAAAGGGCGACCCATCCCCTGTCTCAGTCAGTTGAACAGCCATGGAGCGGACGCCTTCTCTCGATGCGATGCGGTCCACGGCTGCCGCCACCTCGTCTGACCGATGCTGGAACTCGCGTTGAAACTGGCTGACAACAAGCGCAGTCTCCTCGCGATCGCGTTGCTCAAAAACGAGCCGGATGCGCACCAGCACGGTCCACGCCACCGCAGCTACCGCGAGCGCGACGGTGAGTGAGAAAAGCAGCAGCAGCTTTTGCCGCAGGCTCATGGGGCACCCCTCATCGCGTGGGCCTCATGGCGCATCCTGAAGCGAAACATCGGCCAGAAGCGGCATCCCATCCGCGCTCAAACTCAAGTCGCGCACGCGTCCGCCCAGGGCATAGGCTCGCGGAAGGTAGAGTAACGGAACGAGTGTGTGTGTCTGAAGAAACTCCCGCTCCACTTTGTAGAGGCCAGCCGAAGTATCTTCGACAACGGGAGACCCAACCCCAACGCCGCGCAGCAGCGACTCAAGCGCAGCCTGCGGCTGGTTCGACGCGAGCGTGAGCCGAAGCAGAACCATGTCGGCGTGATGCACAGGCCCCGGCGGGGCTACCTGCACGTTGAACCCCGCCTCGCGCAGATTGAGCGCAATCCGCTGCGAAGCCAACTGCATTTGAGCGCCGCCGTCTGTTGAGATTGTAAGCGCGGGCGGCGTGAGCCCGCCGCGCAGTTCGCGAGCTTTATTGACGTCGCGATCCGCTGGAAAAAGGAATCCATAGCCGGTGAGCGCCGCGGGCAACAGGCTCGCAGTGATCTCGCCCTGCTTTTGAAAAATCACGTTGGACAACGAACTCCGATCGACTGCAAGCGCGATGGCTGCGCGCAGGTTTGCATCGCTGAGCACGCCGCCATCGGCAACCGCCAGCGTCAGCAGCGATGCTGGGCCCGAAACGACGACGGTGAGCCGCTGTTCGCGGGCCTGGCGCAACTGCTCGGCGGGAACTTCAACCAGGTCTGCGCGGCCCAGGCTCAGGTCAAGCCATTGATCGCGGATCGACTTGTGGCCGGTGACTTCGATCTTGTCGAGAAATGGACGGCCCTCCCAGCATGAGTCGTTTGCCATCAGAGTGAGAACGCCGCTCGAGAATCC
>PMXB01000100.1 GCA_003165935.1 Acidobacteriaceae bacterium | reverse complement strand
GCTGCCGGGTCCGCCTTGAGTGATGAAACAACATCCACCCAATCCAGTGCGTGAAGGTGGTAAAAGTGGATGACGTGGTCCTGGATGGTCTGGGTTGCAGCGATAATGTTGCGGATGAGACGAGCGTTGTCAGGCACCTCAATGCTGAGGGCGTCTTCTACTGCATTCACCGACGCCAGGGCGTGCACCATCGTGCAAACTCCGCAGATCCGCTGCGCCCAGATCCAAGCCTCTCGCGGATCGCGTCCGCGCAGAATCAGTTCAATGCCGCGGAACATCGTCCCGGAACTCCATGCATCCGACACCACGCCGCCATCGACCTGAGCCTCGATGCGGAGGTGCCCCTCAATTCGGGTTACCGGATCCACTACAATCCGTGCCATTCCGTCCTCCTACGTTCGCTACTTTCTAGCGAGTTGCTTTTTTCGACTGGCGTGGCTCCGCCTGGTCTTAGCTGCTTGGTACTTCCCGCTAACCGAGTAATGGGCCAAAGCGCCCATCAACAGCCGTTGGCGCGTGCGCGGCTTTATCCCTCGCCAGCTCGGACTTGGGTGGAGACGGGCCGCGGCTCTGACCAACTCACTTCAAGTGCCCCACCGGTACAACCGGCTCCGACTCGTCTTCGTATATAACCGGCGTCGCGGGAGGCGGGCTGCTCTTGAAGACAAAGTTGTCGACCAAGACCAGAATCCCGAAAATGACAAATCCCCAAGCCGCACGGCTGAGGATACCAACGCCGACCGAGATCGACATGTAAGCAATGATTCTAAGAGCTCTTATCCCGTCCATGTGCACCTCTCAAACTGCACTTCTTACTGAATACTCTCTTCCTGGCCCTCTTGCGAAGGTCAACCTATCCCTATAGAAATCGTTCCGTTCCACCGCCTGCTAATACCGCAACCAGCGCCGGCAAGCTCGCAATCCGGCAAAGGTGAGGACGTGAATCTCTCACATCGGTCCTCCGGTGTGGCAAGAACTGCACGGCTGAGTCGCCCAAATACCCCCGATATCTACGGGATGTTGGAACTTCAGCCCCTCCGGCCCTTTTGCCACCTCCATGCTGCCAGGTTTGCCCTGCCGTATGATGGTGTGGCACTCACCGCACTCGTTGGGAATGACGCTACCGTCGACACTCTTGTGCTGACCGTCATGGCAGCGGAAGCATCCGACGGAATGGAAGTGGCCGTCGTTGGTGAAGTATGTATCCCACCTGACTTTCATCGATGGGAAATAGTAATCGCTATAAGTGTTCTGCAAGTAAGTGATGGCAGCCCCGAGCGCTTCCTGCCTGCCTTCGTAGATCTGAGGGTAATGCTTCTGGTAGTAAGCACGCACTGAGCTTTCGATCCCCTGCATCGCCTGCTCGCGAGTGGTGTAAGTCGCAGCCAACGCGGCTACACTCTGCTGCTTGATAAATGGAATTGAGGGGTCGATACGTCCCGTGGCGAGCGCCAGGTCAACACTCCGATTCGGCGATTGAAAGATGTGGCTTGGACGGTTATGGCAGTCAACGCAGTCCATGGTTCGGATTTCAAGAGGCGCTTTGGAAGCGTGCGATGGTGAGGTGTACACCTTTGAGACGCCGGTTGTCGGATCGATGGCCCGTACCCAGGTAATGTTCTGGTGCTCGGCATCGCTCGCGGAATACTCGACCTTGCTCGCGACGTGCCAGTGAATGCCCAGTCGGGACTTGTCCGAAGGATCGCCGCCACCGACGTGCACCAGCATATCGATCTCCCAGCGCGTGTTCTGCTGATCGGCCAGGAAATGCACACGCGCCACCTCGCGAGAGCCGAAGAAATTGGCCGGCCAGTGACACCGCTCGCAGTTTCCCCGAATAGGCCTCAAATCCGTCACTGGTACTGGAATAGGCCGCGGATAGTCGTTTTGTATGGTCTCGACCAGCTCGACGATGCCATGAGCCTTGGCTTGAGCATATCCTACGGCGCCTGCTCCAATGTGGCATTGCGCACAATCCACGTGAGCGTGCGGCGATCGTTGATAGGTAACGTACTCCGGCGTCATGGAGTGACAAACCGTGCCGCAAAATGACACCGCGTCGGTGTAGCGATAGGCTTGAAAGCTGCCATAGATCGCGGGAATGAAGAGGATGGCTGCGCCCAAGCCCGTCGCCAACAGGGCATTTCTTTCGCTTGCAATGTTCAGATCCCAGGTGGGATAACGCTTGAACGATCGGGGCTTATTCATCCGCCAGCGGATCCACTCGACATACATCCCGAAGAGCACGACAACGACACCAAAGATTACGAAAACGGGAGGGACGAGGAAGATAACCAGGTCGCCGTAGGGCTGGGCCATCGCGCCGCCGCCGATGGTGTGATAAGCCATTAGTACGGCGAAGACCAGAACGCCGATGGCAGCAATTCCGGTTCCGATGTAGCTGATTAAGTTGCGATAGAGGATCACCGGAGTAGGACCGAGGCGAGGCCGCGGCGCATTTCCTGCGCGCACCTCCTCAGGCGTGCCCGCGGGCAGCAATTGGTAGCGCTTGGCAAAGTGCCGGGCTTCCGGGATATTTGCGATCTCACGGCGCAAAGCACCGGCAGGCATGAACTTCCACCCGGAGAAGATGCTGTCCAGCAGCCCGTTTTCTTCCTCGGCGGACACTAGAACCGAAGCGTAGACGTGGAA
>PMXB01000058.1 GCA_003165935.1 Acidobacteriaceae bacterium | reverse complement strand
ACGAGCCGTCGCTGAGGAAGTTTGACGGCAGCGTAAGTCCGGGGGGGTGGGTGATCTACAACGGAGACGCCTTCCCAGAGGATTGCAAGCGCGCGGACGTACACGTGCTGGCGCTTCCCTTCTCGCAGATGGCCAATGAGTTAGGCGACCCGCGGATGGCAAACATAATCATGCTCGGCGCCCTGCTGGAGATTGCCCAGAACCTGCCCCAGGCGAGCATTGACGCCGCGTTGCGGCGGCTGGTGAAGAAGCCCAAGCTGGTGGAGCTTGGCCAGCACGCTCTTGAGAGAGGACGCGAGCTGTTCCGCGCATCGCTGGCAACCGCGGAAGTATAAACCGGTTGTAAAACCCACCATCATCGCTTAGCCTCGACCTTGTTCAGCAATCCCCGAGAGAGCTAAGCCAACCCATGCCGATCCTCGATCGCATTCGCAAATTAGTCCAACCCTTCACGCGCAAGGGATGGTGGCACTGGCTTCGCTTTGCCCTGCTCCTCACGGGCGGAATCCTGTTGGGGCACGTGCTGAACAATGCGCCCTGGCTGACGCAGGTTCGCTATTCGATCTACCACAGCCAGATGAGGATGCGGGACCGTTCGCAGCTTTATCCCCAGCGCACGGTGCTCGTGCTATTGAACGATGACGACTATTGGGGCGACGCCTACCAGTCGCGCACGCCGCTCAAGCGCGACGTGCTGGCCGTTCTGCTCGACAAGCTGGATGCGCTGGGCGTGAATACTGTGGCGCTGGATGTGGATCTGCGCTCGCCGCACCCCGACGATCCAGGTTTTGAATTCGCGGATTACCAGGCAGAAGATGCAAAACTGATGGCGGCGATCGGGCGCATGTGCGCGGCGGGCCACCACGTGGTGCTGGCCTCGTCGATCCAGTTTGGTGATGACGGCTATTCTGAAATGCCGTCGATCTACACTGCCAAGCTGGCGCAGTTGCCGTGCGTGAGGCGTGGTTACATCCAACTTTCCTACGATATGCGGCGGATTCCTGGAACCCTCGACCTGGCGGATGGCGGCAAGTTGGATTCTCTGCCGCTCGCGCTGACCGGAATAGCCGACCCAACGGCAAGAGCAGACTCCTCGTTGGATACCGGACACGGGTTTCGCTTCTCTGAGTACCTTGAAGAGGCCGATTTTGAGAAGACGATGAACGGGCGGAAGTTCGTCTTCAGCGGCACCCAGGTCATGAACGCGGACCTGAGCGGACTGAAGGACCAACTGGCCGACAAGCTGGTGCTTGTGGGAGCTAACTGGCACGCGAATGCCTATGGCGTGGGCCCGCTGGTAGATCAGCACAACTCTCCCGGCGGCATGGAACCAGGTGTGATGCTGCACGCGAACTACGTTGAGGCTATGCTGGACCGTACAGGGACGTTTACGCCGGTTTCGGATTCAACTGCCGAGATGATCGAAATCGGGCTGGTAGTGGCGTTGGCCCTGATCGGGCTACTGGAGATTCACACGGCGTGGAAGTGGGCGGCATTTGCCATCGGACTGATCCTCAGCCTGCTTCTGACTTACACGCTTTTGCAGAATCTCGGACTATTTCTCGATTTCCTTATTCCCCTGTTGATGATTGTGTTTCACACTTTAGGTGAGGAACTGATCAAGCTGTGGCACGAGTTCCAGCACCTGAAGCGGCATGCCCAGCAGGGCCTTGCCGAAAGACGGTAGGAGGTGAAAGCCATGAGATCAGAGTTCAGAAAGAGATTGGTGCTGCTTTGCGCTCTGGCGGCGCTCCCGGCATGCAGTTTTGCGTGGGCGCAGTCGTCCTCGCCACAAGGCAACCAACAAACAGGCCAGACCGCGCCGCCCAAGGCCGCTCCCAAGAAACCGCCTTCAAAGCCCATCGACCCCGATGAGACAGGGGGTGTGCGCGGATCGGGCTCTCCACTCACGGTGCGCGTGCTGATGAAGGGCAAGGCGATAGAGAATGCGCATGTGATGGTCAAGAACGCCAGCGGCAGTCTTGCCGGGTCGTGCTTTACGAGCGCTACCGGGGAATGCAAGGTTGACGTTGGCCCAGATGAATACGAAATCGACGCGACGGGCAACGGCCGGAAAGGAACCTTGAAGTTGCATGTGTCGGAGCATACCGGCACTGTGTCAATCAAGCTGCTCAAGGCAACAACATCAACAACGGTCCCGAAACCTTAAAGAGGACTTAAGGAATTGACTCGAGTTGGGGTAATTAGCGCTAAGTTTGCCCGAAACCGAAACACTTCTCAGAATTCCGCGTCCACGCTGATGTGCTATCTTGGTTCCCTCTTTCACAGGCAGGAGTTCACGATGCTCGAAGTGAGACATGCCAAAGACCGCCAGGTCGCTGGGATTTGTGTTGCCATCTCGCTTTGCCTTGCAGCAAGCCTGACAGCTTCGCTTTGCGCGCAGACTCGGCCGGCGAAGCACGCATTGTTGATCGGGATCGCGTCCTATGCACCGCCGAAGGGCACCCCGCTGCCAAATGCTGGGCCTGGCCATAGCCTGGACAGCAGGTTTGCGCCGAATGCCACCTGGCACAGCCTGCAGGGACCGCCAACCGATGTAGCTGCGATGCACGCCCTGCTTGAACACACCTACGGCTTCACCGATATACGTGAGTTGCACGACCAGGACGCGACGCGGCAGGGGATTCTGGACGCGCTGAACAAGCTGGTCGAAGATACGCAGAAGGGCGACCTCGTGGTGATCTACTACTCCGGGCATGGGTCGCAACGGCTCGACACCAAGTCGTCGAAGAACAAGCGCGACCAGACGATCGTCCCGGTCGATGCGTGGAAGGGCGTAAAGGATATCCGCGACAAGGAGCTTGCGCTGCTTTTCGACAAGATCGTCTTTGAGAAGCAGGCGCGGCTCACGGCAATCTACGACAGTTGCAACAGCGGAACGATGGCGCGCGGCATAACGCAATCAGTTCAGCGGACGCTGCCTTATGACGATGACGACGTCTCGAAGGAGCCGGGCGCGGTGCTGGAGTCGGATCTGAAGCGGATTCCGCAGCAAGGCGACGCGATCATCCTGGCTGCCGCTGGCCCGACGCAATCCGCTGTGGAGGCAAGCTATCCCGAGGATGGGCAGGTGCACGGCGCGTTTACACGAGCGCTGATTCGAGTGCTCAGCGAGAACAAGCAGGCGCTCAGCGCGGAGGATGTTGTGTCTGCTGTGGCGAGCATGATGCACGCCGATCCGCTCGATTTCCAGCAGCCATCGGTAGAGGGACGTGTGCATGAGAGCCTATTCGGCGAGCCAGTTGCCTCTGATGAGCTGCATCTGCGCGTTACCAAGGTAGAGAGCGGGAAGATTACGCTGGACGTTGGCAGCGCTGCTGGATTCGGCGTGGGTACTGAGCTGACGGCGCTGACAGCGGGCGATGACGGATCAAAGACCGTGCTGGAAATCAAGACCGTGGATACACCGACCAGCTCGACGGCGGCTGTTAAGACCGGCCCGTCGATGGTGCGGCCGGGACAGATCTTCGAGGTCTCGAACTTTGTGTACCCGCAGGCTGCGCGCCTTGTCGTATATCTGCCAAAGCCCGAGCCGGTGCCGGGCGCGGCGGCAATTGCAAGCGCGAAGGCACAGTTCCCTGGGCTGACGTGGGTCGACGATCCAACCGAATCACAGGTCAACTACCTGGTGACGCAGGATAGCAACGGCTGGAGAGCCTACGGGCAGAACGGCAAGGCCGTGAAGCCTGGCCCCGGGGCAAAAGGTGCCGCGTTCATGCTGCTCGGGCCCCCGCCCTCGGTGGCAGACCGCATCCGCAAGACAGAACCGTTCAAGCGCGACGCGTTTCGCTTCACCGAGAACCTGACCGAAGCCAATTACTTCCTCACCATACGGCTGCGCAAAGATGGGGCGCCAGAGTACGCCCTCTTTGACCCGCGCGTTCTGGCCGAGCACAAGGATACGGACTACGTGCGCAGCGAAGAAACCAATGACACGGTGGAGACAGAACTCAACGGGGGCAAGAATCCCGAGGTAGTCTGCCGCAACGATGTCTCGTTCCCTGTGCGCACCGCCTGGTTGCATGACCAGACTTCAAGCGCCACCGAAGACAGCATTGCCCCGGTGATTGCGCGGCGGATCTTGCGGCTGGGCAAGTTGCGCGTATGGCAGCAGCTTCCTTCGCTGGTGCCCGGAGTGAGCGACTGGCCATATCATTTGCAGATTGTGCGCAACAACCAGGCGGCGCCGACCGACCCTTTGCATCCTGATGAGCAGTATGATGCGCGACTGGTAGCCACGCCTGAACAACTATCGAGCCGCTCTATTTCGCCCAAGTACTTTTATCTGTTTGGATTCGACTGCGCCGCAAACCCATACCAGCTTTATCCAAGCGACAATACCAACGGAGCTGCGCAGGGCCCACCGCTGGATGCAACCGGCGCATTCCCCACAACCTTTACAGTGATGACGCAGCAGGTGACGCCGCCTTACGGGGCGGACACGCTCTTTCTACTGGCCACGAAAGAGAAGATCAACAATCTGAGCCTGCTGACTTATGACGGAGTGATCGAGAGCAGGAGCCGCGGGTCAGGCCTCGATCAACTGATGGTTGACCTGAACGATGCCGGCAGCCGGGGTGCGTCGCCCGTTGTGACTGCCTGGCAGGTCCAGCAAGTGGTGGTGCCGAGTCGCCCATAGACCTGTTCGCCCTTAACTATGGTCATTTTTGTCAAGGCTGTGGTAGAACGATGCACATCCCCAAGGAAGACAAAAGCCCGGCAACATGGAAACTCGCCGGAATACCCATCCGGCTGAATCCGCAAGTTAGCAAGAGGAGATCGATATGGATCGTCGTAGCTTTTTCGCAAGCGCAATGTCTGCCGCCGCATTCTCTGGAATCCTGGGAGAGATCGTCTCTCCCAGGGAGCTGATGGCGGCTGTCGAGGCCGCAGCCGATGCGCCTTCCACCCAGCACGCTGAGTTCTGGGGCGGCTTTTTTGACGATGTCGATCCGACCAAACCGCATGCAACCATGACCCGCGGGCCGGGTGGCGAGGCGACGCCGGAGCCAATCCCTGAGCACGTGCAGGACGAGAAACTGCCGCGCTTCTTTCACTACGCGGATCATACCGGCCTTCGCTTTGCGGAGAATATTGACCGCGAAGAGCTGCCCAAGATGGATGGAGCGGCGGTGCTGAGCGTGAGCGTTAGCGGCTTCCACTCGAGCCGGGAGGACGAGCACAAGATCGGGGATGCGACGTCGGCCCAGTTGGCACTGCACGCTACCCAGACCACACCGATGGCCCAGTACATAGCGCCGCTCGCCTGGGCCTCGCTGGCATCGATTTTTGCCCGCTCAGCAAGTATCGCCAAGATGCCGACAATTGAGCAGCTTAACGGTGCTACTTCGGATGGATCGGGCGGAACCTCAGGCAACAACCGCATCCTGCTGCCAAGGGCAGAGGGAAAGATGGCGCTGAACCTCACCCTGCCGGATAAGCACGCGCTGCTGCACAAGATTATCTCGATGGGCCTGCAAGGTGCACAGCTTGCCGCTCCGCTGGTGACGCTGCCCGCCATCAGCGTGCCGGCCATCAAGGCTTTTACAAGCTTTTACAACATCCTGGTACAGAACGCGGGCTTTATCATCAACAGCCCCCTGAAAGACGTTGTGGCATCCTACGATGCGGTGGACTCAGGAAATATGCATTCGGATGCGCTGCGGATGATTACTGGCGAGTATGTGATTGTTCCCGCGCACTCGACCGAGGCCCTAAGCTCGCAGATGGAAGGCCTGAAGATGCTCAACGGGTATCTGGTGCCGAAGGATCTGGCTGCCAACGCAGACCCTACCACGGCGGCCAAGGCTGCGCTTCCCGATGTTACCTACGCGACGCTGAAGGTGAGTGTGGCCCCGGCCGAAGGCGTGACAGTGCCTCAGCCTCTAGTGCCGATACTGACGACTCCTGCGGGAACAACCCCAACCGCGTCGACTTCCAAGGCATCGAGTACCGCGTCGAAGAGCACGACCGGGGCGTCGACGAGCACCTCCGGTTCCAAGTCGGGCTCGAGCACTACGCCGACTCCAGCACCCACGACTTCGCCGAAGTAAGTCGGCGGCAGAACAATCCGAGCAGAGGGGCCATTCCATGGAGTGGCCCTTTTTTTGAAACGTTCAGATCGTCGCCGGACAATGATGTGTCAAGGTGCGCGCGGCACTGCGGGGCTGCTGGTGTATCCTTCGTTTGCCCGCGGGAGGCCTGCTTCCGCAAGGATGGGACGATGCGGCAACTTATTACTTTTGCGCTGTTGAACGCGATGCTTTCTGCGCCGGCGATGTGCCTGGCTCAACATGAGGTTCCTATGCTTCCTGTTCATGAGGGGATGATTCGCGTGCTTTTGCTCGACGGGCAAAGCGGGGGGCCCTATCACAACTGGAAGGTTACGACCCAGGTGATGAAGGCCGAGTTGGAGGAAACGGGGCTGTTCGAGGTGACGGTGATGACGGCGCCGGCTTCTGGCGGTGACTTCAGCGGCTTCAAGCCAAAGTTGAGCCACTACCGGGTGATCGTGCTGAACTATGACGGACCCACCTGGCCGGAGGAACTGCGCACTGATTTTGAGAAGTATGTGAGTGGCGGCGGTGGACTGGTGGTGGTGCATGCAACCGACAATGCGTTTCCCGACTGGCCCGCTTTTAACCTGATGATCGGGATCGGCGGCTGGAGGAATCGCACGGAAACCGCCGGCCCGATGTGGTACTTCAAGGACGGGAAGCTTGTCTCCGATCCAACACCCGGCCGCGCAGGGTCGCACGGCGCAAGGCTGCCATTCCAGGTTGTGACGCGGGCGGCGGATCATCCGATCATGCGAGGCTTGCCCGCGGCCTGGATGCACGCGCCGGATGAGCTTTATGCGACGCTGCGCGGACCTGGGAAGAACATGACGGTGCTGGCCACCGCGCACTCTGACCCAAAGAACAAGGGCACCGATCACGATGAGCCGATGCTGATGGTTCTGTCCTACGGAAGCGGAAGGGTGTTTCACACCACCCTGGGCCACGATGCAGAAGCGATGGCTTGCGTGGGGTTTATGACAACATTCCAGCGCGGAGTTGAGTGGGCGGCAACCGGAAAAGTTACGCAAAGAGTGCCTGCGACATTTCCAACGGCAAATGATGTGAGCTACCGCGTGGATCTTGCGGCAATCGATCCTTCATATCTCAACGGTGCATCGTCACCGGTGATTGTGCAGCCCGCGCTGGCCGCACCGGCTCGCGGGCCGATGCATGCTGCCCCATCGCCAAGACCCTAACGCGATCAGAATCTTTGAATAACAAGGCTGAGACACGAAGGGCTGCTTCAAGCCTAGCGATAATTGCCGATCAGAACAAACGGCGCCCAATAGTACGGGTGCGCGTAGCCAATATCTTTCCACTCCGCGGCAGGTGCAGGCGCCTTCTTGAATCCACGCTCAGAGGCTTCGCCGCCTGCACCCTGAGTGGCATTGGCATGAAGGAATGCGAGCTGCGCCTCGCGGAGCGCCTCTGCCTTTCCTTCCCCCGGATGCTTGACCCAGCGGGTGTAGAAGTCGCTCATCAGTCGGCTGGTGCTGGCATCGTTGACATCCCACAGGGTGGCCATAACGGCTTCAGCGTCTTTCTGCTGAGCGACCATGCCAAGGCTGTCCATCTCCAGGCCATTTCTGCTCTTGTAGTCCTTTGCCGTACTGCAGGCCGAGAGCGTGAGCAGGCGCGTTCCGTGAAAGGCGACCGAAGAGTTCACCATGTCAGAAAGGCTCCACTCGTAGCCCTTGTCCTGGCCGGTCTCGTCGCCTCCCAACATTAGGTAGGGCTCAACTCCGCTGCCGGTTTCCATCACGAAGTGACTCGCAATGTGCACGACGGGATAGCTCTTGCCTTCACCTAGCTCAGTCTTCAGCGCGGCTAGCGTGAAATGCTCGTCGGGCAGGAGCTTGCCTTGCATCGGGCCGTGCGATTCGGGTACATCGGGATCGTGGACCACGGCATCCAGCTCCGGCATGACGCCGGGCAGCGCAGGCAACCCGCCGTAACTGCGGGTCAGGCCCATGGCAAGCGCGCTGGGCTGTGCGCCATCGAGCAGCGGCGAATCGGTCATATGACCGTAGCTTTCCGGAGTGAAAAGGACATTGTTAAAGCGTTCGACGAGGTAGTGTTTTCCGTCATAGAGCGCTCCCATGGGCAGATAGCGCAATGCATCGTCGAGCGACCAGAGGAGGGTGGGAACACCGGCCTGGCCGGCGGCTGGGGCCTCCAGCTTTTTCAAATCGTCTTCAAGCGGAGCCACAACAATGGAATAGAGCTGGTTCAACTGCGGCCGGGGATCGACGGCCGGAGAGCCCATTGCCTTGACGGCGGCGAATGCGGCCGCGCGCACATCATTCGAAGAGGCCTTGAGTTCGAACCTCTTGCGGGCCGTTGCGGTGACCAGCAGTGCGTAGGCGTGATGCTCGCCGAGAAGCAGGCGAATGCCCACAACGCGGGACCCGAGCTTTGCCAGTGTGTTTTGCAGATAGCTGGGCGCGGCATCGTCTGAGGCTTGAGTTCCGCCTGTCTGGCTACCGCCGCCTTCACCAAGATCAGGCAGGATCTTGTCTGTAAAGTAAGCCCGCATCTCGCCGCTCGCCTTCTCAATCGACGCCTTCAGCGTGGCCCGTTGCGCCTCTTCCGCTTGGGTCCGCGTAGCCTTTGCCTCCAGGGCCGCAAACTGGAGAGTGAGCTCCTCGATGTTGCGCGCCATCTGCTCGACAGGCGGTAGTTCGCTCTCGGCCTTGAGTTGGCCGGCGTTCATCTTGAGCGGCTCCATCTTTGCGGAGTTTTCCTTCGCGGCTCCAGCAACGGTATCCTTCAATTCCTGCTCTTTGAGAAGATCGAGAATCTGCTCGGCTTCGCCCAGCCGGCCGGTCTCGATCAGCAGTTCCGCAAGCTGACGATAGGTGGCGGCTTTTGACTGCACAAAGCCTGATTGCAGGTCCTTGTCGAGGCCCGACATGTTCTTGCGAATCTTCTCGTAGGAATTCACTGCCTCAAGACCAAAGAAGATTGCCAACTCCAGGTGCTGGCGCTTGCGCGAGCCGTTCATCAGTGTGTTCTCAACCGCGCCTTCCACCTCAGGAGCATCCGCTTCCCTGGCCAGCGCCAATGCCGCAAAGGCGCAGGCCGAAGCTGCGTCTGCCTGATTGAGGGCCGAATAGGTCCAGTTGAGGGTCATCAGCGAGATCGCTTCGTCGCGGCGATCCTGCACATCGCGCCAGGCCGCCAGCGCCTGAAGCTCGAAGTCGAGAGCCTTCGCCGTATCACCGAGGTTGAAGTAGTCCCTCCCTATGTTGTTGAGGGCCAATGCTTCGCCACGGCGGCTGTGGACCTCGCGAAAGATCGGCAGCCCCTGGTTGTCATATTCGAGCGCCTTTGCGGTTTGCCCCATGTCTGCATAAGAGCGGCCAGTGTCGTTCAGCGCCAGTGCTTCGCCGCTGCGATTGCCGACAGAGCGCCAGAGCGGCAGCGCCCGGGCGTAGTAGTCGATGGCGGTCTGCGGTTGACCAAGATCGCGATACAGGCGGCCCAGGTTGTTCAGCGCAGTCGCCTCGCCTTGCGGATTGCCCACCTCGCGCCAGCCGGCCAACGCGCGTTGATAGCAGTTGAGCGATTCGCGGATCTCACCCAGATCGTCGTAGGCGCGGGCCATGTTGGTCAGGGTGAGGGGTTCGCCGCCCCTCTCTTCGCCCTGAGCCCAGAGGGGCAGCGCCTTGGAAAAGTATTCCAGCGCCAGCTTCTGCTGACCCATATTTGAGTAGGCCCTGCCGATATTGTCGAGTGTGCTGGCCTCGCCGGATTGGTAAGCCTGGTCCTGCCAAAGCGGCAGCGCTTCGTTCAGGTACTTGAGAGCCTCTTGCTCCTTGCCGAGATCGTTGTAGACGCGCCCCATGTCGTTGAGCGCAAGGGCTTCGCCATTCTTCATCCCAAGCTCTCGCAGGACGGGCAACGCCTGATTGAGCAGTTCGAGAGCTTTGTCTTCCTGGCCCAGGTCGGTATAGATGCGGGCCATATTGGTCTGAGAGTGGGCCTGGGCGCCGCGGTTGTGCCACTTCTCTTCAAGCGCCAGCGCTTCGTTGAGCCGCTCAAGCCCCTTGTCTGGGTTGCCCGCGCGGCGATAGAGTTCGCCGAGAATATTCAACTCCGTCCCTACTACCGAGAGCCGATGGGCCGCCTGCGCCTGGGCCAGATTCTGCTCATGCTGGTTGATCATCTCCTGGAACTTGCCTGGATGCTGCAGATTGGCTGGTTGCTGAACGCTTGCCGGCTGCTGAGGACTGCCGCTCTGGGCATGAAGAGGAGTGAGCCAGACGGGTAGGCACGCAGCCAGACCCAGGATCGGAACGGCGGAGATCCGAATGCCGGGGAACCGAACGTCAAAGGCCCAAACAGAATGGCGCGATTGCGAGTTGAGAATCCGTTCCATTCCACCCCTCCAAAACCTATTGGAAGCTGGGCCGGTCGCGTTCTGAGGATGCGAACGCGTGGCCGGTGGGAGCAATCGATCGACGCGCGGGCAAGGGGGCTCCGACCGGAAGGATCAATCGACTCTAAGATAACCCCGGACAGGATAAACCCGGAAAGCTGGTGGGCCCGGAGGGATTCGAACCCCCAACCAAGGGATTATGAGT
>PMXB01000119.1 GCA_003165935.1 Acidobacteriaceae bacterium | reverse complement strand
GGCTGAAGAGTACGCCTGGGGCCCCGTTCGCTCAGGATGACAGCTTTCATCATTTTGCCAATTACAGAGAAGGGCGGCTACGGGGTGGCTGGTTTGGCGGTGGAACCGCGGAGGACCAGGCTGGTGGAGACGAGAAACTCGCGCTGCATCTTTGGATCGCGGGGGTTTTCGGCTTGCTGACGTAGCGCCTCAAAGGCGGCACGGGCAAGGTCGGCGCGCGAGAGGCGGATGGTGGTGAGCGGTGGAAGCGTGAACTCGGCAAAATCGATGTCGTCGAGGCCGACGACGCTGAGATCCTGGGGGACGCGCAGGCCATCCATGTAGGCGGCGCGCAGGACACCGATGGCGGTCATGTCGTTGGAGCAGACGACGGCGGTGGGGCGCGATTGAAGAGCCTGCAATTGTGCGAAGCCGGAAACGCCGCCTTTCAGGGTGTGGTCGCACTCGATGACCCATTTCTTATCGACGGGCATAGCCAGGCTCTGCATTGCAGCGCGAAAGTCGTTTTCACGGGTGACGGCGGAGTGGAGCTTGTGGGGCCCAGCGAGGAAGGCGATGCGGCGGTGACCGAGATCGACGAGGTGATCGATAGCCGAACGGATACCGGTAGAGTAGTCGAGCAGGATAGTGCTGGTTTTGGGTGAATCGAGGCGGAACTCAGCCAGAACGATGGGTATGTCGTGGTGGGCAAGTTGATCGAGTACAGGCTCTTCTTCGCCGAAGGTGAGTACGGCAACGCCTTCGACCTTCCGTTCGAGCATGCGGCGCACACATGCGGTGAGGGTGACGGGATCGCTATTGGAGGAGCTGACCAGGATCTCGTAGCCGTGGGCGACAGCGATCTCTTCAAAGCTCTGGATAAGTTCAGGGAAGAAGGGATTGGTGATGTTTTCGACGATGATGCCGAGGATGCGGCTGCGGCCGGAGACGAGGCTTCGCGCATGGGTGTTGGGGAAGTACTTGAGTTGATCGATGGCCTGCCAGACGCGCTGGCTGAGCCGATCGCTTACTGCCGGGGAGCCGTTGATGGTGCGGGAGACGGTGGCGATGGAGACTTTTGCCAATGCGGCAACGGAGCGGATATCCGGGGTTTTGGGGGTGGTGCTGCGTTTTGCTTTTCGAACCACGAATCGATCCTCGTTCCTGCAAATCTGGAGCGTTTTCGGGGAGTGATGAGAGTGGATAAGCTCGCCTGCCCGAAAAGGAGTCCAATTGACGCAGGAGTCCTGGTCAGGTTGGAGTGTGAAAGCAATGTTACCGCATTGAGGGATGTTGTTGGCAGCGCCGCCGAGTGTTTGCTGTGGAAGTTTCTAACTCCGCGTTCCAGTTACTGGAGCTAGGTTTTTTCGGCGATGAACAGACGCAGGTCGCGGAGGTTCTGGCCGGTAGGTCCTGTAACTACGGAGTCGCCAAGGGCTGTGATGAGGGGGCAGGCATTGAAAGCAGCCAAAGAAGCCTCAGGATCGTAGCCAAAGGCCTTTGCACGGGCCCCGGTGGTGACGTCGACAATGGCTCCAGCCGAGCGGGTATTCCCGTCGATGCCGTCGGACCCGGCGCTGAGCACGGTAAGCCGCTCATGGGGATAAATTGCGAGATCAAGCGCACATTGCAGTGCGAACTGCTGGTTGCGGCCGCCGGCTCCGGGTGTGCGGTCCATGGCGACGGTGACCTCGCCGACGGAGATGAGGCACAGCCGGTCGTGGTTAACGCGGAGGGAATGGAAACGGTCGAGCAGGTAGCGAGCGGCTTCGGCGTAGTCCCAATCGTCGCAACTGTTGTCGACGGCGACGAAATATCCGGACCTGGCGGCGAGCGCGCGGGCGTTTTCAACCAGGTCGTGGCTGGAAAGCAGGATCTCGAATACCGAGTCGCGAAAGGGCTCGTCTTCGCCGGTCATGGTGGCTGGAGACAGCAGTTTACGCGATATTGTGAAATCGGCTTTGCGTGGGAAAAAACCAGGCAGCAAGCTCTTGTTGCCCGGGGACTCGGGCAGGTCTTCGCGCTCGAAGAAGCGGTTGACGGAGGCAGGGAACTTTTCGTTGAGGTTATAGCGCTCGATGAGCTCGCGGACTTCGCTGACGGTGGAATGGTCGGGAGAGGTAGGCCCTGAGGAGAGTGCGTCGAGGGTGCGGAGGGGGACATCCGGGACAAGCAGGCTCACCTTCTGCGCTTCGGGAGCGACGATGGCCAGTCGGCCGCCTTTGACAGCGGAGAAGTGCTTGCGCAGAGTGTTGATCTCGTTGATGGGCGCGCCGCATGCGAGCAAAACCTGGTGGAAGACGATGGTGTCTTCGAGGGTAATCTGAGGGTCCAGGGGCAAGTCGAACATGGCCGATCCGCCGCCGGAGATGAGGAAGAAGATCAGGGTGTCTTTGCGGGCCTTGCGGAGCATGGCAAGTGCAGCCCGCGCGGCGGTGAAGGACTCTTCGTTTGGAACGGGATGGCCGCCTTCAAAGTAGCGGAAGCGCCAGTTACGCCTAGTGGGGAGCTGGTTTGAACAACAGATGCCGCGGAGGCCCTGGCGGCGTTTCATGCGGTCTAGCAGGACGTCGAGCATGGGTCCTGCGACCTTACCGAGTGCAATGACCTGGATGCGCTTGTAGGCGGCCAGATTGATGGTGGCCGGACCGCCGCCGTCAGGCAGCAGGCGGTGGAGTACATTGCCTTCAAAGTGAAAGCGGCGGTCGAAGGCAGAAGCGATGTTGCACTCGCTCAGCGCGCCGGTAAAAATCTCGGTGGCTGTAGCGTGCAGGGCGTCAAGAGCGATATCACTGGCCGGTGTCATTGAGGTTGCTCCGATGGCCGAATCGGGAAATAGCCATGCAACCAGCCGCTGAGCGCCTGTTGCATGGGTTCGATCTGGCCCGTAAAGAAATGGTCGGCGCCCGGAATCAGCGCGAGTTGTTTTGGTGCGAGAGCGGATTCGGCGACATGCCTGAGGTCTGCAGACGGCGCGAACTGGTCGTTGTCTCCACTCAGGAAGAGCTTGGGCAGAGTGCATTTGGGGAGGAATGAGTAGGAGATTTCGCGGGCTCCGGGGCGGCCCTCAATGCGGGTGGGCAGGCCGAGCAGCGCGAGAGCGCGAACATCAGCTGCTGGTTTGTGGAGACAACACGCCTTCAGCGCCATGAACGCGCCAAAGCTAAAGCCGGCAACGACGATGGGCCGCTGGAACTCGGATTGAAGCCAGGCAAGGGCAGCCTGTACATCGTCGCTTTCATCGTGGCCGTCGTGATTGCCCTGGCTGAGGCCGGTGCCGCGAAAGTTGAAGCGGAGGGTGGGCCATCGGAAGCCCCACTGCTCGTCGTTGAGCACCTTCATGGCGTGGTAGACGACCTTGTTGTGCATGGTGCCGCCGCCGGCTGGGTGGGGGTGGCATACCAGAGCGGTGAAGGGAGCTTCGGGTGAGCCCTCATTCAGGAGAGCCTCGAGGCGGCCAACCGGGCCGGGCAGCGAGACGCTGCGGAGCGCTCTTGCGGGAGTGGCACTCGCCTGGTTGGAAGCAGGATTCTCGCGGGAGGGCGAGACCATTTCGACGCTAGCGTGCAGGGCGGTCATTCCACTCATCATTCTACGCCCAAGAATGAGGTAGTNNACCATGGCTGAGTCCGATCCGCTGCAAGTCGTTCATCCGATTAGTACCGTTGATCCAACGCTGACGCCGGTTGACCCGGTGCGCCTTACCCGGGCGCTATGCGAGATTGAATCGACCACGTACCAGGAAGGCGCGGTAGGGGATTTTCTGGCAGACTATCTGGCGAGCCGCGGCTGGGCGGTGGAGAAGACGCCGGTTCCGCAGCCGGCGGAGAACGCGCACGGCGGCGAGCGATGGAATGTGTTTGCGACGGTGCCAGGAAAGACTGCGGACGTGGTGTTCTCTACGCACATGGACACGGTTCCGCCCTACATCCCTTTTACTGAAGATGATGAGTTCATGTATGGGCGCGGCGTTTCGGATGCGAAGGGGATTATTGCAACGCAGATTGCGGCGGCTGAGGCGCTGAGAGCGGAGGGGTATCCGGTTGGGATGCTCTACGTGAGTGGGGAAGAGCGCGACTCGGCCGGGGCAAGGGAAGCGAACAAGAATCCGCGGGGCAGCCGGTTTTTGATTAATGGGGAGCCGACGGAGAATAGGATTGGACTGGCTTCGAAGGGCGCGCTGCGGGCATCGCTCAAGAGCACGGGGAAGATGGCGCACTCGGCGTACCCGGAGCTTGGGGACAGCGCGATTCACAAGTTGATTGAAGCGCTCACCCGGCTGATTGCGCTGGAACTGCCGGTGGACAAGGATGCAGGCCCGTGCACGCTGAATGTGGGCCAGATCAGCGGAGGGCATGCGCCCAACGTGATCGCCGACCATGCGGAGGCGCAGGTGCTGGTGCGGGTTGTGGGTCCGTCGGAACCGGTGCGGGCGGCGATTCGCGAGGCAGTGCAGGGACTTGCCGAAGTGGAGTTTACGCTCGATCTGGCGTTCATCCGGCTGAAGGCGGTGGAGGGATTGCCGACGATGGTGGCGAAGTTTGCAACGGACATTCCGATGCTGACGAATTGGGGCGAACCGCTTCTGCTGGGGCCGGGATCGATTCATTGCGCGCACACGCCGGACGAAAAGCTCTCGAAGAAAGAGATGCTGGAGGCGGTGGAGCTTTATGTCAAGGTGGCGAAGCAGCTGATGAGGTAAAGGCACTAGTTCTTTGACCGTTTGATTCTGTGCCTCCCACCCTAGCGACAGAAACAAGAGCGTCGCGAGAGTGGGGCACCCATCGTTGGAACAACTTCAAGCGGTCAAGGACCTAGAACGCTCTTGAGGATTCAGTTCGGTTTCAACCAAAGCTTTTCAACCATAACTAGAGGAGCAGGAGATCATGGCGACTTCTATCTACGACATTCCGGTGAAGAAGATTAACGGCGAAGACGCGTCGCTTGGCGAGTACGCGGGCAAGGTTGTGCTGGTGGTGAATGTTGCATCGAAGTGCGGGCTGACGCCGCAGTATGAAGGGCTGGAAGGGCTCTACGAGCGGTTCCATGGGCAGGGGCTTGTGGTGGCGGGTTTTCCGGCGAACGACTTCAAGGCGCAGGAGCCGGGCACGAACGACGAGATTGTGACCTTTTGCACGACGAATTTCGGGGTGAAGTTTCCCCTGTACAGCAAGATCACCGTGGTTGGCGAGGACAAGCACCCGCTTTACGCGGCGCTGATTGCAGCTCAGCCGCACGCGATTGGGCTGACCAACCCATCGCATCGCGAAAAGCTCGCGGGGTACGGTATTCCGACCAATCCTGAGCCGGAGATTCTTTGGAACTTTGAGAAGTTTCTGGTGAGCCGGACGGGCGAAGTGGTGAAACGGTTTGCGCCGGACACCGCGCCGGATGCGCCGGAGTTGGTGGCGGCGATTGAGGCGGAG
>PMXB01000285.1 GCA_003165935.1 Acidobacteriaceae bacterium | reverse complement strand
GGATTGGAATTCTAGAAGCAGCTTCTAGCCGCTAGCTTCTAGCTGCTAGCTCAGCGTAGTGAGTCGATGGGCTTCAAATTAGCAGGGTGAGCTAAATGTCAGTAACTGGCAGCTCAAAAAGGGACGAAGCGATGACGATGTTGAAGAAGAAACTCGATGCCAACCAGTACAACCTGAAAGATCAGGTGGTGGCGATCAATCGTGTGACCAAGGTTGTGAAGGGCGGCAAAAACATGTCCTTCGCAGCGTTGGTGGTGGTGGGCGACGCCGCGTCCGGCGTCGTCGGCTACGGGTCCGGCAAGGCCAAAGAAGTTCCCCAGGCGATTCGTAAAGGAATTGAGTCGGCCAAGAAAAACCTTTTCCACGTCAACCTGACCGAGACCAGTATTCCTCACCAGGTTCTGGGCCGTTACGGTTCGGGCCAGGTGTTGCTCAAGCCCGCCCCCGAGGGAACGGGAGTTATCGCCGGCGGCGCAGTTCGTGCGGTCATGACCTCGGCCGGTGTGCAGAATGTGCTCACCAAGAGCCTCGGTTCGGCGAACCCGCACAACGTTATCAAGGCCACCTTCGACGCGCTCGTGCAACTGCGCGACAAGGCCGAAGTGGCCTCCATGCGCGGCAAGGCCGTGGAGGAGCTCTAAATCATGGCTGAAACTAAGACGATTCGCATTCAGTACTACCGCTCGAAGAACTCCACCCCCGCCAAACACAAGGCTGTGGTGAAGGGCCTTGGGTTCACGCGTCTCAACCAGATCGTCGAGCGCGTCGATAACGAGTCGATCCGTGGCATGGTCAAGACAGTTCCGCATCTGGTGCGGATACTGGAAAGCTAGTTCTTAGTTCAAAGTTCTTAGTTCATAGTTGCTTACTGCCGTGATGAGCCGCAGTGATTCTTCCACCGAGAACTACGAACTGCAAACTGTGAACTGCATTAACGCGAGTCGGCCGGGACCAACCCTGCCGGCGCTACAGCGAGGAAAAAATGGCAAAGAATCTTTCAAACTTACGCGCGCCCAAGAAGGCAAACACTGGGCGCAAGCGTGTCGGTCGCGGTATGGGATCCGGCATGGGAAAAACCTCAGCTCGCGGCCATAAAGGCCAGGGATCGCGCTCCGGTTTCAGCCTGATGCGTGGTTTTGAGGGTGGGCAGATGCCGCTGCATCGCCGTCTTCCCAAGCGCGGCTTCACCAACATCTTCCGCACCGAATATACGGTTGTGAATCTGGACCGCATCGCTGAGCACGTCGAGGGCTTGTCCGTAACCGAGATCGCTCTGGATGACTACAAGAAGCTTGGTCTCGCCTCAAGCAAGAAGGCGTTGATCAAGATTCTCGGTTCCGGCGAACTTGCCTCGGCCATTACAATCCACGCGCACAAGTTCTCCAAGTCGGCCGTCGAAAAGATCGAAAAGGCTGGCGGCAAGGCTGTTGTGCTTGGCGGGCCTGCGGCTCCGGCGACAGCCTAGACCGGCAACGCCTCGTTCCTTTTCGAGCTCCAGACGCTCAGGACAAATGAGTTCCAAGGCGGAGAACGAAAATCGACGAGGTGTGACGGAACGCATATACGCGTCCTCCCGGTTCGGCTAGGATCATGCGCAATCGGGAATCGACTAAGATTGTTTGGTGAGTGATTCCAAGGGCGAAAAACGCCCTGAAGCGGATGACTAAAAATGCTTGAGAAGTTTCTCAATATCTTCCGGATTCCCGACCTGCGCAAGCGTGTTCTCTTCACGCTGGCAATTCTTGCTGTCTACCGCCTGGGTTCGCATATCCCCACCCCCGGCGTCAACGCCCACCAACTGGAAATGATGTTCAACAACCAGGGCGGCTCCGCCCTTGGCCTGATGGACCTTTTCGGCGGCGGCAACCTGCGCCGGATGACAGTTTTCGCGCTGGGCATCATGCCCTATATCACGGCTTCAATTATTTTCCAATTGCTCACCGTAGTGTATGAGCCGCTGGCGCGAATCCAGAAGGAAGGCGAACTGGGCCGCCGCAAGATCACCCAGTGGACCCGCTACATGACGGTGATTCTCGGTGCGCTTCAGTCGATCGGCATCTCCTTCATGCTCACCAGGGGCGGGATGGTGCTGCACCCCGGAATCGGCTTCAATCTCATGACCGTTCTCACGCTGACCACCGGCACGGCCTTCATCATGTGGCTGGGCGAGCAGATTACCGACCGCGGTATAGGCAACGGCATGAGCTTGCTCATCTTCGCGGGCATTGTGGCCGGACTGCCTCGCGGTGTGGCAGAGCTCTACTCTAAAATCCAGACCAACGCCTGGGGTTCGTTCACCATCTTTGCCGTGATCCTGTTGCTGATTGCCATGATCGCTGTTGTTGCGTTCATCGTTTACGTCGAGCGCAGCGAGCGGCGGATTCCGATCCAGAGCGCGCGCCGGATTGTCGGCCGCCGCATGATGGGCGGTCAGTCCAGTCACCTGCCGCTCAAGGTGAACGCGGGCGGCGTCATGCCTGTAATCTTCGCCAGTTCCATCCTCTCTGCACCCATGCTCTTCGGCCAGTCGGAGTTTGTGCAGAACAGCCGCTTCCTGCAGCCAATCATTCAAGCCCTCCAGCCGGGATATCCGTGGTACGAGACCCTCTATATTCTGGGCATCATCTTCTTTGCCTATTTCTATATTTCCATCGTGATGAAACCGGACGATATCGCCGACAACTTCCGCAAATCGGGCTCATTCATTCCCGGAATCCGCCCCGGCAAGCGTACCTCGGACTTCATCAACGACATTCTCACCCGCCTGACACTTGTGGGAGCGCTGTATCTGATCGTTATTTCACTGGTGCCGACCTTCCTCATCTCCGGCATCCGATTCGACAAGCTTTGGCTCGTTGGGCGCTTTTTTGAGAGCCTGCCCACATGGACCACGCATGGTATGGGGGTCACGTTCTACTTTGGCGGCACCTCACTGTTGATTGTGGTGGGTGTGGCCATGGACACCGTCAACCAGATNNGGAACCCAGGCCAAGGAGCTCGTCAAGATCTGGGGCATTCCTCAGATCTCTACCGGCGATCTTCTGCGCGCCAATGTGGCTCAGGGGACGCAACTGGGCCGGGTAGCCAAGGAGATCATGGGCCGCGGAGAGCTGGTGCCAGATTCGCTGGTGGACGAGATGGTTGCCGCCCGCCTAAAGTCCCCCGACACAGTCAACGGCTACATTCTGGATGGATTTCCCCGGACGCTGGGCCAGGCAGGCTGGCTGGATGGACGGCTGGCCGCCGACGGCAAGTCGCTTCCAGTCGTTGCCGTAAGCATACAAGTAGACTATAATCAGTTATTGTGCCGGATTACGGGGCGCAGGAACTGTCCTGTCTGCCAGACCATCTACAACGTCTTCATGAATCCGCCCAAGCGGGATGGGTTTTGCGATGTGGAAGGTGCAGCGTTAGTGCAGAGAGCCGATGACACAGAAGANNTTCAAGGAGCGCATGCGCGCTTATGGAGCCTTGACTGCGCCGGTTGTCGATCACTACCGGGCATTGGGACGTTTCGCTGAGGTGGATGGAGACCGGCCGATCAGTATGATCGCGGCCGGAATTGTTGCCGCCGTTGAGCGGCTGCGCAAGGTTGCGTAGCTGGCACGGTGACTTTGCGCGTTAATCGCCAGTTGTCAGAAACAGTCCTCGGTTGTCAGCCCACCGGCAGCAACGAGCTACTCAAGGCTGATGACTGGAATCGAAGTTCTTGAAGGCTGGTCTGCAAACGTGGCAGTGGTTTTAAAGTCGTCGCAGGAGATAGAAAAGATGCGCCGGGCGGGCAAGGTGGTCCGCGAGGTTCTAGAGTTGGTGCGCAGCGTGGTCAAACCTGGTGCCACCACCCTTGACCTCGAGAATGCCGCCGTAGTGCGTCTGAAGGAACTCGGCGTGAAGGCTGCATTTAAGGGCTATCACGGATTCCCCTGCGTACTCTGCACGTCTGTGAACAGCGAAGTGGTTCATGGTATTCCGTCGGCCCAGCGTGTCCTTAAGAGCGGGGACATCGTATCGGTCGACTTCGGCGCGGTAGTGGATGGCTACTTTGGCGACGCCGCAATCACTGTGCCGGTGGGCGAGATCGACGACAGAGCTGCCCGCCTGCTCAAGGTTACTGAGGCTTCTCTTCATGCCGGGATCGCGGCGGTCAAACCGGGCGCTACTCTGGGCGATGTGGGGGCCGCGGTGCAGGGAGTGGTCGAAGCAGAAGGTTTTTCCGTGGTCCGGGATTTTGTCGGCCACGGTATTGGTGTTCACATGCACGAGGATCCGCAAGTGCCGAACTTTGGCATGCGCGGTCACGGCATGAAGTTGAAAGCGGGTATGGTCATCGCCATCGAGCCGATGGTCAACGCCGGCAAGCCTGAAGTCCAGGTTCTGGGCGACGGCTGGACGGCGGTGGCGAGCGACGGAAGCATGAGCGCTCACTTTGAGCACACGGTCGCGGTTACACCGACGGGTGCAAGAGTTTTAACGGAGTAAGCAACCTAGCCGGCGCATACCAGGTTCCAGGTACCAGCACCGGCGGAAGCAGGATACAGTTTGTCGAAGGAAGACGCGAT
>PMXB01000008.1:2596-2832 GCA_003165935.1 Acidobacteriaceae bacterium | reverse complement strand
GCTGCGAAGGCACGCGGCTCGGCCAGGGGCAGGAGGCTGCCGTGGAACTGGAGCATGCCGCGATGGAAGGCGATGCGAAGTCCGGCAACGAACTTACCGCGGAAGACACGGCTGAGCACGCCGATGGGCAGGAAGAAGGAGCGTCGAGCGGAGATCCAGCGGGAGTGATCTGGCGCCAGACCACCGGCGGCCAGTACGCAGTGGACATGGGGATGAAACTGCAAGCGCTGATTCCA
>PMXB01000008.1:0-2527 GCA_003165935.1 Acidobacteriaceae bacterium | reverse complement strand
GCGCTGAGATGCCGTTGGGAGAGATGCAGATAGATGGTAGTTACTTCGAGGTCGCGATGACCGAGCAGTATCTGGATGGTGCGCAGGTCGGCTCCGGCTTCAAGCAGGTGTGTGGCGAAACAGTGGCGTAGCGTGTGGGGATGGATGTGCTTGTGGGCCAAGCCGGCGCGCTCAGCGGCGTTCTGACACGCAGTCCAGAGGACCTTGGTAGTGACGGGATAACTTGCGGTATGCCATCGGTTGCCGGGAAACAGCCACTCTGTCGGCTTACGTCTGAGCTCGCGCCAGTAGATGCGCAGCGCTTCGAGAAGCTTCGGGCTCAGCATGACATCTCGGTCCAAGCCTCCCTTGCCTCCCCGGATATGGACCACCATGCGCTGACTGTCAATATCGCCAATCTTCAGATGCGCGGCTTCTGCGCGACGTGCCCCGGTGGCATAAAGCGTCATGAGCAGGATGCGGTGGAAGGGACTTTCTGCGGCGTCAATCAGACGCGCCACCTCCTCCTGGCTGAGCACCTGCGGAAGGTGACGAACTTTCTTCGGATACGGTGTCTCGGCGATGCTCCAGCCGCGCTTCAACACGTGAATATAGAAGAAGCGCAACGAAGCCAACCGCAGGATCACAGTGTTGGGGCTGAACTTCAACTTGGTGAAGAGCATCGCTTGATAGCGACGAATGTGTTCGGGGCCAAGCTGGTCGGGTGGGCGATGAAAATATCGACTGAAGTGCTCAACCCCATGAAGGTACGAGCGAATCGTTGTCTCGGCGAAGTTACGGCGCCTTAACTCCTCAAGCATGATCTGGCGTAGATGGGTCACAGAGAGTTCCTCCTCTGCGACACAAACTAGCTCACATCACCGCGAAACTGCCGGATCAACAACACGCGAATGCGTCCGCCGCAAAGCGGCTTCGTTCAAGTCGGCCAGTGCTCACGAACGCTCTTAATCTGGCTGCAAAACACCCTACTTGTAGAAGTGCAGCTCCTGACTCGCCGGAAGTCAGCTTAGAGGAAGTATGGTTTGACCGAGTATAGGTAGGGCTCGGTCGCGTCCGGCTTGCGCAGATTGCACCAGCCGGAGGGGAATCAGCCACGCAGGTATTTGTTGAACCAGTCGATGGTGCGTTGCCAGGTCAAATCGGCCGCGGCTTTGTTGTACCGTTCTGGCGTCGCGCCGCAATTGAAGCCATGTACGCCCGAGTAAATATAGCCGTCGTGCGGAACGCGCGCCGCGTTCAGGGCTTGGTCGTAAGCCGGCCACGTCGCTGCTAGTCGCGTGTCGAGCTCCCCTTGATGCACCAGGGTCGCCGCCTTGATTTTCGGCACGTCCTCTGGGGTGGGAGGACCGCCATAGAACGGCGCCGCTGCCGCCAGGTCGGCTCCCAGCCGCACCGCCAGCATATTGGCGGTCGAACTCCCATGGCAGAAGCCAATAGCGCCGATCTTTCCCGTGCAGTCAGGGCGCGACTTCAACCACATGGCCGCAGCCACCATATCATTAGGACAGTGCCGCCATTTGAACAAGTTCTTCTTGGTTGCTACTCCTCGGGCTATCTCCCGTGTTTTGGGTCTCGACCATTTTGAATGCGAACGAATGGCTGGGCGACCCAGAGATTGGAACGCGAGGTTATGGCTGAGTCGCAGGCTTCGCGCTGAAAATGCCGTTGAAGCTTTCGCGGTACTGCAGGAAGGCCAAGATCCACAACACGCAAGCGACCAGCGCGGGCGCGATGCTGCCCGGTGCCATCGTCAGGTGAAACGCAAGGATGTTGTAAAGCACCGCAGCAAGCAGCGTCAGCGCAAGTGGCACGAAAAAGCCGAAGAGCAGCAGCAGTCCGCCAAGCACCTGGACCGCGAAGTAGAACGCGGCAAAGTGCGATGCGCTGACCGCAACCAGGAACTGCATTGCCAGGGGATTGGGCGGTGGCGGCTGATGAATAAATTGAAGGAATCCGTTCAGTCCAAACACCGTAAACATTAGTCCGAGCAGATAGCGCGCAACCGTCGAAACAATCTTCATGAGGCTACTCCTTCAAGGCTTTGCCGTGCGTCAGCACGGCTTCGAGATACTGCGCAAGTAACGCGTCGCGGTCCACAACTTCAATACCGAAGGAAACGTATTTGTGGACTTTATGAATCGGTTCCGTGTGGGATCGGTGGCAGCGGTCAGGGCCTGGGGCTCGCGTCCATCTCGGAGGCACGCGCCAGTGCTTGTGTGTCGATATACTCCCGGATCTTCGTCAGCTTGCCATTCCGGACGGTAATGTCGAAGACCCAGTTGTCCTTGAACGGCTTATTCGTGACTTTGAATTTTCCCGTAGCAACGCCGACGACCAGAATCCGGTCTCCCTGCGCCACGAATTCGGGGGGCTCTGGGTAAGTCATTTCTATCTCTTCGGATGCCTTCTTAAGCACATCCGCCAATCCCGCGTGCCCGCGGTGCGTACCGGCCAGCGGCCAATCCTCGCCTGGAACGATCCACTCAATATCTTCGGCAACCAACGCCAGCACACGTTGCTTATCGCC
>PMXB01000269.1 GCA_003165935.1 Acidobacteriaceae bacterium | reverse complement strand
CAACGCCACCCTCATCATGCGCCGCTGGCAATAGGACAAGTAGCGCCGGCTTCCCAGCCGGCTGTAGCGCGGGCATCCCTGCCCGCGCTCTCCAAACCCTGCCCCCAGTGCTTTTCGTGCCAGGTGCCTCGCTTTTGGGGCACCTCGAATCCCACCCCGCCCACACCCTTCGCTAACTTGCTACCTCGCCATCTCGCCAACACCCACAACCCAACCACCCCGTTTCGTGTCTAATTCAACGTGATGAAGAATCTCCAGCTTCTTTCTGCCCTTTTTGTGCTTAGCTCTCTCCCCGCCCTGGCCCAGTCCTCCAACTTCACCGTCTCCCAACACGGCCACCCGGTCGGCACCGCCAGTTCCCAATTTCCGTTAACTGCCAGAGGCCGTGCCTTCACGTCTCAAGTCCACATCTCCATGCCGGGCCTCAACTACGCCCTCTCAAATTCTGAACAGCTCTCCCCAACAAGCCACCTCAGCCACGCCCAGATCAGCGCCACCGTCAACCTCGCCGCCGTCAACCTCACCGCCTCATCCGACTCCGCCCAATACCTGCTCAACATCTCCGCCAACGGCCACGCCGTCACTACTCGGCTTGAGTTCCACCCCGCCGCCGTCCTGCTCCCCGACTTCGATCCCGGCGCCCTCCAGATCCTGCTCGACCTCTCCAACTCCCCAGCCGACTCTCGCTCTGGCCTTTGGGCCATCCTCCCCAAGCAATCCACAGCCGAAGACGGTTCCACCCAGCCCGCCTCAATCCAGCCCATCCAGCTCGCCACCTACCGCGACGAACAAGGCACCCTCGAAGGCAAACCCATCGTGGTCCACCACCTGATCGCCACCATCGCTGGAGCCCAGACAGAGCTCTTCTCCGGCCCTGACAACCAGCTCCTCCAGGCCGAACTCCCCCAGCAGGGCTTCGCCCTCAGCCGCGACCGCTTCGTCCTCACCCCGCCCGCCCGTCCCGTCGCCCCGCCCGCCGAATAGACTGCATTCCTCACCTGCTTGCCGCAATTCGTAGCGCCGGTCTCCAGACCGGCTGTCCTGAGCGCCTCCCGGCCCTCGGAGGCTCTACAAGGCCTTGAGTTTTGGAGATACGCGCATTCCGCGGGAAATGTCGAACGGCTCTCCCCGTCTCCTGCCCTGCGCCTCAGCGCTCCGGTCCCTCAGCAGCTCTTCCCCGCCGCCACACCGCTCGCCCACGCCCACTGAAAATTGAACCCGCCCAGCCACCCCGTCACATCCACCACTTCCCCAATAAAAAACAGCCCCGGAACCGTCCGCGCCTCCATCGTCCGNNTGCAACACCGCCGGCCCGCTCACTCCCCTGTGCGTCGCCAGCATCTTCTCGCGAAAGCCAATCCCGCCCCGCACAAGGCCTACCCACGCCACCACCTCCGCCGACACCCCCGCCAGCTCCGTCCAACCCTTCTCCGCACCACCCAGCACCAACGGCACCAGTCCCGGCCGCGTCGCCACCACCTTCAATCCAAACTGCCCCGCCAGCTCATACCCCAGCCCTGTCGCCCCCATCTTTGGGATCGACAGTCCCCCCGTCGNNTTGAAACTCCCCTGCCGAAGTTTTTACATGAAACCCGCCCGCAGGGCCTCCTGCCACACAGCAGGTGGTGCATGTGGCGTTCAGCACAATCTCCACGCCTCCCCGCGCACACTCCGCCAGCAGCATCTCCACAATCTGCCGCGCCGACCCATCGCAGAAGAGCTGCCCCAGCGTCTTCTCATGCCAGCGAATTCCGTACCGCTCCACCAGCTCAAGAAAATCCCGCGGCCCATACCCCGCCAGCGCCGACTTCGCAAAATGCCTGTTTTCAGAAATGAAGTTCCCCGGCCCGCAGTGCAAATTCGTAAAGTTGCACCGCCCCCCGCCTGAGATCAGAATCTTCCGCCCCACCTGCCCATTGTGTTCAAGCAGCGCCACCCGCCGCCCGTGCTGCCCAGCCACCGCCGCACACATCAACCCCGCCGCCCCACCACCCAACACAATCACATCGAATTGGTGCAAGTCGGCAGCCATCGGGTCCTGATAAGAATAGCTGCCGGGGAGGAGCGCCCTTATGGCGCGGCCGCCTCGAACACAACTGCCCGCAATCTTCTGCGAGCCGTCTCTACTGGTTCGCAGCAGCAGCCGGCAAATCCTGCACCGGCGCCGACCGCACCACGAGCATCACCCGCTTGATCTTGTTCCGGTCCACGTGCTGCAAAACCCCGCCCACGCGAATTTCTACGTCCATCCCCTCAATCGACACAAGATCCCCGTTCAGCACGGTGCCATCTCGCATCTCAATCGAGTCGAACGCCGAGGCCCCAAGCTCAAAGCTCACCGTCCCGCCAGAGACATCGTTCCTGCTGATCTCCAGCGGAAAGGTCCCCGCCGCGAAACCTTCTTTCGTAAAGATCAAAGTATGCCGGCCCGCACCCACCGTGATCATCCGCGGAGTCGTCCCCACTTCCGTCCCATCCAGCTTCAACATCGCGCCCTGCGGTGTTGAATTCACCGTCATCGTGATCATCTTCGTTGCCTGAGGAATCTCCTCGAGCGTCACAGATGTCGGCGCGCCCGACGTCGTCACTGTCGTCTCGAATTTCACGGTCTCGCCCGGACCAACATTGCTCAGCCCGATCGTATCTTCCCCAATGCGCACCTTGTTCTTGTCGAACAGGTACACCTTGAACTCCTCGTTTCCAATGCGCCTTGGCGAAAGGTTCTGCGCTGTCGTGTCCATCACGTAGGCGTGCATATTCCCCATGCCAGGCAGTTCCTTGAACTTTCCGAACGTGAAGCGCACCACGGCCGTCCCATCCGCGGGCCAATCGATCGTTTGCAGAGGCACATCCTTTGCCAGCGCAGGAACCGCCAACAAGAGCACAAGGGACCATCCAAAGCTTCGGGCAAATATCAAAGATGTTTTCATGACGGAACCATCTTAGCTTGAGTCTCCGGTTTTGTGAGCCTGCCTCTAGCTCGATTGTCCTCGATCAACCGACCGCCCCTGTTCTCAAAATGAGTCCACGTGTTCTCATTTTGAGAGCGACGCTCGACGGCCAAAGATTGTTCCCTTCTCCCTCCTCCCTTCTCCCTGCCTCCTTCACCCCTCATCCCGAAACATCGGATGCGGAATCATCCGCCGATAATCCTCCTGGTGCGCCCCATCCAGGCATGCCTCAATGATCCTCAGCCCCAGCGGGTCCATATCCGGCACCTGGAACTGCCTCAACTCCTGCGCAAAAAACTCCCTCCATTGCCGCGCTCCTTCCTCGTACACTTCCATCCCGCCCTGGATCTGCTCCTCCACTGCCAGGAACACCCGCGGAATCATCGACCCTTCAATCCTCAACTGGTTCGGAATGTACCCGAGCAGCGGTAACGGCGCCTCCCGCACCTGGTCCCTCCCAAACTTCGCGCTGCCCCGCCGCGCCAGGTACTCGCGCGCAATCCACTCCGCCATGAACCCCACCTTCCACGCCCCAATATGCTGGTTCGGAATCAGCACATACCGCGTCTCCGGCGTCTCCACAATCTGCTTGAGCAATAGATTCGCCTGGTCCACCCGCCGTCCCGTAGCAAACGCCCAGTACGACCCAACACCCTCGCTCTCCATCCCCACTACCGTCTTCTGCGTCTGAATCGATGGGTTCGCATGTCCCCGTGGCGCAACCAGCCTCCACAGCCACGCCAGCGCCGGGCTCAACACATGAATCATCGCCAGTATCCCGTACAACTGGCTCTCCCGGTGCGTCGCCGGACACCGCACTCCAAAGCTCCGCACGTCCACCCGCTGCGGCCCGTCCAAAATGTCTTCAAGCATCCGCCTCGGCAAAATCACTCGCGGGTTCGGACACATCTTTCCCGGCGAATCCTCAATGTGCTCCCAGGTCAGGCACGTCCCCCCCGGCACAATATAGTGATTCAAAAACACAAGCGGCTCCGGCGGATCGATGCACAGCCGCTCCAGGTTCGGCGCGGTTCCATAACTGTGAATATGGTCCACGCGCACAAACCAGGCATTCTCCGCATCCGCAATCGTCAGCCGCCCATGGTGCGGCCGCGCGCTCTCGCCATCCTCCCGCAGGCCGCCGCCCTGATAACCCACGTTTTTGCCCTGATAGCTCGGATGCGCGCAAGCCATATCATCCGCAATCGGCCGCAGGTGGCAAGCCTCAGGCAGATTCAGCGTCCGCTCTTCCTTGCTCACCACGTTCTTGCCGATCAGCAGCCGCCCATCCTCCATCCGGTGGATGTGCTCCGTCATCTCGCTCTTGCCGCCGCCGCTCGCACCTTCGTGCATCAGGATCAGTTGGTTCTCATACGGAGTCACAACCGCCACCGCCGCGCAATGGTTCGTCGTCCACCCCTCCCGCTCGCCCTTGTCCAGCAACATCGAATACACGCCCTTCTTGGCGCTCGGCCCCGGATAAAGGTTGTAGGCAAATATCTCCTGATGCGTCTCCAGCCGCTCGTGCACCACCACCTGTCGGCCGCCAAAATGCGTGTGCCGGAACGGCGGCGCAACAAACAGCACCCCGCCCGTCACGCCGAAATGCGCCGGTACCTTGCTCCGCGGAATCATCCCCTGTAGATCGCCCAAAGCCGCCGCAAAAAACGCCGCCTGCAGCGGAACAATCAAAAGCGACCCGTACCCCAGCGCGTCCGTCCCCGCGTAGAACGGCATCGCCACCAGTTCCTGCGTCTTCAACCAATCCAGCGTTGCCTGCCGCGTCTTCTCGAACTCCTCCCCGAACCGCTCCTCATATGTAGGCTTGTCCGTCGGCAGCCTGTCTCCAATCACCATCGCATCCGGGTCCCGCCGCCGCATCGCCGGATCGGGATAGTTGACCGCCAACCCATTCCTCGCCTTGGTGATCACCGCCTCCACAATCCGCCCATACCGCGGCGCATGAAACACCACCTCGTACTGCCCGTGGTCGTCGCGATTCCCCAGGGTCCAGTCCGTATCTCCTGAACCTCGACCCAAAGCCCAGTCCAGCAGGTCGGCCCGTGTCTCCGGAGTTCGCACCAGCCGTGCGGCACCCAACACCTCGCGCACCGCCGCCGGCAATTCCAGATCCATCCAAGCAGCCTGAAAGTCGACAACTCCACTCCCGCTTCCAGCCGTAGCCATAGCTTTCTCGCTTTCTCAAAAAAGAGGGGAGTCTTTACTCTAAGCCACCACCAAGCCAGAGGGGGCTTACCTTTTTATCGCATCGCTCGATACACCTGGCAGTGAGTCAAATCACAGTCTCTAGCGCAAGTCTGAACCTGCTCTCCATTGCCTCCTCCCCAGGCAACAATATTGCCGCCATTTATCTGGCGCAGTCGCCTGTTCAACTGCTACACTCTGCGTGCCTTACCCCTGGGCCAATCAACCCAAATAATCTCCCCGCACTTTACTGGAGGTCACCTATGTCCGAGCATCCCTCTGCAGCACCCGCCCCCAACCCCGGCCTTGTCTTTGACATGATCCAGGCCCACCAGAGAACCGCTGCCATCAAGGCTGCCATCGAGCTCGATATCTTCAGCGCCATCGGCAAGGGACACAACGATGTCGCCTCCATCGCCAACCACTCCAAAGCCTCCGAGCGCGGCATGCGCATTCTCTGCGACTTCCTTTGCATTAACGAGATCCTCTCCAAGAAAGACGGCAACTATTACCACACCCCCACCAGCGCCGCCTTCCTCGATCCCGCATCGCCCGCCTGTCTGGCTTCCATCGCCAAATTCCTCGCCAGCCCCGACATTGAAGGCGTTTACAACCAGCTCTCCACAATTGTCCGCACCGGCCGCACAATCCTGCCCGGCACCGGAAGCGTCGAGCCCGAAAATCCACTATGGGTCGAGTTTGCCAACAACATGGCTCCCATGATGGGCCCCATGGCCGCCCCACTCGGCGAAGTCGTCCTCGATGGCCGCACTGGCCCTATCCATGTCCTCGACATCGCCGCTGGCCACGGCCTCTTCGGCATCGAGATCGCAAAGCAAAACTCCCACGCCCACGTCACCGGCCTCGACTGGGCTCCCGTCCTTCGCGTCGCCCTCGAAAATGCCAAAAAGGCCGGCGTTCAGGACCGCTACGACATGCTCCCCGGCTCCGCCTTCGACGTCTACTTCGCCGGACCTTACGACATAGTTCTGCTCACCAACTTCCTCCACCACTTCGACAAGCCAACCAACGTCACCCTCCTCAAGAAGGTCCACGACGCCCTCAAACCGGGCGGCTGCGCCGCCACCCTCGAGTTCGTCCCCAACGACGACCGCATCTCCCCGCCCATGTCCGCCGCGTTCGCCCTCACCATGCTCGCCACTACAGCCTCCGGCGACGCATATACCTACCCAGAGCTTCACTCCATGTACGCCGACGCAGGATTCGCCAGAATCTCCAAACACCCCATCCCCCGCAGCCCGCACACTATCGTCATGGGCATCGCCTGACCCACGCGTTGGGTGTTTTTTCCTCTGTCCTATTAAGGTCTGGGTGCCCCATCCTAACCGCGAATTTGTCTCTCGCGGTTAGGGTGGGAGACCATGAACCCCAACTTGCCACCCCTCACCCCTCCACCAGCGGAAACCTCTCCCTCACCCACCGCATCGCCTCTTCCTCGCTCCCGATCGCCCCCTCCAACTGCGCATCTTCCACCGCCCGCAGCATCTCCTTGAAACCCGCCCCCGGCTTGTACCCCGCCGCAATCAACTCCCGCCCCGTGATCAACGGCTTCGGCCGCAGCGTCTCCTCCGGCATCGCCTGCCAACGTTCCCGCACAAACTCCCAATGATCCAGGTTCCCGCTCCCAGCCACACAATCCATCTTGTGCAGCGCCAGGTGCTCCTCAAACCCCTCCATCCTGAAAAACCTCTTCAGCGTCGACGCCCTCATCCGGTCCGCCATCGCAAACCGCATGTGATTCTCAATCAGCGCCAATATCTGCCGTGTCTCCTCGTTCGAAAACCGGAACCCCCTGCAAATCTCCGCGCCCATCGCCACGCCCACTTCCACATGCCCATCAAACCGAATCCGGTCCGGAGCCCGTCGAAACGTCGGCGGCTTCCCCACATCGTGCAGTAGTGCCCCCCATGCCAGCGTCGCTGAACATCCCTCCTCAAGCTGTCCCAGCAGCCCCAGCGTGTGTACCCAAACATCGCCTTCAGGATGGTACTGCGGCGGTTGCTCCACGCCCTTCATCCGCGCCACCTCCGGTAGCACCTCGGCCAGCAGCCCCGTCTCGTCAAGCAGCTCAAACGCCCTGCGCGCATGACCCTCGGTCAGCATCTTCGTCAGCTCGTCCCGCACCCGCTCCTTGCTCACCGAATCAATCCGCCCAGCCAGCGCCCGGATCGCCCGCTTCGTCTCCTCCTCAATCGCAAACCCAAACCGCGCCGCAAACCGCACCGCGCGCAGCATCCGTAGACGATCCTCCTCAAACCGCGCCTCCGCCCTCCCAATCGCCCGCACCACCCCCGCCTCAAGATCCCCCACCCCACCCACAAAATCAATGACAGCCGCTCGCAAAGGGCTGTCATCCTGAGCCGTAGAAAAATGCTTGTCATCCTGAGCGAACGGGGCCCCAGGCGTACTCTTCAGCCTGGGGGTGGTGAGTCGAAGGATCTGAGCCGTAGAAAAATGCTTGTCATCCTGAGCGAACGGGGCCCCAGGCGTACTCTTCAGCCTGGGGGTGGTGAGTCGAAGGATCTGCGGTTGCTTTTCGTCAAGCCCCGCCAATTCAGCCAGGCCATGTTGAAGCTGGTCTTGT
>PMXB01000072.1:6462-20907 GCA_003165935.1 Acidobacteriaceae bacterium | reverse complement strand
CCGTCTCATAGAAGCCCCTGAGGTATGTCTCTCGCCTATCTCGGCCCATATCCCGAGTTTTTCCCCAACGTCTTTAAGCCCTCCCCTTTTGCCTTCAACGCCTCGCCAATAATCCCGAGCGCCTTCGGCCCCATTCCGTGCAGCGTCGCCAGATGCTTCTCGCTCACGCCCTCGAGCTGATCCACATGCGTGTATCCAGCCGACGCCAATGCGCGAACTGCAGGCTGGCTCACGTCTTTCGGAAACGGCGCGCTCATGGACAAATTCGACTTCTTCAATTTTGGCTTGACCGTTGTCACGCTGAATCCTCCGTTGAACCTATGGCAGCAGATCGAACGCCGGACGCAGACTCCCGTCCATGTAGAACGGCACCGACACATGGTCATGCACTATCCGCCATCCTCCAATCTGCCGCTCGAAGGCCAGCGTCGACCTCATCCAGAAATCGACCTTCCCCTCTACTCCCTTTTTCGTCCCACTCAGCCGCAAAAACCCATGCCCAAACGCAAAATCGCCGCTCACCGTCAGCTTGAAATCCCGCGACTCAATCTCCACCGGGCCCTCCCAGCTATCCAGCCATGCCTGCTTTTCTGCCGCATCCACGCCGTGATACATGAGTGGTGGCGCCAGGCTGAACACCGCCGCATCCGTGGCGTACCCAGCCGCAACCGCCTCGCCGTCCTTGTTGTGGTGCGCTTCGTGCCGTGCATCGATAAGAGCCAGAATCGCGACCTCATCCACTGAAACCGGAACGTTCAAAGTTGATGTTGCCATAATGAAACCTCCTTGGGGACTGGGTTGCTTTCTAGTTGTGCCTCGGCCTCATGCCGTCGGAATCAGAATCTCCGTAATCAACTTCTCCTCCGGCCTACTCCGCGGATCGCTCACATAGCTCTCAATGCAAAAGTCGTCTCTCGTCGCGATTCCCCTCTGCGCAACAATTTCGAACACCCGTCGTGTCGCCGCCGGCAGGTCGGAATAAGGCCCAGTCAACACGAACCGGCTGTATTTACCGCCTCCGAATAGCTCGTATTGCATCCCCGCAGGCACCATATTCGGCTTCTCCGCCACCACAAATCCCGCTCGGTAAGTACTCGGGGGCATTTTGTAGAGGCTCATCCTCCACGAGATCTGACTCTTCTCCGCCAGTTGCGGAACCAGGCCAATCGCCACCTCCCACGCCTCCGGCGCAATCCTCGGAATCACACCCTTCTTCTCCACGAACACGTAATGCGTCTCCGGCCATTGCACTATGTCGCCACTCTCGGTCAGGTTCATTACGCCCTCCTTTGAAGTTCAAAAATCGCTCGTTTCAATCTCTCCCGAACTTTCGGGTTTTCATTCCTCACCCATTCGGCGCGGTCCACCACCCGCCTGGCGTCAAAGCGCAGAAAAATCAATGTTGGTGCATTGCCGAATCCTCAGTCATTGCCGGAGTTCCGTCTGACCAATGGCCGACAGGCACCATGAAGATGGTTTCCGGCTCCGGCCCCTCGCGATGATCCGTGTCGAGCACCACCGGAGATCCTTCCAGGTTCGCGCCCCAGCTTGCCGCGCCCATGCGGGGAAGATGAAACATCAGATGCGGATGCCAGTGCGCGGGGCCATCCCCGAGATATTGGCTTTTCGACATCATGTACGACATCGAGCCCGGCTCAGGCATGGGAAGCAGGCTCAAGGCAATCGACGACTGAATGTTCTCGGCCATCTGCTCTTTGCTCAGCCCGCTCAGTATCAGCTTCGTTCGCAGAATCGTGTACGGAAGAATCGTGCGCACGGCGGGTGGGTTGTAGCAGATGGGACCGCGCAACTTTGGATTCCAGAAATCCGTGCTGTCCAGCGGAGACATCCATCCCCGCTCAACAAGACAGGTGAACCCGTTCTTGCCCTCAATCGCCGTGTGGTAGCCGTCCTTTTCAAGCACCAGCACATTCGCCTCGCTCGAAAGTGCCGCGGGAGCGGCGCTTTTTGCCAGCGAGATCTCGGCGTCCCGATCGGCAATAAGGTATTGCTCAAGCGGAGCCATCGCCGGATACGAAGCCTGTGCCCCTTGAGCCTGCGCAGGCCTGGACATGGACAGTCCAACAATCAGCATTGAAACTGCGAGAAGCATTCTCTCGGCGATCTTTGCGTTCATATTTCTCTCCTGGGGTGATTTCTCTCCGGGTTCAGGCTGGATTTGGTTGCGTCAAGCCGGCAAAGGTCTGCAAAAAGTCGGCGGGCGCGCGGGCTCACGTACTCAAAACATTCAGGGAATAAGGTTGATTGAAAAGCAGCTCCAGGTAACGCCTCAGATGGTCAATGCACTGCCCCGCAATCGCCACTCCATGCTGCGCCTTCGCCAGAATGAACGCCCCCTGGATCGCCGCCTGCGTGTAGAGCGCCAGGCTCTCCGCGGTCCAGTCCGCCTTGATCCCGCGCAGCCGCATCGCCTCTTCAATGTCCGGCACCAGCGTCGCCGCATGCCCGCTGATGCTCTTGTTGCATGCCTCGCGCAGCGCCGGGTGCGTGTCGTAGACCTCTTGCACCATCGTTCCCACCAGGCAGGTAAACTCCGGCAGTTCGCCCAGCAGCATCGCCTTGCGGAAATCCACATAAGCCAGCAGTCGCTCCACCGGATCAGCCGCCTGGTGATACGGCGCAGCCGCGAACAGCCCCCCCGTCCCCTCAATCCAGTAGTCGGCCGCCGCCAGCGCCAGCGCCTCCTTGCTGTCGAAGTGGTGAAAGAAGCTCCCCTTGGTCAGCCCCGCCGCCTCGCAGATGTCCTCCACGCGTGTAGCGGAATATCCCTTCGCCCGGATCACCCGCAGCGCCGCATCCAGCAGTTTTCTCTTCGATTCGTGCCTTGCTTCCGCTTCCTTCATTCGCATACCTTCCAGTTGGTATGAACAATACCAACCAATCGGTATACTGCCAAGACCTGATTCCCCACATTTCTTCCTTCCCCCAGCTTGCCCCCTCCAGTCTCCGCCCGCCATCTACATCGTAGGGATCAAAATCTCCGTCACCAGCTCACTCTCTTGTACTTCCTGAGGATTGTTTACGTAGTACTCCAGCGCAAAGTCGTCCCGCACGGCAATCTCTTTCTCCCGTACGTGGCTCCATACCTCTCCCGAAACCGCCGGGAGCCCGGTGTACGGGCCAACGTACGTGAACCGGCTGTACTTGCCTCCCGGCAGCGCTTCATATCGCACGCCCGCTGGCAGATCGACCGGTGGCCCCGCAACAGACACCCCCGCCCGATACACCGCCGCTGGACCCACTTTGTACTCCGCAAAGTGCTTTTCAATCTTGTTCTTAGCGGCAATCTTCGGAATCAAAGCATGAAGCTCATGCCAGCTCTTCGGCGCTGTCTCCTTAAACTGTCCCACTTTTTCCACAAAAACGTAGTGAGTCACTCCCCAATGCACGATCTCCGGATTCCTGTTCAGGCTCATACGATCTCCTTACCAACCCTTTTCGACTCCCCAGCCCACGCTCCCGTTATCTCAAGTCTTGGTCGAACTTTCTGCCCGGAATTGAATCGGAAGCATCTTCTCCGTAAACCCTTGCCTTCAGCCTTCTGCCTACGCTGTCGGCTTCTCCGGCGCCGGCATCGATGCCAGAAACCGCATCGCAAACTCCTCGCTGTACTTTTCCACAAGCTCCCTCACTCGGCCCGCGCTCGTCGACCGCACAATCAGACCGGCATGGTGATGTTTCTTCATCCGCACCACGATCTCCGGCGCATCGAATCCTGCCGTGTCCGGTTCTGCCGTCTTCGCCAGGCACAACACGCTCCCCGCGTATTCCGCCCGGGCCGGGGAAACCTTGTACTCATCCCCGCGCAGCGCGCATACCTCCAGCTTCGCCCACTCTCGCCATAGGTTGATCCCTGTCGAAACCTCCACCAGGTCGGCAATAAACGCCCCGCCCACCCGGGCCGCAATCTCCAGAAAGTAGAACCGCCCGTCCGCATGAGCCCGAATATACTCCGCATGCGTCACGCCGCGGGTCATCCCAAGCGATGGCGCCAGCCGCCCATTCAATGCGATCAGATCCTCCCAGTCACTGCTTCCCCGCTCCACCGTCCGTGTGGTGAACACCCCACCCTCATGCATCACCTGCATCGGCGGACGCCCATACTGGTGCGCCACCGCGAACACCACCCGCCCCTCGCTCACAATCGAGTCCACATGGAAGATGTCCCCGGGAACGAACCGCTCCATCAGGAAGTAGCTCTGCCGGTCTCCCAACTCTTCCAGGGCTCGCCACAGTTGCTCCGGCTCCTCAATCTTCCTGATCCCCAGCGCAGAAGCCTCTGACCGCGGCTTCAGCAGCCATGGTCCAGGCACCACAACCATGTACTCGCGCAACTCGTCGTAGTTCAGCACCCGGCAAAACTCCGGCACCAGGAACCCATTCTCCCTCGCGCTCATCCGCATCGCCAGCTTGTCCCTGTAGTATGCCGATCGCGTCTGCCCCATCCCCGGAATCCGCATATGCTCTCGCAGTTGCGCCGCCGTCTCAATATCGAACTCATCCAGCGCCACGATCCGGTCAAACCGCCGCCCTCGCGACATCCACGCGACAGTGTTCAATATCTGCTCGCGAGTCAGGCCCTCCGGCATCGTCGCCAGGTCCTCCAGCACCTCGCGCGGCCAATCCGCATCCCGCAGCTTCTCCACCGTCAGCAGCGTCGGCCTCGCCCCCATCTCCGCCACCTGCCGCAGAAAATCCTGCCCCTTTTCATAGCTCGATATGCAGAGAATTCGCTCAATCCCGTCAGACATCGATTCTCTCCTGGAAACACCGTCCACCATCCATTTCGTGGGCTTTACAGCTTGCTGAAAAACTCATTCAAGTAGCCAATTTCACTTGCCTTGTATCAGGGCATGACTTTAGTCGTGCCGGCAAAGCCAATAAAATCAACATTGAGCTTCAGCCCCTGCAAAACCTCTTGTCGGCAATTCGCTCATCGAAGTCCTTTTTCCGCAACCTGTTTATCCCGAAATGGCTGGGAGACAATCACACTGTTTATCCGCCCGATGAATTGAGCCCAGTCGCCTCGACATTCATCCTCGACCAAACGCCCCGCTTGGTGCTCAGGTGAGGATAGTTCTACCATAGTCCGTGCAAGCTGCAATGGACGCTTTTTGCGCCGCCAGTATCGCAAATTCAACCCCTGTGAAGGTGAGGCTTCCGATTCTCTCCGCGACCCAAATCGTCGAACTCCACGACAGCTTCACCCGCGAGTGGCACATCGACCCCAACCCGCCAGATCCCCTTCTTCTCAACCCGCCCCTCGCAACAACATTGGGCGTCTGGGCTGGCATGATTGCCGCCCACCACCGCGCCAACTTCGATCTCTGGCACATCGAAGACGAAGCCCGCACCCCCGGCGCTTCCGATGCCGTCCTCGCCGGCGTCAAGCGCCGCATCGACTCCACCAACCAGCGCCGAAACGACCTTGCCGAACAACTCGACCGCACCCTCCTCGCCGATCTCGCTCCTCGCGGCCTGCCTAATCCCGACGCCCCGCTCCACTCCGAGCCCCCCGGACTCATGATCGACCGCCTCTCCATCCTCGCCCTCAAGATCTTTCACACCCGCGAAGAAGTTGACCGCGCCGCCGACAACCCGGCCGCCCCTTCCGGGCACGCCCAGCGCAACCAAGAGCGCCTCGCAATCCTTGAGGACCAGCGCGCCGACCTCGCTCGCTGCCTCGACGACCTATGGCAAAGCACCCTCGCGGGCTCGCGCCGCTTCAAGCTCTATCGCCAATTGAAGATGTACAACGATCCCTCCCTCAACCCCGCAATCTACCGCAACCGCCCCGCTTGATCCTTCCCTGGTGTCCTGTCCCTAAAGTCCATAACATAAAATGACCTGTCATCCTGAGCGAAAGGGGCCCCAAACGCTTTTCAGTTTGGGGGTGGTGAGTCGAAGGATCTGCTTTTGCACTTCGGGATTTATGCTACGAAATTTGGGGACAGGACACTAGTGTCCTGAGTCTGAAGTTCGCTAAACAACTGCGCTGTCATCCTGAGCGAAGTCCCGGCGCGCCGGGACGAAGTCGAAGGATCTGCGGTTGCTTTTGTCGTTGCTTTTCCTTAGCCCCGCCAACCCAGGCGAGTGCCCATCCATTCCGCATCTTTTTGCGGAATAGGTGGGATAACAACTGCGCTGTCATCCTGAGCGAACCGGGATCCCCGGCGACAGGTCTTCGTCGCTGGGGTCGAGTTTGGGGGTGGTGAGTCCAAGGATCTGCGACTGCACTTCGGAAATTATGCAACGAACTTTCGACTCAGGACACTGGCAAGAAATCATCCGCGATCAAGTCGCTGCCGCAAAATCAAGCACCTGCGCGGAGGCCCATGAGAATGCATCCTCTTGTTTTAGGTCAGCTCCGATACAGCCCCCTGCAAGCGGCATTGAATGCAGTGGGTGTCAGCTTCGAAGTTAGGGCGCTGTTGATGCTCGCTGGAATCTCTCGCAATCTCAGCCCTCATCCGGATGCTTCTCTGATCATTGGCTGGGCTACGGTTTTGGTGATGTTGTGGTTTGTACTCGTTGTTAGCGTCGTCTTTGTCGTTATAAGCAGGTATTCCCAGATAAGGGAGAGAACTCAGGAGGAGGAGTAGCCACCCAGGCCGAACTCAACAGCCTCGCCTGCCGTCGCCGAGGGGATACTTATTTTGGCGAAGATCGTCCGTATGCTATCGCTTGAGCGTGTGACTGCCTTGAGAGCGTTTATGAGCGCCACAAGTTCTTCGATGAAATTCCATCCATGTTTTCTCCGATCGCTTGCACTGCAACTCGAAATGCGTTGACTGCAAAATCCAGGTCAAAAAAAACGGGTCTGCTCAACGCGCCAGATGAGCGCACCATCGAGCAGCCATTCTTCACGGACAAGCTGCCCGTAAACCAGGGAGGCCCGCAAAATCCTTGAGGTTCGCGGTTAACAGGGCATAGTCATATTCAATTGCCTGAGCACCTATCCAGATATCGTTGACCCGTGTTCTTGGCGACCGGCCCAACTGTTTCATGAAGGCGCCCAGGATGCCGAAGGCGGAGGCTGTAAGGGAAGAAACATCGAGAACCGGCCGCTGTTGCAAGCTGCTCAGGTAACGGATGCGCACCATCCGTGTTGCTGGATCGCTGCACGATTCGACGCCAAAGCTCAGCTCTCCGAGGGAAATAGCTGAAATGTAGATCTGCTCGCCTCCGGCAGCCTTATCGTCCACGGTCCCTGCGCCTCGCCACGGCGAGCAGGCGCGGCGGACGAGGGGCCGGGGCAACCGCAAAATCAGGCGGTCAGAGACTTGAGTCTCTTGCGAAAACGGAAAAGGGCGGCTCCGCAGAGACTGGCTCCGCTCAGCAGCAGAAATGCATACGACGGGCCACCCTCCGGTACCGAGGTCGGCGGTCCCAACCAGGAGCCAGGGGGAGTGCCGTTGGGGCCAAAAGAGGATCCGTCTCATCCTCCGGTGAAATAGTCATATGCATAGTTGGAGTCCTCCGAAGCGCCGTCGTAAAACGATTGGATAAATTGGCTGGAGTTAATATCGGCGACTATGTCCCAACCCACGATCTGCCCGCTCGTGTTGGTGGCGACTTTGAAGGTCATACCATAGACGGATTCCGTGCTGTTAGCCGATTGGAACCCATCAGTGAAGCTCCAAGAGAGGGGAACGACACTGCTGCCGAAACCCCCGTTGCCGAAGCTGTCTGTCAAGGGCTCGGAGAGCGTGAAGGTTGCGGACACGAAATCGCTCTTTTTGTACGAGCCGTCGACATTTGTGAAGTCGAGACCGGTGTAGGTGTAGTTCTAGGTTTGTGCCGCCAGGGGCAGGGGTAGCAGGAAGGTTGCCAGCAAGGCAAACGTGCGTAGGCGCATTCGGGTTTCCCTCGAGAGTTTCCTTGGATGTCCCAGAATACTACTACTGGGACAATTCGTAACTCTCTTCATCAAATTCACCACGACTGTCCTTGAGCCAGGAATCGCCTTGGCTCGGGGTTAACTTTCCTCCAAGGCCAGCGATGGCTTGCGTAGCCGTCATGGTTCGCTTGGCAGGGACGATATGCGCTATTTCAGTGCGATTCCGCATCACGCTGACCGTTTCGCCAGCGAGAATACGTTCCAGGATGGCGCTCGTGCGACGTGCCAGATCGGAGGCGCTAATGATTTGCATTTTCATACCTCACCACAAGAAATACACAACAATATGTACAAATACATATTATTCGGGTTTTCAGCAAAAGAAAGGTGCGGACCGATCACCTACGCCGAACGTAAGACCTAGCTCCTGTGGAAATCCGAGCTGGACGACTACCCAAACCCCTCACCCATTGACGGATTTCCGGGTTGTGCGTATAAAAGGGGCCTGAGCAGCGTTTTTCTGAAATAGGTACTCTGTGCCGGCTTTACGGCGCTCCCCTCTTTCTGAAATCCCCGCTCATGGCAAAACAAATGACGCAAGAGGCCCGATCCGCGGCTACCGGCCGCAAAAAAACTCCTCCCGCCCCCCCCAAGTCTGGCGCTCAGTCCAACTCGGGAACCGGCCCTGCCTTCAATCAATATCAAGCCGCCGTGCAGCTACTCCAACAGGGGAAATACGAGAAAGCCGCCGCTGCTTTCGAGAAGCTGCTTCCCAACGCCCCCATGGAAATCATGGAGCGCTGCAGAGTCTACATCGTCACCTGCCACCGCCAGATGGAGAAGCATAACCTCAACTTCGCCACCCCTGAAGAGCACTACGACTACGCCATCTCCCAGCTCAACACCGGCTACTACGACGATGCCCGCGAGCAATTCCTCACCATTCTCGATAGCCACCCAGACATTGACTACGCCTTTTACGGTCTGGCCGTCCTCGACTCCATCACCGGTCGCGCTCAGGACTGCCTCAACAACCTCGCCCGTGCCATCGAGCTCAACCCAAGAAACCGCCTCCAGGCCCGTGCCGACAACGACTTCCAGAGCATGGTCGATGATCCGCGTTTCACTGAATTGCTCTACCCTGAAATCCCTTAACCACGGTTTTGCGGTATCCTGAAATTCCGTAAGGTCCCCCCAACGTGAATGTTTCAGCCGCATTGAGCCACAATCTGACCCAGGAAGACCCTCTGCCAGTACCCGATCATCACGCCCCCAACTCCCGTAAGGGAGGTCTGCGCGTCGTGGCCCTCGGCGGTGGCACCGGCCTTTCCACGCTTCTCCATGGCCTCCGCGAGCATGTCGCCCTCGCCGGACCCCACGCTGCCGCAGCCCCCATCTCCGATCTTGCTGCCGTCGTCTCCGTAACCGACGATGGTGGCTCCTCCGGCCGCCTCCGAAAGCACTTCAACATGCTGCCCCCCGGCGACCTCCGAAACTGCATGGTTGCGCTCAGTGAAGAAGAAGACCTGCTCTCGCGCCTCTTCAACCACCGCTTCCGCCAGGGCGACTCCCTTAGAGGCCACAACTTCGGCAACCTCTTCGTCGCCGCACTCACTGAAATCACCGGCGACTTCGGCCAGGCCATCCAGCTTACCTCCAAGATCCTCGCCACCCGCGGACGCGTCTATCCCATCACCACCACCAACACCACCCTCGTCGCCCGCATGGACGACGGCTCTGAAGTCCGCGGGGAAACCAACATCACCGCCAGCAGCCTCCGCATCGCCGAGCTCATGCTCGAGCCTAGAGATGTCCAGCCCCTGCCTGAGGCCCTCGAGGCCATCGCCCTCGCCGACCTCATCACCATTGGCCCCGGCTCTCTCTATACCTCGCTCATCACCAACCTTCTCGTGCGCGACATTCCACACGCCCTGGCCACCGCGCGCGGCATTCGCGTCTATGTCTGCAATTTAATGAGTGAGGCCAACGAGAGCCTTGGTCTCACCGCTGCCGAGCACATTGAGCGCATCTACGACCACGCCCGCGAGCCTATCTTTGACTACGCTGTCGTCAATACCGCCAGCTTCTCGGCCGAAACCCTGGCCCGCTACGCGGAGGAAGGCGCATCGCCCGTTCTGCCCGACGTGGACCGCATCGAGGCCCTTGGCGTTCGCTGCATCGTTGGCAACTTCAGCCGCGAAGACACTTATGTCCGCCACGACGCCAACCGCCTCACCGCCGCTCTCCTGGCTCTGGGCAAGCAACCCCGCCAATAGCTCACACCTCTCCAACGGGCCGTCAAATCCTGGCACTAGCCTCCGCAAGCTGCGGAAAAACTCAATGAAGACGAGGCTTTGTATCAGGGCACGACTTCAGAGCCNNAGCCAATGAAGAAGGTTAGCAAACAAATGCGAAAGATGGAAGCGGCCGACAGACCGGAAATGACCGTGGGCCTGGATTTGGGCGACCGTTACAGCCACTATTGCCCTGCTGAATCCCGCGCCGTAGGCGCCGCGTTTGTTAGCCCCGCGCTTCAGCGTGGGGAAATCGCATCCCAACAAAGACCACTAGTCCCGTAGGGACGGCCCCACCCCCTTTGCAGACCACGTTTCAGACACTGTCGAGCGGCGGATACCCCACCCCTTCAGCCCTCCCCATCCCCCATTCCCCACACCCCATTCTCCAGAAAGTCCCCCGGTCTATCGGTCCCTTGGTCCGCGGGTCCCTCCTTCCTTTCTCCCTCTTTTCCCGTCCCTCGCCTCGAAGCTGAGAGCTGAAAGCCGGCAGTTGGAAGCTGTCTTTATAACAACAATTGTTATACCGTCAGTTCTGAAATGCCAAAAAGCGCCGATTTCAAATACGTGTTTTCCTCAAATTTGCTGGAAACGTGTCACTTTGATTCTCCGAAGAATTCGTTCGTTACCCATTGATTCCACACAACTTGGGCCTCACGCATGAGCCCTTCGGCGGTTTTCCCTTTCTTCCGTTTTTGCCTGAATTTCCACGTGCTTTTCCCACCGTGTTCTCATCTCCCTCTTCCCCGCTTCCCATTCCACCTGTCCTTTGCACATAATTACGAACTCCCGGTGCACAATCTTCCTATCAATGCCAACACCCCACTCAGCGCCGTTGCACCGCCGTCAAAACCAGTTGCGCCTACGCTCCCGGGCCGCATAAGTCATTTTCATCCGCTGAAAACAAAAGACTTGCGGGGAGCCTTTTCACAAACCACAGAAAAGACATGAGTTAGAAACTCCCAAATTTCGAAGAATTGCCAGTTTTCATCAGAGAATTGCCTGTTTTTAAGAAAAATCCCCAAGCCCGCCCGCACTTCTGTTCCCTGTTCCCTCCGCCCTCGCTCCAATACCCGACACCGCTTACGCATTTTCTCTTCCCCATCCCGCCATCCTTCCGCTACATTTGATCGGCGCGCTCCCCGCCTTCTGTACGGCTGGTCTGCGCGCGATCCAATTAGGAGAATCCATGCATAAGTCTAGAGTTTGCTTCACCTTGACCTGTTCCATGGCCTGTTCGTTCTTGCTGGTCGGCCTCGCCGCCAACGCCCAGTCCTCCCGCAAGCCCGGCCTCTACGAGGTCACCACCACCATGAGCATGGGCGGCTCCTCCATGTCCCCAGGCGCGCAAATGCCGCAAAACGGCCAAATGCCCTCGGGCCAGCAAATGCCCCAGATGCCCTCAGGCGGCCAGATGCCCCAAAACGGCCAGATGCCTTCAGGGATGCCTCAGGGCATGCAGATGCCTCAGGGAATGCAGATGCCCTCCGCCTCCAGCCCCATGGGTGGCCCGCACAAAACGCAGGTCTGCGTCACCCAGGAGATGATCGACAAGTACGGCGGCCCCAACCCGGCTCCGCAACACGGTGACTGCCAGGTCACCGACATCACCCTCAAACCCAACAGCATGAAAGCCAGAATCACCTGCACAGGCCAAATGGAGGCCAACGGTAGCGTCGAATCTACCTGGAAGAGCGACAGCTCCAGCAAGTCCTTCGTCCACATCACAGGAACCATGGAAATGGGTTCAAACACCCGCCCAGTCGACATTACGGTCCAATCTTCTTCGGCCTACAAAGGCCCCGACTGCGGCAACGTCAAGCCAATGGCCATGCCCGCACCCAAGTAAACCTCAAAGGCTTTACGCGGCTCGCCGCCGGTTCAATCCAAACCTGTCCGGCTCCCTGCACATTCCACGGAATGTCCCCAGCGGAGCCGCTTCCCCTCTTCTGGAAAGAAGATCGCCTCGCCCTCTAAACCTAGAGCGGGTCTGCCTGGTCCCTATTCGCTGTTCCCTATTCCCTATTCCCTGTTCCCTGTTCCCTGTTCCCTGCCCTTCACCCTTCCACCGTTCTCTTCAACTGCCCGCACGCCGCAAAGATATCCCTCCCCCGCGGCCTGCGCAGATACGCTGGAATCCCCTCCCCCATCAGCACCCGCTTGAACGCCTCCACCGCCCCTTCCTCCGGCATTGTGTACGCGATCCCCGGCCCTGGATTCCACGCAATCAAATTCACCTTCACCGGCAGCCCCGTCCGCCGCGCCAGCCGCGCCACCTCCCGCGCATGACTCGGCTGATCCGTCACGCCGCCTAGCAGCACGTACTCAAACGTCACGCGTTCCCGCGCCCGCAGCTTTACACCCCGCACCGCCGCCATCACCGCCTCAATCGGCCACTTCCGATTGATCGGCATCAGCTCGCTCCTGACCTCATCGTTGGGCGCGTTCAGGCTGATCGCCAACTTCGGCCTCATCTCCGTCGCCTCCCCTGCAAACCGCTCGATCCCCGGCACAATTCCCGAAGTCGACACCGTCATCCGCTGTGGACTCAGCCCAACCTCCTTCACCAGCAGCCGCACCGCCCCCATGAAGTTGTCGTAGTTCAGAAACGGCTCCCCCATCCCCATGAACGCCAGGTTCACCCGCTCCTTGCCCACCTCCACACCCTGCCGCTCCAGCACCGAAACCACCTGCCCAGCAATCTCCCCCGCACTCAGGTTCCGTTGCAGTCCCAGCTTCGCCGTCAGGCAGAACTGGCAATTCACCGCGCATCCCACCTGGCTCGACACGCAGATCGTCGCCCGCCTCCACCGCCCCCCGTCTTTGTCTTCCTTTTCGCCTTCACTCCCGTCTCCAGTCTCCCCGTCATCCCCCTCCGGCATCCACACCGTCTCCACCGTCTGCCGATCTGCACCCGCACACTCCACCAGGTACCGCTCGGTCCCATCCACCGACGTGAACACCTGCGCAATCCGCGGCCTGCCCACCGCCCAGCCCGCCTTCACCAGCTTCTCCCGCAAATCCTTCGACAAAGTACTGATCGAAGAAATCTCCGCAACCCTTTGACCGTAGATCGCTTCTGCCAACTGCCTCCCACGCCACCTGGGCTCCCCAGCCGCCACCATCACCTCAGCCAGCTCTTCGCCATCCAGACCAAACAACGCCTGCGGCCCCAGTTCCGCTGCCCGCGCGCTCACTTCTGCGCCCTCTCCAGCATCTAATCGAACAAGTCGACTCGAACCTTGATCCGCTGTCTGCGTCATCTCATCTCTCGGCTTTCATTATTTCACTCGCACTCTGCTCGTATCGCCAATCCCGCACGCCCCCACCGATTGCCCTACAATCGAGCTTGACACTGATCATGAACAACGAGCGCAACATCCGCCGCACCGTATTGCCCAACGGCCTCATTATCCTCACTGAGCGCATGGACCACCTACGCTCCGTCGCCATGGGCGTCTGGATCAAGTCCGGCTCCCGCTGCGAGCCTGCCGAAATCAACGGCATCTCCCACTTCGTCGAACACATGCTCTTCAAGGGCACCCGCTCCCGCTCCGCCCAGGCCATCGCCCGCGAAATGGACTCCATCGGTGGCAACCTCGACGCCTTCACTGGCAAAGAGACTATCTGCTTCAACGTCAAGTCCCTCGCCGACCACGTCCCAATCGCCCTCGACGTTCTTTCCGACCTCGTCCTCAACCCCGTCTTCTTAGCTCCCGACATCGAGCGCGAACGTGGCGTCATCCTCGAAGAAATCAAGATCGACGAAGACAATCCCGACGTCCTCGTTCATGAGCTCTTCACCCAGAGCTTCTGGAAGGACCACCCCCTCGGCTGGCCTATCCTCGGCACCACCCGCACCGTCGCTAGTCTCGACCAGCACAAGCTCTTCAACTACCACAACGACCGCTTCCACGCCGGCAACATGGTCTTCTCNNAATCTCTCCGCTGGCGCATCCGTCACCGAACTCGCCGCCCCCGAAGCCAGTGCGCGCGTCGTTCTCCGCAACAAGAAATCTCTTGAGCAGGTCCAGATCTGCCTCGGCGTCCCCGCTCCGCCCATCACCGACGAAAACCGCTACGTCACGTTGATTTTGAATACGGTATTGGGCNNATCTACTCCGATCTCAGCCCCTATCGCGACACGGGCACTCTCTGCGTCTACGCCGGCACATCCTCTGCCAATGCCCTACAGGTCGTCGACCTCATCCTCGCCGAATTCGCCCGTCTCAAGCAGGAGCCCCTCAGCGAAGAGGAGCTCACCCGTGCCAAGGATCAGGTCCGGGGCAA
>PMXB01000072.1:0-6416 GCA_003165935.1 Acidobacteriaceae bacterium | reverse complement strand
CTACGAACTGTGAACTAAGAACTATGAACTGTGAACTGCACTTCAAACGTTCCATTTCCCTTCTGCGTCTGTACGTTGTAGCATTCTTTTCGGGCGGGCCCATAGGGCTGCCGCATCAGGACGTGCATGCCATGAATCCCAAATTCTCTCTGCTCCATCGCGAAAATGATCAGCATCGGGCCCACCACTCCAACGGCTTCACCCTGATGGAACTGCTCATCGTCATGGCCATCATCGCCATTCTCATGCTCATCGCCATTCCGACCGTGCAGAGTCTCAAGAAGAAAGCCAACGACCTCTCCGCGCAGAACTCCGTCCAGGTCATTTCCAAGGCTGAGCTTCAGTACTCTGACATGTACCCCTCCAACGGCTTCGCCTGCACGCTGACTGCCCTCGGCGGCGACCCCAACTCCGGCGCGCCATCTGCCGCATCCGCCCAGATCCTCCAGAGCGACCTCGTCTCCGGCTATAAGTCCGGCTTCATCTTTACCGTCACCTGCAAAGACAAAGTCACGGTCAATGGCGTCGACCGATTCAATAGTTACGCCATCACAGGCGTCCCTCAAACCGTTGGCAAGACCGGCGACCGCGGCTTCTGCAGCGACCAGTCCGGCATCATCAAGTTCGACCCCGCCGGCGGCACCAACTGCACCCAGACCCTCGGCCAATAATCGCTGAATGACGAGCAAACCACGCGTGTATGTACTCGGTTCTGATTGTCGTGAGTCAGTGCACAACTTCAGTCGTGGCTCACAGAGCTTTGTATCAGGGCACGACTTCAGTCGTGCCGATAAAGCCAACAAAATGACTAGGGCTTTAGCCCCTGCTCAAGCTCGGCTGCTGGAGAGCAGATTCCTAAGAAGACTCAAGCCTCTCTTACCGAAGCTCCTGGCCTTTTTTACAATCTCTTTCGCGACGAGCCTGCCCGCCCAATCCCCATCACCCCACGCCCTCGCCCAGCGCATCGACCGCCGGTACAACCATCTCCACGCCCTCCGCGCCGCCTTCACTGAGACCTACAACGGCCTCGGCATCCGCCGCTCCGAGAGCGGAACCCTCACCCTCCTCAAACCCGGCCGCATGCGCTGGGACTATTCCTCGCCTGCCGGCAAGATCTTCCTTCTCGACGGCAAATTCGCCTGGTTCTACGCCCGCGGAGACGCTCAGGTCCAGCGCATTCCCAGCCGTGACCTCGACGACCTCCGCTCCCCGCTCCGCTTTCTCCTCGGCCACACCGAACTTGAAAAGGAACTCCTCAACCTCCGCCTTACCCCCGCGCCCAATGGCCAGTTCACCCTCTCCGGCCAGCCCAAAGGTCAGGACAACAAGCCCGACCAGCGCGTATCCCGCCTGGCGCTGACCGTCACCGCCGACGGAACCATCACCGCAATCGAAATCGAAGAAACCGACGGCGCCCTAACCCGATTCACCTTCTCCGGCGAATCGGACAACCCCTCAATCCCGCCCGCCCAGTTCCACTTCGCCCCGCCCGCCGGCATCCCCGTCGTCGACGCCACTGCGCCGGTATAAGGGCACACGGGCCTGGATCTCAGCTAAAGCAGCCTCATCCCGGCAAGTTTCGCCGCAATCGCATCGAAGGTGACCGTCTCATGGCAACCCGAAGTGTGCCCCGAGCGCTCGATCAGGCAGTCCGCAAAATCGACCTTCGCAGCTGCAAACCTGCGAACTGCCTGCTCCACTGCAGACTGATTCTCCAGAACCAGCTCTGTTGAATCGAGCAGTTGCTCCAACATAGGAACGAGCTGGGACTTGTCGAAGCGATACTGGCTGCGGAGAACCCAGACGAGTTCAATCAGGCTGATGAGCGAAACAAATCCGGGGGACGCGGGCGTTAGCGTCAGCAGGAAACTCTTCGCCCGACTTGCCTGAATGGCATCGTCCTTGGCGAAGTACCGAACCAGAATATTCGTGTCGATTCCGGTCATAACCGGCTCAGTCCTCGAAAGTCAGCAGCCCTGCCCAACCCTTGGCGATAGTTTCATTCATCTCCTCGATCGTGACCGACTTGCCGGTCCAGGGCACACACCCCTCAAGGTTTCTGATTGAGCCTGTTTTCGGCCTCAGTATGATTTCGCCATTTTCGCCTTCGATGAATCGAACCTGGACCCCGGCTTTGAGACCATATTTCTTGCGAAAATCTACTGGAACTGTGATTTGTCCCTTGCTTGTCATCGAAGCTGTAGCCATCGCTCTACCTCTTTCTCCTAGGCTACCATCATTCCTTACCTGATGTAAGGAATTGCCGTCGAAGGAAGATTCGGGATCGGCGCTCACTTCCCATACTCGTAAAACCCCCGCCCCGTCTTACGCCCCAACTTACCCTCTTCAACCATCCGCACCAGCAGCGCGCATGGGCTGTACTTCGCGCTTCCGAAGCCCGCCTCCAGCACGCGCATGATGTCCACACATACATCTATCCCAATCAAATCCGCCAGCGTCAGCGGCCCCATCGGGTGCGCCATCCCCAGCTTGAACACCTGGTCCACAGCCTCCGCCGTCGCCACGCCATCCATCACCGCATACGCCGCCTCATTGATCAGCGGCATCAGCACCCGGTTCGAAACAAACCCCGGCGCATCGTTCACCGCCACTGGCGTCTTGCCCAAAGCAACACTCAACGCCCGCACCGTCTCAAACGTCGCATCGCTGGTCTGCGGCCCGCGCACCACCTCCACCAGCGCCATCACCGGCACAGGATTGAAGAAATGCAGCCCGATCACCTTGTCCGGCCGCATAGTCTCCGCCGCCAGCCGCCCAATCGAGATCGATGACGTGTTCGTCGCCAGCACCGCATTCGATCCCATCAACCCATCCAGCGCGCGAAAGATCTCCGCCTTCACCTCGAACCGCTCCGACGCGGCCTCAATCGCCAGTTCCACCCCGGCCAGCGCCTCCCGCTCAACCGTCGCCTTGATCCGCTCCAGCGCCGACTCCACCTCTAGCTCAGTCAGCTTGCCCTTCGCCGCTTCTCGATCGAGACCCGCGCGAATCCGCTCCACCGCCCGCTCCAGAAGAGCCATCTCCACATCGCACAGCACCACGCCGAACCCCGCCCGCGCAAACACCTGCGCAATCCCGGAGCCCATCGTCCCCGCGCCCACCACTCCAACTGTTTTGATCTCGTTGCTCATCTGCCTTTACTCCCACTTCGATGCATGAGGGAGATTAGCAGGCCATCAAGGGTATCCGACAAATCGGCCCTGAAATGTCGCAAATCCAAATCCTCCGGAAAATACAGCCTGGAGTCGAGGTCTTGGAAGGGCACGACTTCAGTCGTGCCGAAAAGACTCCCAAAAGGACGAGGGCTTTAGCCCCTGAGGGACGCTCTTCAACGGTCCTGCAACATCTATGCGACCCATTTCAGTACGTGCTCGCACCTTCCCGTACCGCGCCTTCCCGAACTGCGCCATCCCTCACCAGGTCCAGCGGCTGCGTCAGCATGAACATCAGCGAAGTCCCCTCTTCCAGCGTCGCCTGCGGATGATCCACCAGCAGATGCACCGTGATCACGCCAGCCCCCACCAGCCCGCCTGCCGCCGCGCCCACCGGCCCGCCAACAATCGCGCCAGTCACCACCCCCGCGCCTACCGCGCCGCCATACTCAATTCCATCTTTCTTCAGCCGCGATCCCGGACGAATCGTCCCCTCGCCGATCACTCGCGTATGCGACCCCGGCGTCGACGTCACATCGGCAGACATCCTCAACCGCGACCCATCCGGCAGAATCACCACCTCCGGCTGCAGGCGCATCGTCCCGTACCCTGCCACGTGCCCCCTCGAAACTTCCGCCACCCGCCCGTCAATCTCCGACCCCGCGGGAATCAGCACCTCGCCATTGCGCAACACATCCGTCGCCACGCGCGTCCTGAATGGCTCGCCCTTCTCGCTCGTCGCCGTCGACAGCCGATCGATCAGCCGCACGCGGATCATCGTCCCCTCGCCCAGCATCCCCGGCCGCAACGCCTCCGGATGCACTATGTCCCCATCCGGATCAGCCGTCCGCATCGCCAATCGCGGATCCTGTGGGTTCGGAGCCACCCCCACCAACCCGTCATCCGTGCCGTCCCGCCCATCCGCCATCGGTAGTGCCGGTTGCGAGTTCACCACCCGCTGCTGTGGCGCAGGATAAGCCGGATACGCCTGCTGGCCAACATTCAGCGGCTGCGTCATCGGCTGCCCCGCCGGAGGCTTCGCAACCGGGGGAGCCGATGTCGTGATCGTGTCATCCGCTGGGGGATGCGACACGCCCTGGTAGGAACCCTGGTCCTGCCCCGAGCCCTGCCCGGCCGCCTGGCCCCAGCCCTGCAACGCGGCAGGCGACATCCCAACCAAAAAAACCAAAACTACCTTCGTCGCATTCTTCATCGCCAAGATTCTCCTCCGGGCACACCCGTCCCGCGCAGCTTCATACCCAGTTAGACCCGCAATCCATCGGAGAGTTTCTTGCGCCGCCATATTTCGCCGGCGCCCACACCGCTCTCTCTACTCAGGTCTCGGCCCAACTCCAGCCGATTCGGAACCAAAATCCAGTTACCCAGAAGCCCTCAAATTAAGCCTAGACTCGCTCGCATTCCGCGCATACACATCTTCCAGGCCCATGTTCCTCCCCTGCCACGAATCACATCTGTCACCCCGCCAGCCCCCCGCCTCTGCCCCAACCTGAACTCAAGCTCAACTCCTGCCTCACCAGTCTCTTCCCCGCTCTGTGACAGCCATTACACAGTCCCGTCCCCTCCGGTTTGTTAGAATCCATAAGAAAGATCAATCGATTTTCCGCTGAACATGAGGAGATTCCACGCGTGCAGGGGCTTCTGAATACGATTCACAGCGCCGCCGGAGAACCCCTTGCCGTGGATCGCCGTCCCACAATGAACGACCGGCTGCAGCACCGCATCATGAGGAATGACATGACTGAGATTATTGCTATTCGTGCCCGCGAAGTACTTGACTCCCGCGGAAACCCTACCGTCGAAGCTGACGTGATCCTCGAGAGCGGCGCACTTGGCCGCGCCATCGTCCCTTCCGGCGCTTCCACCGGCGAGCATGAGGCCGTCGAACTCCGTGACGGCGACAAGACCCACTACGGCGGCAAGGGCGTTCTCAATGCCGTCGCCAACGTCGAAACGGTAATCGCTCCCGAGCTCGAAGGCATGGACGCTGCCAACCAGCGCCTCATCGATCAAACCATGATCGCCCTCGACGGCACGCCCAACAAGAGCAAGCTCGGCGCCAACGCTATCCTCGCCGTCTCCCTGGCCAGCGCCCGCGCCGTCGCGCAAACCCTCGAGATTCCTCTCTATCGCTATCTCGGCGGCGTCAACGCCTGCATCCTGCCCACCCCAATGCTCAACGTCCTCAACGGCGGCGCGCATGCTGACTCCAACGTCGACTTCCAGGAATTCATGATCATGCCCGTCGGCGCAGAGCGCTTCTCTGACGCGCTTCGCTGGGCCGCTGAAACCTTCCACACCCTCAAGGGCGTGCTCAAGAAGAAGGGCTACAACACCGCAGTCGGCGATGAAGGCGGATTCGCTCCTTCGCTCAAGTCCAACGACGAGGCCATCGAACTGATCCTAGAAGCCATCGTGGCCGCTGGCTACAAGCCCGGCGAACAGATCGCCATCGCCCTCGATCCCGCCTCCAGCGAGTTCTACGACAAGGAAAAGAACAAGTACGTCTTCAAGAAGAGCGACAAGCGCGAACTGAGCAGCGAAGAGATGGTTGCCTTCTACGACAACTGGACCCGCCAGTATCCCATCGTCTCCCTCGAGGACGGCCTTGCCGAAGACGACTGGGCAGGCTGGAAGATCCTCACTGACAAGCTCGGCAGCCGCATCCAGCTCGTCGGCGACGACATCTTCGTCACCAACATCAAGCGCCTCCAGCGCGGCATCGACGAGGGCGTCGGCAACTCCATCCTCATCAAGGTCAACCAGATCGGCACCCTTACCGAGACCCTCGAAGCCATCGAGCTCGGCCGCCGCTACGGCTACACCTCGGTCATGAGCCACCGCTCCGGCGAAAGCGAAGATACATTTATCGCCGACCTCGCAGTCGCCACCGGCGTCGGCCAGATCAAGACCGGCTCCGTCAGCCGCACCGACCGCATCGCCAAGTACAACCAGCTCCTCCGCATCGAGGAAGAGCTCGGCGCCGGCGCCGTTTACCTCGGCCTCGAAAGCCTCAACTACGAAGACTAACCACCCGCGGTCAATGAACCGTCGGCTTCACGCAAAGGGAGAAGACCTCAAGCTTCTCCCTTTTATTTTTGTTCTCTGTGTCAATTTCAAAAAAAGTGTCATCCTGAGCGAACGGGGCCCCGAACGCTTTTCAGTTCGGGGGTGGTGAGTCGAAGGACCCGCAGTTGCTCTCGCAGTTGCACTTGCTTTTGCAGT
>PMXB01000222.1 GCA_003165935.1 Acidobacteriaceae bacterium | reverse complement strand
AATAATCAGGAGGGGCTTGCCGCCACGAGCAACCTGCTCGAGCAAGGGAAGCAGATCCTTCATCGCGCTGATCTTCTTTTCATAGATCAGGATGTAGGGATCGTCGAGTGCCACTTCAAGGCGCTCTGCGTCGGTGACGAAGTAGGGGCTGAGGTAGCCGCGGTCGAACTGCATGCCATCGACAGTCTCGAGACCGGTGTGCATGGTCTTTGACTCTTCGATGGTGATGACGCCGTCCTTNNTCCTGGTCGCCGTTGGCCGAGATGGCGCCAACCTGCGCAACAGAACCCTCGTCAACCGGCTTGGAGAGCTTTCCAAGGGCTCCGCCCTCGGTCCACTTGCCGTCCTTGTCGCGGGTGCCGATGATGGCGGTGACTGCCTTGTCGATGCCGCGCTTGAGGGCCGTCGGATTTGCGCCGGCCGCAACGGTCTTGACGCCTTCTTTGAAGATGGACTGGGCCAGAACGGTAGCGGTGGTGGTGCCGTCGCCGGCAACATCGGAGGTCTTGGAAGCGACTTCGCGAACGAGCTGAGCGCCAACGTTCTCAAGGGGATCCTTGAGATCGATTTCCTTGGCGACGGTAACGCCGTCCTTGGTGATGGTGGGCGAGCCGAATTTCTTCTCGATAACCACATTGCGGCCCTTGGGGCCGAGGGTAGCCTTGACGGCGTCCGCGAGGATGTTGACTCCGCGCAGAATCGCCTGACGGGATTCTTCACCGTGTAGGATTTGCTTTGCCATTTTGTAAAGTCTCCTTGGTTCGTAGTTCTTAGTTCGTAGTTCACAGCCAAAGTCCACAACTGCTGTTCACAACGAACTGTGAACTCAGAACTGTGAACTGGTCCGCCGCAGCGGACGCGACTACTTCTTGACGATGCCGAGGACTTCTTCCTCACGCATGATGAGGAATTCCTCGCCGTCGATCTTGATCTCGGTGCCGGAGTACTTGCCGAAGAGGACCTTGTCGCCAGCCTTGACGTCCAGGGGGAAGACCTTGCCTTCGTCGTTGGACTTGCCCTTGCCCACGGAGATGACTTCGCCCTCCTGGGGCTNNTGGGGCTTTTCCTTGGCGCTGTCAGGGATGATGATTCCGCCGCGGATCGTTTCGCCCTCTTCAAGACGGCGGACGAGGATGCGATCGTGGAGGGGTGTAAACGTGGTCGTTGCAGTCGTTGATGCCATTGCTTCGCTTCTCCTTCAGATCTCGGCCGGGAATCTCCCCGCCGGTCAATAAATTGCGTGTTGCAGTAAATTCCACGGAAGGCGCCGGAGCCGCAAACCCGGTCGATATGTCTGTTGGGCGCCAAGCAATCCTGCCAGCGATGTGCTAGCAGTTGCCCCTTCCAATTGCTAACAATAGGGCAATGAAATTGCCTTTGTCAAGTCCGGGAGCGCAAAAACATGAGTGTAGGCCACTCATAAAATCATCCTGACAACCAGAAATCATGCTCAAGATTGCAGCGCTGGCCCATGAATCGGTCAAACAGCCGATAAATGCGATCCCATTCTCTTTAAGGATGGAGTTACTCCCGGAACCAGGTCAATCTGGAATCCTCTGATTTTGGCAACCTCCTCGGCCGAAGAAATGACCAGGAACGCTCGATTCTGTTGACTTTATGGGGACACGCTCATGGGAGGGTTGACCAGAGTTCTGAGGGAACGGAGCGGCCAGTCAGCCGTCTGGTTGGCCGCCTTTCTTGGTTTGCTGGCTCTGGGATTCATGGCGCTGGCGGTCGATACGGGCTACTTCTTCCGAGAGAAGCGAATGGCGCAATCTGCCGCCGACGCTGCCGCCATCGCTGCCGCTGAAGAAGCGACTTCGGGAAACTCGGGAAACATGCAGGCCGCGGCCAACGCAGTGGCCAAGATGAACGGCTTTGATCCTGGAGCTGTATCGAACCCGGCAACCGTGCAAATCAACAGCCCGCCGAAGTATGGCAGCTACGCAGGCAGTTCCGGCTACACGGAGGTGATCGTCAGTCGCCAGATTCCGACGTTGCTGCTTGGAGTCTTCAGCCCGTCTAGAACTGAATTGACGGTTGGTGCGCGTGCCGTCTCCGGTGGCGGACAGTCGGCCCCGACCTGCATATGTGTTGAGGCCCCTTCCGGCCAGGGTCTCAACATGAGCAACAACGCACAGCTTGTGGCTTCAACTTGCGGGATTACAGTTGACTCAAGCAGCAGCAATGCAGTGGGCGTGGTGGGCAGCGCAGGCATCAATGCGCTTTCACTTGGAACCGTTTCAACGAACTGGGACAATTCGAACAACGTAAACAACGCGGGCACCATCTCTTCGAACACCAAGGTGGTCACCGGCGTTGCCACCTGTAGTCCGAGCATCGCCGCGCCTGCGCTTCCCAACGGCACGCCGTGTTACGCCAACCCCATTCAGGGCTGGACAGCCCAGAACAACTACACCGGCGTCTATACCCTCCCGATGTCGGGCGAAACGGTGGTCAGCAGCACGGTCTGCTACACCAGTCTGGACACCAGCGATGCGGCTTCGGTGACGTTTTCGCCGGGGTACACCTACTACGTGCAGGGGAACTTCACAACGGGCGGAGGTGCGCCAATCTCCGGCAGCGGTGTGACGTTTTATATAGGAGGAACGGTTAACATTGCCAACGGTGTGACGGCGACGCTCTCAGCCCCAACCAGCAATGGCGTCCCGCAGACGCTGTTCTATGTTGCGGGGAACACGGTGACCATCCAGGGAGGATCCACCTCAAACTTCTCCGGGCTGGTTTACGCACCGAACGCGGCCGTGACGCTGAACAACGGCACCGGAACAACCATGAACATGGACTTTGTTGCGCAGACGCTCACCATGGCCGGTGGCGCAACTCTGAACAGCTATGCCAGCACCAATCTGGGCACATTGAACACTTCCGTAGCCAAGCTGGCGGAGTAAGACATGAGCACCGGACTCCGACAAATTGGGCATCCTGTTCTCAGGTCGGCTTCTCCGTGGCTGGTTTTGATGATCAGAGCAAGCGCCGGCATGCTGAAAGCGGAGTCTGGCGGCGCCCTCGTCGAAATGGCGCTCTGCATCCCTTTGCTCGGTGCGCCGTTGCTCATTGGCACAGTCGAAACGGGGATAGTTATCTACGAATCGATCGAGGTGTCAAACGCTGCTCATGCCGGCGCTGCCTACGGGATGATGAGTTCAACGTTTGCGGCGGATTCGGCCGGCATGACCGCTGCTGCCAAAGGAGAAGCAGGGGACGTCAGCAACATTCTGAGCGTGGCGCCCACCACCTTCTACGCGTGCTCGCAGTCCATCGGAGGCACGCANNAGTTCGTGCAGGTGAACACGAGCGCTTCGATTCCGATCCCGTTTCGCGTTCCTGGACTCCCCACCAGCTTCAACCTGACCGCAACCTCGGTGATGGAAGTGGAGGAGTAATCGTGCGGCCAGTGTGGATTCGCGTGCGCTCCCGAGGTTTGCGAGCAGCCGGATTGATTGTGGGCCTCATCCGCCGGGAAGGGAATCGCGGCCTAGGCAACGGGGCGGGCGGCCGGTTGTCCCGGGACGAGGGCAGCTCGTTGGTTGAGTTTTCGATTTCGATTCCTGTGCTCCTTACCTTCTTCTTCGGGCTCATTCAGGTTTGCATTGCTACTTACACCCGAGGGGCAATCTCAGAGTGCGCGCGGGAGGGAACTCGTTACGCGATGGTTCACGGATCGAGCTGCCAGACCGCCTCCAACGCCTCTTGTACTCTAGCGGCTGCAGCCATAAACACCTATGTATCCGGTGCCTCCTGGCCGAATATAGGCGGCGGCACAATGACCGTGAACACCACCTATCCTGACGTGAATGAGAACCCTGGGAGCCGCGTCCAGGTCGCTGTCACCTATGCGTTTCCGTTCCGCATCCCGTTCATCCCTTCCGGCACGCTCACCATGCACAGCACATCGGTGATGTATATCGCCCAGTGAGTTTTTCGGTCCAGATCCGGGATTCCCACCGCACGCGCCGAACGTCTACAATGAAGAAATGGTTCGCAGCACCTTCTTCCGCCTCACTGTCCTAATGGCCGGCTTCGGCCTGGCACTCTCCCCACTCGTCGCACACGGCCAGAGTGATTCAAGCCATCGGGGTCGCAAATACAAGGCCCCTGTCCCCACCGCGCGCATTGAGGTGACCATCCTGAAGGATGTGAATGGCAAGCCCATCGAGAATGCCGCCGTAATCTTTCACCCCATGCAGGGAGAGAAGGACGAGGGCAACATGGAGCTGAAAACCAACGAGGACGGAAAGACGATTATCGACGTCCTGCCGCTCGGCGCCACCGTGCGGCTGCAGGTAATTGCCAAGGGGTTTCAGACCTTCGGCGACGACTACAAGATCGAAAAGGGCGAGATGGCCATCGAGATTCGCATGAAGAGGCCGGGCGAGCAGTATTCCATCTACAAGAAGCACCCAGAGGTCGAAGAGGGGGGCAAGGACTCCGCTCCTCCTGCCAAGGCTCCGGACTCGACAACGCCACCGAAGTAGAGCAGACCGCTTTCATCCTGACCGGTGTTGAGAATGCAATGGGAAATCGACTCCTGAGCGGCAAATCGGCACTGGTTACCGGCGGAGCGCGCCGCATTGGCTGTGCTATTGCGCTTGCGCTGGCGGCCGAGGGCGCAGATGTCGCCATCACCTTTCTGAAATCAGGCGAGGAGGCGCACCAAACCGCCCGCGCAATCGAGTCTCTCGGAGTGCGGGGTATTGCGCTGGAGTGCGACGTACGCTCTGAGGACTCAGTGAAGGCGGCGGTGGCCGCAACGGTTGGGCAGTTTGGCCACCTGGATGTGGTGGTCAACAACGCAGCTGTCTTTGAGCGTTCGCCGCTTGATCGGTTGACTGTGGCCGCATGGGATGCGGTCTTTGAAACCAATGCGCGCGGGCCGTTTCTGGTGGCGCGTGAGGCGCTGCCCCATTTGCGGGCCACAGAGGGCCGCATTGTGAATATCGGCTCACTGGGCGGCAGCCATGCATGGGCCGATCACGCGCACTACTGTAGTTCGAAGGCTGCGCTGCACATGCTTACGCAGGCCATGGCCAAGGGCTTTGCGCCGGAGGTCAGCGTGAATTGCGTTGCGCCGGGATGGATCGAAATGGGTGAGAACGGCGATGCCGGAGCGAGGTTCGCCGTGCGTACGCCGATGGGGCGGAACGGCACGGCAGAGGAGGTGGCGCAGGCGGTGCTGTTCTTTGCTACTGGCCCTCACTTCGTCACCGGGCAGATACTGGGTGTGGATGGCGGTCTGGGACTGGCGTAGCAAGCATCAAGATCGATTGCCGAAGACCCGTCCCCAGAACCCCTTGCTTGATGTTGAATCATCGTTCGGCGGCTCCGGCTGCTGGCGGGATTTGCTCTGCGCTCGTTTTGAGCTTTTGGGGATGAGGTTGGGATCGAACTTGAGTGGGACGTGCTCCCACAAGCCTATTGGGTCAGGTTGCCTGGGCCAGGTTGATCCCTCCAGTGCCGCGCGAGGATTGGCGACAAAGAGCCGTTGCGCAGTTTCGACGCCCGCCTTGCCGCTGACAAAGTCGTAAGCCTTCTTCAGGTGCGGCGGACGCCATTTGGGATTGTGAGCATCTGTTGCGATGAAGTGGATCCAGTTGCGCTCGAGCAGTTCGAGCGAAAACGCCTCGGCGGCCTTGCCGAACCGGCCATAGAGCGAGCTTGCCGTGACCTGTACCAGGCAGCCGTCGCGCATCCACTCGGCCAGCAGGTCGTGACGGTGATAAAGCACCTGGTTCCGCTCAGGGTGGGTGATGATGATGGTGTATCCCACCCCTTGCAACCGGCGCATGGCCTCAGTCAGTTGCGGCGGGATCACCATCTCCGGTAGCTCGACCAGCAGATAGCCTTTGCCGTCGATGGAGTAGCGGAGCGGGTTCTCCAGCGCATCGAGGATGTTGTCGGCGTTGAGATGGAAATCGCAGCCGAGGGTCAGCCGGATTACGCCTTTCAGTTGGGCGCGCAACTCCTCGAGCCGCTCTTGATTCACGGCCATCTGAAACGGGTATGTGTCGTTGGCGTGGGGCGTGCAGACGATGTCGGTCACGCCTTCATCGGCCGCCTCAATGGCCATTGCGAGAGACATCGCGATGGCCGGAGGGCCGTCGTCCACGCCATAAATCAGATGATGATGAATGTCGATCATGTGCCGCTTCTCTGGGGCTTCAGGAACTTCAGCGAGTTGCCAGCGCCTCAACCATCGAGGCAAAGATCTTCCATCCGTCCGCCGATCCGAGCAGTTGTTCGCTTGACCGGTCGGGGTGGGGCATCATGCCAAGTACATTTCGTCCGGGGTTCAGAATTCCAGCGATGTTTGCGAGGGAGCCGTTGGGATTTGCCTCCGGGGTGATTTCGCCTTTGGGGGTTGAATAGCGAAAGGCAATGCGGTCTTGCGACTCGAGGCGGTGAAGCTCCTCGGGCGTGCAGAAGTAGTTGCCTTCCATGTGGCCGATGGGGATTTTGAGGACTTCGCCCTTGGTCAACTGGCGGGTGAAGGGGCTGTCGGTGGTCTCGACGCGGAGATGGACATGCTTGCAGATGTACTTGAGTCCCGCGTTGCGCATCAAGGCGCCGGGCAGCAGGCCGGCTTCGGTGAGGATCTGGAAGCCGTTGCATATGCCGAGCACCAGTCCGCCGCCGGCAGCAAATCGCTGAACCGCCTGCATTACCGGCGAAAAGCGGGCGATTGCGCCGGTTCTCAAGTAGTCACCGTAGGCAAATCCGCCGGGGACCAGCACCGCATCGACGCCTTGCAGGTCGTCAGAATCGTGCCAAAGGAAGGTTACCGGCTGGTGGGCAATCTCGGCGATGACGTTGTAGGTGTCGTGGTCGCAGTTGGAGCCGGGAAAGACGAGTACCCCGAATTTCATGGTTCTAGGGTAGCAGCTTGACTGGGCGGGTTGACCATTTTGAATCTTTCGAGGTACGGCGGGCGGTGCGGCAATATTTCTCTTTTCATTCAGATGGTTGAACGGGTACCATTTCGCGTATCCCATGGTGCGTTTTCTTTCGGCGCTGCTCCCCATGAAAGCCACAGGTTCGTTCATCCCCATTCTGCTTGCCTGACCAACGGTTTTTCACGAGGAAATCAAGGATGCGCATTCGCCCTCTGGCCTTGCTGGCCACTCTACTGCTGCCGCTGCCGCTGCTGGCACAAACCTACAACTACACTTACACCGGAGACGACTTCAATAC
>PMXB01000168.1 GCA_003165935.1 Acidobacteriaceae bacterium | reverse complement strand
TCGGCGAAGTTGGCGTTCTCGCTCAGCAGGCCGTAGCCGGGGTGAATGGCGTCGACGTCGGCAATCTCCGCTGCCGAGATTACGGCGGGAACGTTTAGATAGCTGTCAGCGGGACGCGGTGGGCCAATGCAGATAGCTTCGTCGGCAAATTTGACGTGGAGAGAGTTGCGGTCGGCTTCGCTGTAGACAGCTACCGTGCGGATGCCGAGTTCACGGCAGGCATTGATGACGCGGAGAGCAATCTCACCGCGATTTGCAATCAGAACCTTACGAAACATGCATAACCTTTAAGGCGTCGTTACCGTGGTTGGCGGAACTGGGCCGTCTTTGCCGGATTTCCGATCAAGTGAACTCGACCTCTACCGATCAGTCCTCGAACGGCCGAATCGCCCCGTTGATCCCTACGCTGGACGCACTGAAAACAAGGGCTGCCCATATTCGATGGGCTGGCCGTTGGACACAAGACACTTCACGATTTCGCCCGTTACGTCGGACTCAATCTCGTTCATCAGCTTCATAGCTTCCACAATGCAGATGACCTGACCCTTTTCGACGTGTTCGCCGGGCGATACAAACGGAGCAGCGCCAGGGGATGGCGAGCCATAGTAGGTGCCGACGATCGGCGAGTTGACCATGTGCAGACCGGCATTCGGGTCGGCAGCGGGTTCCGCGGCAGGCGCGGAAGGAGCAGCCGGTGCGCCGGTGGCCAGGGAAGCAGTAGGCGCAGCGGACACAAACCGGGCAAGGTCGCTCAAGCTCGCGCTGGAGCCCTCGGGCTGGCTGAACTTGAGCCGGACCTTCAGGCCGTCGCGGTCCACCTCAAACTCGGCTACCTGATGCTCCTTGAGGAACTCGATTAGTTCTTTCAGGTCTTCAATATCTTCTTGTTTCATTCGTTCCTTTTCATTTGCCTTGCGCTTTCCGCGTCTAGCCCGGGGCGCCGCGATCAAACTTGCTCAAAGTTGAATCAGGGCTTTGGGTGCGGGCGTCAGCACCTTGCCACCGGTTCGCGTTACTACCACCATATCCTCAATTCGGATTCCGAACTGACCCGCCAGATAAACTCCGGGCTCAATTGTGACTACCATCCCCGCCAGCAGCCTGTCTGTCTGGCCAGCCCCAATGCGCGGCGGCTCATGTATTTCCAGGCCGACTCCGTGGCCGCTGGAGTGGGTAAACGCTTCAGCCAATCCAGCGATTCTTAAGACGCTCCGGGCTGCTTCATCCACATCTCCGCAGCGCGCTCCTGCGCGTACGGCCCCAACCCCGGATTCCTGTGCTTCAAGCACGGCCTCGTAGGCACCCCGCTCTCTTACGGAGGGATTTCCCAGGTAGACGGTGCGGGTCATGTCGCTCAGGTAACCCTTGTGGATTATACCGAAGTCGAGGGTGAGAAAGCCCTTGCGAGTGAGAGGGGTAAGGGTGGCGCGGCCATGGGGCAGAGCCGATCGCTCCCCGGAAGCGACGATGGTTTCAAACGACATTCCTTCTGCGCCGAGTCGGCGGGCCTTGTACTCGAGCTCCGCGGCGACGTCGATCTCGCGCAGGCCGGGCCGAATGAAGCCGAGAATGTGCTCGAAGAGGCGGCAGCCGATGAGCGCGGCCTCAGAAATCAGGGCCAGTTCATCCTCGTCCTTAACCATGCGCAGCGGCATGACGAGAGGCTCGACCAGCTCTGATAGAAAACTCTTTCTCACGCGGACCGGCAGCGAGGCCCTCCACCGGCTGAGTTCGGCAACAGTGGTTGCGCTCGGATCAAAGGCTGCACCCTCAATGCCCGGCTGGGTGCGGAGCCACTCAACGGCCGCAATCGCGGGCGGACCTGTGACGATGCCGACCCTTGCGCCGCGGACCTCTTCGGCGGCCTGTGTCGTGTAGCGGCCATCGGTGAAAAGGCGCGCCTGGCGACGGGTCACTGCAAAGGCTGCGCTCGAGCCGGTAAAGCCACAGAGATAGCGGAGATCGGGGAGGTGGGTGACGAGTAGGCCGAAGATGCCGACTTTCGTCATTCGGCGGCGCAAGAGGCCGATGCGGCGAAGGTGGTTCACCCGGACAGTTTTATCACGTTAGCGGACAAGGTGCGGGCCGCAATTGGATCAAACGACAGGCCCTGTTCCCTGCCCTACATCGCCGGCCGGACCGGCTTCTTCTGGTGGGGATCGAGTTCGGCGTCGGCGGCATGGATGTCGGACTGGCGATCCATCCATTCATCGAGGCGGGAGCGCTTGAAGCGCCAGCGATTGCCCAGCTTGAAAGCGGGCACAAAGCCTTCCGAGGCGTACTTGTAGAGCGTGTCCGGCGAGATGCCGAGGTAGTCGGAGGCCTGGCGGATGTCCATCACCTCGCGCACCTCAGGAACCAGCAGATTGGATCGGGCGGCGGCGTTGCGCATTTTTGGCCTCCGGGAGGCGGTTGGGCCTCGAGACAGATTCCGGCAAATCTGCCGGTGTTCTTGTATATAACGCGGTTTCGCCCGTGACTTCAAGGAATTTCAGGCTGTTACCGGAAATTAACGGGCTTTCGGGAAGGCGCCGGTTCGCAGCGGAAACCGTGATAAAGCCTCGAAATCCAGCCGCTTGTGGTGTCGGGTAGGGATGGCCCAACCTCTGGGGCTGTTACGACGGATGGTGCATTGGCGCTGGAGTCCATCCCATCAAAGTCGGGGACGTGACCGAGGGAACAGGCCACCCAGACTGCTTGCGTGGCCGCCCCGCATCACTTGACTTTGCGCCACCAGGCGGTTTTCTCAATGCTCAGGAAGTGGGTTTTCTCGCCGCGTGATAGGTAGAAGTCCAAGACATCGTCCTTGTGGAAGACGCTGCAGTCGGGCCAGCTTGAGTCTTTGAACAGGGGGGTCGCGGTGTCGTGCTTGTCGATCAGGATGATGTCGCTGGCGGAGCACTCGATAACCCGTTGCGCTTTCAAAGAGAAGGTGGTGCCCGCAGGCGGCTCCGGCGGAACCTGATTGGCAATCTTGGTAAGTACCAGGATCGCCACAAAAGCGGCCACACAGATCGCGATCTTCTTCACAGACGGAGTTCACCCCAGAGATGAGCCAGGCGCGAGGCCAAAGGATCGGAGAGAAGTCAAGTTTCCTGCCCCCGACGAGGATTCAATGCCGCTGCCGGTGCTCTCCGAACCAGCTTAGCCCGCTGCAGAGCGCAGCACAACCACTGCGGGTGGCTACGCGGACTCTTTGCGGTCAAGTTGGGAGCATTGTTCGGTTTTGGGCTCAGTTCTGGTCGTCGCGGCGATGCAGCGTCGGCTTATCGTCGTCACCCGAGGTATCGGACGGTGTTGACGCACCTTGGGTTCCCGTGGCGTCGCCGGTGGAAGTGCCGGCGCGGCGCAGCGAAGGCTTCTTGGTGTCCTTGGAGTCGGTAAGACGGCGCTTGTTCTCGATGCGAGCCAGCCGGGCCTTCACGTCGTCAAACTCCGACGTTGTGACGGTGTACTCATCGCGCGCAGGGAGAATGCGGGCAATCTCCTCCTGCGAGTGAAGGATGCGGTCAGGGGTCTGAGGGTGATCGCTAAAGGCCTTAGCGACCAGGCCCGGCTTGCGCTTTTCAAGGGCCTGGATCTTTTCAAAAAAACTGATAAAGGCCTGCGGATCGTAACCGGCACGATACATGTATTGGATTCCGAGGTAGTCGGCCTGCGACTCGAATTCACGTGAGAATTTGAGGAAGACCATCGGAATTGCAATCTGGGCGCCCTCGTAGATGCCATAGCCCGTCCAGCCGCCCACCATGATCATCACCGGAATCATGCCGATCTGCGCATAGTTGGCGCGGGTCATCTCCTGGGCGATGTGATGGGCGCAAACGTGAGCAGTCTCATGGGCCATCACGCCTGCCAGTTCAGCCTCTTCGTCGGCGTTGAGAATCAGACCTGAGTTGACGTAGAAGAAACCGCCCGGCAGCGCCATGGCGTTGATTTCGTCGGAGTCGATGACCTTGATGGTGAAGGGAACCTTGCAGTCGGAGTTCTTGACGATGTTCTGACCGATGCGGTTGACGTACTCGACAACAACCGGGTCGGTAATGAGCTTGGTGCTCTTCTCAAGCTCAGTGGCATACGACTTGCCCATCTTGATTTCGTAGTCCACGGAATACCAGTTGCCGATGCCGCGTCCACCGATATTGCGATTGCCCACTGCGTTTACATCGTCAATGCTGCCGGGCTTGACATTGATCCTCTGGCTGCCAACCTCAACCACCTTGTCGGGGTTTACGGTGGAGGTTGGAGCAGCGACGTCGCCTTCAACCGGGGCTGAGCCTGGGGCGGGTTTCTTGTCTTTCGGGTCGGAGTTCGGAGAAGCATCTCCGCTCACCGGGGCGGCCCCTGGGGCGGAACTCTGGCCTGCAACTGGCGCAGTCTGTGCGGCGCTGGTCTGCGCGGGTGCGGAGACGTTGCCCGCCGACTTCTCAGGAGTAGATGCGTCGCCAGCAACGGGAGTGGCACCGGGCGCAGGGCTTCCCGCCTCCGCTGGGGTCTGGCCAGAACCCGGCGCAGAGCTGGAGGGTGTGGACTGACCGAGAGCCCAGCCCGTCAAAGCCAGTGACATAATGCTCAGTGCCAAAACTCTCAAACTCTTCATTTCAAATCGCATTTCCCGCCTCCTGCATTGCCTCTGGCTCCCCCACGACCGGATAGCCCGCTTCGCTCCACTTCGTTAGACGCTAGTATCCCCCTGTTTGGCAACACATGGAAAGAAGATTCCGGGTTTCGGGATCGTCTGCTTCGTATCCTGCGGCATCCAGTTCCAGGTTCCCGTTTTCATAAGAACGGATGAAGACAGGCGGCTGGATTGCGCTCCGGGCAAGATTGGAATGCGCTTTGGACCGGCCCTCCCTTCTGAATTAAAGTGGAGTGCACCAGGGAACGAGCAATACGAACCACCTCAGTAGCAGAGCCAACAGAGCCAATAGCCTCGGAGAGAGCCACGTGCGCCGGATAAACCTAGCGATTGCCGCTTTAGCCACTGTGACTGCACTTGCGCTTTCGGCTCAGCCGCCGAGTCCGGCCGTGTCCCAGGCCCCCGCCGCAACCCAGAGCCCTGCTGCCCCAATGACCAGGGGAACCCATATTGACGTCGGCTTCGGACCCGACCACGTCCACGCTCATGGCGCCAAGACGACCCCTCCTGCCGAACTATTCTTTGACGCCACCCACCTTGGCTCCCCGTTGCTGCTCGATAAAGGCTGGCGCGTGGGCATCTCGTCGGATCCTGCTGCCGAAAAGCCAGATTTTGACGACTCCAAGTGGGCGGTGCGGAACGCAGAGGATGCCTTTGAAGATGTCAGCGAGGACCACCCCGCGAGCGAAAGCTCCGGAACTGACGAAGACAAGAAGCCGGGCAATTCCATAAGCCCCGACGGGCCGCAGAAATACGCCTGGTTCCGGCTCCACGTCAGGTTGCCTGATCATCATGGCCCATTATTCCTGCTGGTGGAACTGCCAACATCGCAAAGCACGGCTATCAACATCAGCTCTTCGGGACCGGGCTTCGATGTATTCGCCAACGGGATCCAGATTCACCCGGGAGGACCGCACGCGGACACACCTGAACGCTACCAGCCGATTTCGCGCCTTTATAACCTGAAGGTCCCCCCTGATGAAACGAACCTGATCCTGGTGGCGCGGACCATCTATAAGCCTTTCGGCTATGGCGCTTACACCTCGTTCTTTGCTAACCGCAAGCTGCGACTCGGCGACCGCGAAGAGTTGGACCGCTCGCTGGAGTTGTGGAACGTCCATGGGCTTTTTGAGCGGCTTCCCAAGATAGTCATTTCGATCCTGCTGCTGGTGCTGGCGATGTTCCTGTTTGCGCTCTACTTTACGCAGAAAGGTCACCCTGAGTACCTTTGGCTGGGGTTGCACGAACTGGTGATGGCGCCACTTGCCTTCATCGAACTGGCCGGAAGCTCTGCGCAACTCGACAGTCTCTGGTTTGCGGCGATCTATTTTCAACTGTTTCTGGTCTCCGCCTACCTGTACTTCGAATTCCTGATTGCATTTCTCAGCCTTCGCCGGCGCTGGTACATTCTCTTTCTGCGCTATTCGTCCCCGATTCTACTCGGCGTGGCCCCGACGCTGCTCCTGGTCGGGCACAGCACGCTCATCTGGGTTCTGCTGGTCGCGGTAGGGCTGTTCAGCCTGCTCTGGATCATGGGGTGGACGATCTTTGTCTTCCTCACCCTGATCGTGGCCACCGTGCGTCGGAACTTCGAGGCGGGGCTGCTGCTGATTCCACTGGTTCTGAGCATGATTGGCATGATGGAACCCCTCTTGATCGCATTAATTACTTCAATGGGGCATGAGAACTATCGCTCGCCTTTGACGCTTCAAGCAGGACCAGTTCCGATCCACTTTGCTGCCGTTGCGGACTTTGTGGGCATCCTGGTAATCGTGCTCATCATCTTTGTGCGCTTCCTGCGCATCAACCGCGATCAGGAGCGCGCTTCGAGCGAGTTGGCGGCTGCTCGCAGCGTGCAGGAACTCATGATCCCGCACGAGAACATTCAGACGCCGGGCTTTGAAGTGGAGTCCGTCTATACGCCGGCGAATGAGGTGGGCGGCGACTTCTTCCATGTGCAATCTACCGGGGACGGTGGACTCCTCGTCGTGCTGGGCGATGTGGCAGGCAAGGGCCTGCGCGCGGCGATGAACGTCTCCATGCTGATGGGAGCGCTACGCCGGACATCGGAGTTCAGCCCAGGGCGGATTCTGGAGTCCCTGAATCGTGTTCTGGTGGGCGGCGACAGCTTCACCACATGCCAGGCGGTTTGGTTCAAACACGATGGCGAAGTGGTCATGGCGAATGCCGGCCATCTGCCTCCCTACCTGAACAGCCAGGAGGTGGCACTTCCAGGTGGGTTGCCGCTCGGCTTCATTCCCGAGGTCGAGTACGACGAAGTGCACGTCTACCTCCACCCCGGCGACCGGCTTTTACTGATGTCGGACGGGGTGGTGGAAGCGCGCGCAAGTTCCGGCGAGCTTTTTGGATTTGATCGGGTCCACAACCTGTCAGGCCAGTCGGCCTTCTACATCGCAGATGCTGCGAAAGCCTTCGGGCAGGAGGATGACATCACGGTTCTGACAGTAAGGCGCGTGGCCCAGGCGATGGCTGCCTGAGCCGGAACTCCCACAGGATTCCCAACACACGAACTCTGAACTCATTGGAAATTCCGCCGATAACCCAGATCAACGGGTTCAGTGTTCCTCTGTACACCCGAGGAGCAACGCATGGTCTGGCTTTTCAGGTTCTGTCTGAGTTGGTTCGGCAATCTGCCTCTGAGGGCAAAACTCTACATCTCATTTGGATGGATGTGCCTGTTCACAGCAATCCTGGCGGCAGTGTGCCTTGGAGGAATCTTCAAGATCAGGCAGATTGCAGCCCACCAGTCCCCCGCTGCTCAGGTTACTTTGCAGCCGGCCGACACATCGCAACGGGCAGTATCATTTACTTCAAACGTGACCGTTGAAGGGACCACGGCGAACCTTCTGAGGGTTATAGTGGCCCTGACAGGCCTGATTCTCTTACTCGATTGCTTGATGGCATGGCGTCTGGCAAATATTATCAGTCACCCACTACTCAACGCGTGCACCGTTCTGGAAGCGTTGTCCAATCGGGACCTGACTGTCTCAGCGACGATCGAATCGACCGATGAGGTCGGTCAGATGGGGCTTGCCCTGAACAAAACGATTGCCTCATTCCACGAAGTCCTGAGCGATCTGGCGCAATCGTCGCAGGCATTGGAGAGGCTGGCTAACGAACTTTCAGACTCCGCCGAGCAGAGCTCGTCGAAATGCAATGAACAGCAGGTACTGGCTCAACAAATGCTCGAGTCCACTCGTCAGGCTAGCGTCAACGAATCGAGGATAGTGAGCAACTCAGAAGAAACATCGCATGCGAGCCGTGAATCGTCTGAGACTGCCTCGCGCGGGCGCAAGGCGATGGCTCGGGCCAACGATACGATGACCCAAATTGCCTCTTCGTCATCAGCCATTGGGGATTTGATGATGCGCCTGGATAGCCGATCGAGAGAAATCGGCAACGTGATTACGGCGATCCGCGAAATTTCGGAAAATACAAATCTGCTGGCGCTGAATGCGGCGATTGAAGCTGCTCGCGCCGGCGAGCAGGGCCGCGGTTTTGCCGTAGTGGCGGGCGAGGTGCGGCGGTTGGCAGAACACACACATGCGGCAACCGAAGAGATCGCAGGCATGGTTACCAGCATCCAGCAGGAAACCGCAAGCACGACTCAGGCGATCAAAGCCAGCCAGGCCAGCATCCAGGATGGCCGCCTGATGACCGAGGAGGCCAACGAACTTCTCAGGCTGGTCATCGAGCGCGCCGAACAGACGGCATCTCTGGCCGAGGCAACAACCCTCTCCGCCACTGAACACTCCACGACAAGCCGCTTGATCGCCGCCGATGCAGCCCATGTTGCAGACCTAGCGTTGGGCTCCCTCAGTTGCTCCTCCGACGTTACAACGACGATGCGGAGCATCAGGGCTTCAGCAAAACGGCTGCGTGCTGTTGTCTGCCAGTTCACGCTCTGAGTATGATGCGGAGATGGGGCCGCCCACCCGGCCACAACTAAGGAGCATCCTCAATGGCGCTCAGCCGCACACGGTATTCTCTGCTCTTACTCGCACTCCTTACCTTGACAGCCAGCTTCGCGCTCGCGGGCGAAACCATCCAGGTTACCGTCGACGCGACTAAAACACAGCNNAAGACGATTCCGTGGAAGCGCGACCTCCTCGACGTTTACACCTTCCATCTGGAGATTCCGCAAGGTGTGAGCGAACTGGAGGCAACCTACGACTACATCGAGCCGGACGGCCTATCGGCAACAGACAAACTCACCATTCTCGAGTGGAACTCGGTTCTGCTTTACCCGGCGGGGGCTCAGGCCCAGCAACTTACTTACGACGCGACTCTGCTGCTGCCGGATGGTTGGAAGTTCGGCACTTCCCTTTCCATTGAAAGCACAACCGCAAACAAGATCGTGTTCAAGCCGATCTCGCTCGACATGCTGGTGGATTCGCCAGTGATTGCGGGCGAGTTCTATCGCGCGATTGACATCACTCCCCCCGGCGAGCCGATCCATCATGAGCTCGACCTCGTGGCCGACAGCGAGGCAGCGCTCGCGATCAGCCCCGAGTTGCAAAAAGGAATGACCAATCTTGTAGCTGAATCGGGAAAGCTCTTTGGGACGCGGCATTATCGCGACTACCACTTCCTNNCTGAGCGATCATGTGGCGCACTTCGGGCTCGAGCACCACGAGTCCAACGACAGCCGGTTGCCAGAGCGGGTTTTGCTTGGACATGACGCCGGCTACATGGTGGGCGGCCTACTGCCGCATGAGTTTGTCCACTCGTGGAACGGTAAGTTTCGCCGTCCCGCCGACCTCGCGGTTCCCTACTACGAACAGCCAATGGAGACCGACCTCTTGTGGGGCTACGAAGGCCTGACAGACTACCTGGGCCCAATGCTCGCGGCTCGCAGCGGCTTATGGACCGAGGAGCAATACCACGACTACATAGCAAGCATCGCGGCTGCGCTGGGACCGGGTCGTCCCGGCCGCACGTGGAGACCCCTCCTGGATACCGCCGTCGGAGAACCGGGCCTCTCCGGTCGCGGCGGATGGTCCAACTGGCGGCGGGGCACCGACTACTACGACGAGGGAGACCTAATGTGGCTGGAAGTGGCCACCATCATCCACGGCGAGACCGACGGCAAAAAGTCGATCGACGATTTCACACAGGCATTCCACGGAGGCCCCAATAACGGCGCTGAGGTGAAGATCTACACCTTCGATCAGCTGGTCAGCACTCTCAACTCAGTTGCGCCTTACGACTGGGCCACCTTTTTCCGAACCCGTCTGAATTCGATCACCCCTGAAGCACCGCTGGGTGGAATCGAGAAGGGCGGGTGGAAGCTAATCTTCAACGACAAGCCGCTGAAGCTGGAGGGACGGCGCGGAGGGATCGGCCAGATCTACACAATCGGATTGCAGCTAAAGGAAGACGGATCGGTTGTTGATGCGATCGAAGGCAGTCCGGCCTTCGATGCAGGCATCTCGTCGGGCATGAAGGTGATGGCCGTGAACGATCGCGCTTTCACGCCAGACGTGCTCATGGACGCGATCAAGGCGTCAAAGGATGACACCCAGCCCATGTCGTTGCTGGTCTTGTCCGACGATTATTTCAGGACCGCTCAGGTTAGCTATCACGGGGGCGCGCGGATTCCTCACCTTGAACGTGTCGAGCAGAAGCCGGACTATCTGGATGAGCTGATCAAGCCGCACGTCACAACTAAATAGCGCAGGAGCATCGCAGGATTCCCGCCTTGTCCTCTCTGGCCAATGCCTGATTGAACGTCACGCCACATTTCAAAAGGCCCACCCGTTCACGGATGGGCCTTTCCTCAAAACCCGCAAGAGCAGGGTGTCCGGCTACAGGCGATTAGTCGTAATACTCGAGGCCCAGGTGCGTGATAAGGTCCTCGCCCATGATGTGGCGCAGCGTGTTCTTCAGCTTCATCGACTGAATGAACAGGTCGTGTTCCGGGTAGAGGCCCTCGGCGGTTTGGGGCGACTTGAGATAGAAGCTCAGCCACTCCTGAATGCCGATGGATTTGAGCGACGGCGTGCGCTTGGCCAGGTCAAGGAACAGCACCAGATCGAGCGCGATGGGCGCAGCCAGAATCGAGTCGCGGCAGAGGAAGTTAACCTTGAGCTGCATCGGGTAGCCAAGCCAGCCAAAGATGTCGATGTTGTCCCAGGCTTCCTTGTCGTCGCCGCGCGGCGGGTAATAGTTGATGCGGATCTTGTGGTAGATGTCTTTGTAGAGATCCGGGTAAAGCTCGGGCTGGAAGATGTATTCGAGCGAGCCCAGCTTCGACTCTTCCTTGGTCTTGAACGACTGAGGGTCGTCGAGCACCTCGCCGTCACGGTTGCCAAGAATGTTCGTCGAGAACCAGCCCGATACGCCGATCATTCTCGCTTTAAAGGCTGGCGCTAGAACGGTCTTCATAAAGGTCTGGCCGGTCTTGAAGTCCTTGCCGCAGATGGGCGCGGCATTCTTCTTCGATAGCTCGATAAGTGCCGGAATGTCAACGGTGAGATTCGGCGCGCCGTTGGCAAACGGCACTCCCTCGCTCAGTGCCGCGTAGGCATAGATCTGCGAAGGCGCAATGCCGATGTCGTTCGTCTCAAGCCCCTTCTCAAATGCCTTGATGGATTGGTGCACTGCGCTTGGCTCGAGAAATATCTCGGTGGACCCGCACCAGATCATCACCACCCTGTCCACCGTCTTTTTGAAATTGCGAATGTCCGCGATAAGCTGATTGGCCAGGTCCCGTTTGTTCTTTCCCTTCTTTACATGCGTGCCGTGCAACCGCTTGACGTAGTACTGGTCGAAGACCGCCGGCATCGGCTTAATGGTCTCCAGATACGGTTTGAGCTGCAAAAGAGTCTTCTCGTCCAGCACACCGGCATGCGCGGCCGATTCGTACACGTTGTCCTTGAAGATGTCCCAGCCCGTGAACACCACGTCGTTCAGGTTGGCGATCGGGATGAAGTCCTTGATCAGCGGCGAGTTGTTGTCGGTACGCTTGCCCAGCCGGATGGTCCCCATCTGCGTCAGCGAACCGACTGGCTTGGCCAACCCCCGGCGCACTGCTTCAACGCCGGCAATCATCGTGGTGGCCACGGCGCCCAGACCAACCACCATCACGCCCAGTTTGCCCTTCGCTGGCGCAACCTTGTTGTTGGATGCTTTGGGCTTGCCAGCGCTCTTCTTCTTCGTTGCCATGGATTTATCCTTTTCCTTCCCTTGTTTCGATTGTTGAAGCACTACAGCAAGACGGAGATTGAATTTCGCCTTCCTGTCACCAAGTTCCAGCCCCTGCTTCCCGTTCCCAGCCGTTCTTATGCGGTCAGACAGCCTCAGGCGGCATTTCGCCTTCGCGCTCTGATTACGTGGCTCCAGACAAACCAGACAACTCCGGCCGCCAATGCAACCACCACGATCAAATGAAATCGATGAAACCATTCATGCATGCGCGGGTCCGTATCCCAGGCGGCTCCCAGCTTCATTCCAGCCCACGCCAGGCAGAAGTACCAGATCAGCGAGCCCACTGTGGTGTAAATGTGAAAACGCAGACGCGACATTCGGGCGATCCCCGCCGGAAAGGCGACGTACGTCTGCACAATTGGCAGCATGCGCCCGATCAAAATCGTGATCGAACCGTAGCGATCAAAGAAACCGCTCATCCGGTCCAGATCGTGATGGCTCATCAGCACCCATTTGCCGTACCGCTCAACCAGTGGCCTGCCACCCTTGGCGCCAATCCAATAGGCAACCGCCGAGCCGATATTGCAGCCGATCGTTCCCGCCACGGCCACAAGAATGAGGTTGAAGCGGCCCAGATGGACCAGGTACCCCGAGAACGGAAGAATTACTTCCGACGGGATAGGGATGCCGGATGAGTTGAGGGCCAAAAGCACAAGGATGCCCTTGTAGCCGCCAGCACTGATGACGCTTTTGACCCACTCTCCCAGGAGCGCGATAGATTTTTCAATCATGCCTTAGCGAGTATAGCCGGTGCATTCTGTCATTCCTGATTCACCGCCGCTGATTGTGGGAACAACGCCATCAAGCTCGCGTCTTTCAAGGAATTTGCGAGGTTCATCTCTCGTTTAGTTGCTTTTTATTTCCTAGTCACTATGATATAAATGGATTTCAAAGGTGAAATGACCAGAAAATATTCCATGCGCTGTTCAATCGCCAGCACGCTCGACATCATTGGCGACCGCTGGACTATCCTCATTCTGCGCGACCTGTTCCTGCACCAGACGCGGCGTTTTCAAGACTTTGAAACAAGCCTTCCCGGCCTGACCCCAAGCGTGCTCTCGGCTCGCATCAAGCAACTCACCGCGCACGGCATCCTGACCAGCCGTCTCTATGCCGAACATCCGCCCCGGCCTGAGTACATGCTGACGCGCAAAGGGCGAGCCCTCAACCCGATTCTCATGGCCATGAAGGCATGGGGAGAGCAGTACGCTGCCTCGGCGCTGGGAGCGGCAAGCCTGGAGAGCGATCTGCGCAACTGACCACGGCAACTTTGTTAGGATGAAGCAGTCCCAAGCGAGGTGTATCCGTTGTCTGAGTTCTCTCCTGTTCCGCTGACTCTTGAAGGTTCCGCCGTCCTCCACCAGTTCTTCCGCTTCGATTGGAAAGCGTGGCATGCCCTGTCTGTTGCCGAACGCGACCGCATTGCCAACGAATCCGTTGCCGCACTCGAACACAAAGGCGCGGGCCCGGCACGTTCGGCCATCTACTCGCAGCTTGGCCACAAGGGCGACCTGATCTTTATCCACTTCCGCGACAACTTTGAGCAGTTGAATCAGGTTGAGCTTGACCTCGCGCAGTTGCCCATCTACGACTTCCTTGAGCTGCGCCACTCCTATGTCTCCGTGGTTGAGTTGGGCCTTTATGAGTCGAGCCGCAAGACCTGGGAGACCGCTGCCGCCAAAGGCTTAGAGCCGGGATCCCCGGAGTTTCAGGCCGAAGTGAACGAGAGCATGAAGCGCGCCGGAACAGCAATGGCGCCAAGGCTCTTCCCCGCGATTCCGGATGCCAAGTACCTCTGCTTCTATCCCATGGACCGCCTGCGCGGCGAGGACAAAAACTGGTACATGGTGCCGTTTGCCGAGCGGCAGCGCATGATGCACGAACACGGCATGATCGGCCGCAAGTACGGCGATGTGGTGAAGCAAATCATCTCAGGCTCGATCGGAATGGACGACTGGGAGTGGGGAGTCACGCTCTTTGCCGAGGACCCTGTGGTCTTCAAGAAACTCATCTACGAAATGCGATTCGACCAGGTCAGCGCTGTGTATGCGCTGTTTGGGCAATTCTACCTCGGGATTCGCCTGCCGATCGACAAGCTCACCGACTGGCTGAGCGGCAAACTTCAGACCGCACCCGTGTTCAATCTAATTCCAAACCCGAAGCCCGAATGAGCGAACGGATCACGCGATCCGAGACCACAATGGCATCCGGCAAGAAGAAGACATCAACGAAGCCAGGTACCACAAAGCGCACTCCACATGGCGACCTTGCCCCGGAGCGCGTTGCGGCCATCTTGCGCGGCCTCGACGAGACCTACCCCGAGGTCGAGTGCGCCCTCACCCATTCCTCGTCATGGGAGTTGCTGGTCGCGACCATCCTATCGGCTCAGTGCACCGATGTCCGCGTGAACATGGTGACGCCGGAATTGTTCCGTCGATTCCCTACCCCGCAGGCAATGGCCAAAGCGACTCTTCCTCAACTCGAAGCGCTCATTCGCACCACCGGGTTCTTCCGCAATAAGGCCAAGTCAATCAAAGGCGCAGCGCAGAAGGTCATGTCGGATTTCGGCGGCAAAGTTCCGGAAACGCTGGCCGAGCTGATCACGATTCCCGGCGCGGCGCGCAAAACAGCCAACGTGGTCCTCGGCGTCTGCTTTGGCAAGGCTGAGGGCGTAGTGGTGGACACGCATGTCTTCAGGATTGCGCGGCGGCTGGGCCTGGCCAAGGGGGACACGCCGCAAAACGTGGAGCAGGAGTTGATGCGGGTTGTGCCACAGGAGCGCTGGATCGCGTTCTCCCACCAGTTGATCCATCACGGGCGCCAGGTGTGCGACGCGCGCAAGCCCAAGTGCGATCGCTGCAACCTTGAGCAGCTCTGCCACGCGAATGACAAGACCTGGTCAAGTTGACCGGCGCCGATCTCGCTCGCTTGGCGCCGGTTTCATAGCGCAATCGTTCGCGCTAGAATTATCTGTTATGGGATTTCCAATTAAAGAGTGCGTTGTGTGCGGCGAGGAGTTTGAGCTGCGCCCGGGCAAGCCTGGATTTGCAAACCGTTGTCCCACTTGCAGTGAGCCGGAGGAAGAAGCGCCGACCGTGGCGGGGGCCGATCCATTGAGTGGTGATCGCGAGGCCAATGCGGCCCGCCGCAAGGCCATGCGCGATATGCTCTACCGCAAAGAGAGCTGACGGGCGTTCTGCCAGCAAGCCCACACGGAGCGTTCAGCTTCCAGCGAAATACTCGGCGACTGCTTTCACCAGGCCGGGAATGTCGGAGACTTTAGCCTCGGCGGCAGGCTCCCATCCTTCCTCGCGAAGAGTCTTGCTGGTAACTGGGCCAACCGAAATAGCTGCAACACCAGAGAACGGCCAAGCCAGCCCTGCTTCCGCGGCCGCTGACTTCAAGTGCGTGACGCTTGATGAACTTGTGAACGCCGCCGCATCCAGGTCCTCCGCTAGTGCCCCGCGAAGTTGCTCCGGTGCTCCGGCTGGAATTCCGTTCTTATAGGCATACGCCACATCGACCTGTGCCCCTGCTGCGCGAAGAGAGTCAGGGATGACATCACGCGCCAAAGTCGCGCGCGCGAAAAGAACGCGGGCGCCGGCCACCTGACCCACAAGTGCCTCAACCAGACTCTCGGCTACATTTGACGCCGGAACTAGAGTGACCTCAAGCCCTGCCTCCATCGCAGCTTTGACCGTCCCATCCCCGATAGCGGCCACCTTGAGTGATTCATGCTGCACAAGCGGCCTTCGGAGCTTCTTCGCACGGTCCGCCAACGCACGCACCGTGTTGGCGCTGGTGAGAATCAGCCAATCGTAGCTCGAGAACTGCCGCAAAGCTGCGTCGAGCCTCTCAAAGCTCTCCGGAGGCTGAATTTCGAGGACAGGAACCTCGACCGGAATCGCCCCAGCCTCGCGAAGCTGATCGCTGAGCTTTCCAAGCTGATGCGCAGCGCGGGTAACCAGGACACGGCGACCGGCAAGCGGGCGCGGGTCAGCGATCACTTCGAAACTCCGCTGAAGGCCTCGAGTAGCGGTCCAGCACCGGCTTCGATGAGCTTTTGTGCCACGGTCTTGCCAAGCTCTGCGGGATCAACCCCATCCAGGCGCTCCTTGAGATATACCCGAACCGCAGCGCCTGTCTCCGGCGTCGCGACAACCGCAAATACCTCAACCGAGCCCTCGTCTGTTGCCCGGCAATGAACGCCAATCGGCACCTGGCAGCCGCCGCCCAGAGCAGCCAATGCCGCTCGCTCCACCGTGACCGCAAAGTGAGTCGCCTCATCGTCAAGGAAGCTCAGCGCCTCAAGCGTTGCCGCATCGCCCTTGCGCGCTTCAATCCCCAGAGAACCTTGACCCGCCGCAGGGCAAAAGTCCTTCGGTTCGAGCCGTTCCCTCACCCATTCAGTCTTCTCGAGCCGGTCAAGTCCGGCCCCGGCAAGAAGGATTGCATCCACCTGCCCTTCGGCGAGCTTGCGCAGGCGAGTGTCTACATTGCCGCGAAACTCAACGGCTTCAATATCGGGTCGAACCGCCTTCAGCTGCGCACGGCGGCGCTGACTGCTCGTACCCACGCGAGCACCGGCTGGCAACTCCGAGAGGCTGTGGTAACGAACAGAAACAAGAACATCGCGTGGATCGACGCGCGGAGGGGTGGCCGCCAGCGCAAAGGGCTCTGGCAACTCAGTTGGCAGATCTTTGAGCGAGTGGACAGCCAAGTCCACGCGACCCTCCGCCAGCGCCTCCTCGATCTCCTTGGTGAACATCCCCTTCGACCCGACCTGCGCGAAGGTTACCTCTTGCAGGCGGTCACCTGTGGTCTTGATGATCTCGATCTCGACCTCGTGACCTGCACCGCGAAGCAGCGCGGCAATATGGTTGGCTTGCCAGAGGGCTAGCTGGGATCCACGGCTTCCAATGCGCAGCTTCATTATTTATGGGTCTCCACGCCAGACTGGCTGACTGACTCTCCGGCGGTTTCTTTGGCTTGCTCGCTGGCACTCGTTGCTGGGTTCTTGGTCGTGGGCGCACACGCCGACGAAGGCAAGGAGGAATCCCGCCCAGCGTCGGGTGCGCCACTGATTTCGATTTGCCACGCCTCGCAGAGGGCGTCGATCCGCACCTGGTTATTTTCGCGCGCGGCCTGCTTGAAAGCCTGCATCGGTGGGTGGAGCAGCTTGTTCACCAGTCCGCGCGTAAGCGTCTCGATCGCAGCCAGTTGTTCCGCGGTCAGCCCTTCAAGACGCGATTGCAGCCGCTTCAGCTCTGCCTGCCGCGTCTCTTCGGCCTGCTTCTGCAGGGCCACTATCGCAGGTGCGGCATTCACGGTGCGTAGCCGTTGGTGAAAACGCTCAACCTCGCCTGCGATAAGCGACTCCGCATCGCCTGCCTGACCTCTGCGCTCCTCAAGATGCGCCGCGGCCACGGCCTGCAAGTCGTCAATGTCGTAGACGAAAATGCCCTCGAGCTTGCCCATCGATGCATCTACGTCGCGCGGCACGGCGATGTCGATGAAGAACATGGGACGGTTCCTGCGGCGCTGCATGAACTTTTGCCCATGTTCCTTGCGAAAGATCGGATGCGGAGCGCCGGTGGAACTGATGACGATGTCGGCATCGACGGCCGCGTCGTACATTTCTTCGTAGGGGATCACTCTTCCCTTGAAGGCCTCGGCCATGCGTTCGGCTCGTGCCTGCGTCCGGTTGGTCACGAGAATGGTTCCCGCGCCCTGCTGCACCAGGTGACGCGCGGCCAGTTCGCTCATCTTCCCTGCGCCGACCAGGAAAACCGTCCGTCCTTGCAGGTTACCGAATATCTTGCGTGCCAGTTCAACGGCAACTGAGGCAATCGAGACAGAGCTTGAGCCGATCTCGGTTTCAGAGCGAACCTTCTTAGCCGCTGCAAAAGCGCTCTGCAGCAGATGTTCGAGTTGCCCTGCCACGGTGCCAGAGGCGCGAGCGACGGCAAAGGCCTCCTTCACCTGCCCTAGAATCTGCGGCTCGCCAACAACCATGGAATCAAGGCTGGCGGCGACCCGAAAAAGATGGCGAACGGCATCCTGATCGCGCTGCTGGTAGATGTGCGGGGCCAGCATATCGCGGTCAAGGCCAAACTGCCGGTGCAGAAACTCGGTAATGTCGGTCTGTGGGCCGTCAACGGCTGCCAGCAGTTCCACGCGGTTGCAGGTGGAAACGATCATGCACTCGTGGACGCCGGGCAGCGCAGCCAATGCCCTGGTGGTCTCAGGTAGATCGTCGCGCGATATGGCGATCTTCTCGCGCAGCTCGATGGGCGCGGTCTTGTAGTTCACTCCAACCAGGGTCAGGCTCATGGGGCACCGAACCCGTGGACGTGGCTGAATAGGTTGGCGGTCCACACCACCATCATGACGATAAAGACAGCGCCGGAAAGATAGGCTGCCTTGCGTCCCCGCAGACCAGCGGTCCTGCGGACAAGGAGCAGCAGCACATAGATGGCCCAACTGACGAAGGCCGCGATGATCTTTGGATCGAGGAAGTAAGCGGCGCCGAGAGGCGTCTCCTGCGCCAAAACAGAGCCAATCACAAGCCCAACGGTCATGCACGGAAAGCCGAATTCGAGCATGGACTCGGATATCCGCTCGAGAGTGTCGAGTGGCGGCAGCCAATCAAGCGGGGCCCAAACTGAATTTGGCCCCGATGCCGTCCGCAGAGACGGCTTGCTCTTGATTCGGCGCTCTTGAACGAGATAAAGGACCGACGCCAGCAAGCTGAAGCCGAGAGCCGCGTAAGCCAACAGGAGCGCGGCAATGTGAGCGATCAACCAACTTGTACGCACGCCCTCGGATGGAAAGGCGTATCGATCCGGACCCAGCGCCGGAATGAACACCATGAAGAACGTGACCGGCAACGCAAACAGTCCAAGGGGGATCGCGTTGTAGAGCCACCAGACGATGAAAAAGAGCGCGGCCACCGTGAAGCCGAGCAGCGACTCCACTTCGCGGAAGCCCATCGGCACCCAGCGATGGGCCTGAAGCAGCATCTCAACTACCGAAACGAAATGAAAAAAGAAGGCCAGGCCGCCGAAGTGGACGCACCACTGACGCCATCGCGTCACCCCGCGCGACGGGTCGCTATAAAGGACGGCGGGAAAGATGGTGATGCTCGCCGCCGCATACAGAATTGCCGCAACCCGTAGCCAGAGCAGATACATAACGAATTCACCTTAAAGGTGGAACCCCTCAGTATACTGTGATCCAAATCACCAAACTGAGTTCCGGGAGGTGTTCGCTGGGGCTAAAGTCCCGCCTTCATTGCGGCTAGCCCAGCCTGCGAGACCGCGAAGTCCTGTTCGCCTGTCGCACCGCTGAATGCCACAACCAGCCACCCGCCCTTGACCTTCTCGATTGCGCCGCCCTGCCAGCAGAACTCGGCAACCATTGCCTTGCACGGCGCAGTTCCGCTGTTGACATGGGTGCGGGCCATCTCCCCGGACTTGGCATAAGCGATGCCCAGCATGTTGTTCCCCCGGCCGTCGGTGGCGGCGGGATCGGTCATGCGGCCGACAACGGCCATCTTCGAGGTCCACGAGTCGACAGTTTCCCCAGGGGCAAAGCTGGCCACAGCCACACCCTGCACCTTGAGTTCCGCCGCCTTGGCCTTCATCGCGGTGAGGGCCGTCTGCTCCAGCGCGTCGACCTTCTTTGGGGACATCGGCTTGGGAGCTTTTTGGCCAATGGCTGTGAGGGTGCAAAGTGCAAGCAAGAGAAGGGCGGGCAGGCGGGTGGGCATCGGGTTCTCCTTAGGTATTGTTGGCGCAGACCATGCTAACTGCCCGGATACCACAAACACAAAGCGGGGCACCGGCCGGGCCTCTGCTGGGGAACCTCTGTGATAGTCTCAGGCCAAACTGTGGCGACTCAAAAGAACAAACTATATTACGGCGACAACCTCGACGTCCTCCGCCGATACGTGAAAGACGAGACGGTCGACCTGATCTATCTTGACCCTCCGTTCAACTCGCGCCAGGACTATAACGTCCTGTTTGCGGAGAAGGACGGCTCGCAGTCCAGTTCCCAGATTCGCGCCTTCGAGGACACCTGGGAGTGGAACATCGACGCCCAGCGAGCTTATGAGGAGATTGTCGAACGGGGCGACCGGGTCGGCGATGCCCTCCGCGCGTTCAAGACCTTTCTCTTCAACTCCGACATGATGGCATATCTGGCCATGATGGCCCCTCGGCTCGTCGAGCTTCGCCGAGTGCTCAAAGGGACTGGCTCCATCTACCTCCACTGCGATCCCACTGCCAGCCACTACCTCAAGATTTTGATGGACGCCGTGTTCCAGCCACAGAACTTCAAGAACGAGGTTATATGGAAACGAACGAGTTCCCACTCAGCTGCTAAGCGTTGGGGCGACATCCACGACACCATACTTTTTTACGCCAAGGGCTCAGTTTGGACGTGGAATGAGGTGCTAGTTGCCCACACTGAGGAATACTCAGCCAGATATAAGAACACGGACGACCTGGGAAGGCCATGGGCCGACGACAATCTCACCGCGCCGGGAGTTAGGCACGGCGACTCTGGGTCAGTTTGGCGAGGCTTCGACGTAACTGCCAAGGCATCGCATTGGAAGGTCAACACGAAAACCATCGAGGGCATTGTAGGTATACCAGCCGCGACAAAGATGAGTACAACTCAGAAACTCGACCTGCTCGACTCTGAAGGATTTATACATTGGCCCCGTGGTGGCAAGGGATTCCCGAGGTTTAAGAGATTTCTCAGCAAGGGCAGCCACATACAAGACATCGTGAGCGATATCCCGCCCATCAACTCCCAAGCCCAAGAGCGCCTCGGCTACCCCACACAAAAGCCGGAAGCATTGCTCGAACGCATCCTCAAAGCCAGCTCTAATGAAGGCGACCTGGTCCTCGACCCCTTCTGTGGCTGCGGTACTACGGTCCAGGTCGCTCAGCGCCTCAACCGCCGCTGGATCGGCATCGACATTACCCATCTCGCGATCGGCCTCATCAAGAAACGCCTCAACGACGCCTTTGGTCCCGAAATCAAATCGACTTACGAGGTCATCGGCGAACCCACCGACTACACGGGTGCGGCTGCACTGGCCGCCGAAGACAAATACCAGTTCCAGTGGTGGGCGCTGGGTCAGGTGGGGGCGCGTCCCGCCGACCAGAAGAAGGGGGCTGATCGCGGCATCGACGGGCGTCTCTATTTCCACGACGACGACTCAGGTAAATCGAAGCAGATTATCTTCTCGGTCAAAGCAGGCGGCGTCAGCGTTCCGCAGGTGCGTGATCTGCGTGGTGTTCTTGAGCGCGAAAAAGCTGAGATCGGAGTCTTCATCTCCTTTGAAGAGCCCACCAAGCCCATGCTCAAAGAAGCCGCCGAGGCAGGTTTCTATAAGGGCGGTCCGCTTGACCAACTCGTATATCCCCGTATCCAAATTCTAACCATCCAGCAGGTTATCGATGGCAGACAGCCCGAGTATCCCGCCCGCCGCGACGCCACCTTTAAGAAGGCTCCCCGCAGCCGCCCTGCGGCCGCCGAGAATCTGACTCTGCCCTTAGGGCTGGAGTAGCCACCGCGGATTTGCGGCCGCACCGGGCGGCGGGTCCACCGCGATAGTCTTAAAGGCAACGTGACCCAGGACGACTCCCAACAAGTTGCAACCGCTCCGCAGCCGCCCCCAACCTCCGAGGCCATGGCCGACCTCACGCCCTTCATGCGCCAGTGGACCGCGGCCAAACGCGAGAATCCCGATGCTCTGCTCTTCTTCCGTATGGGGGACTTCTACGAGCTTTTCTACGATGATGCGGTCACCGTAAGCCGGGAACTCCAGTTGACCCTGACTGCTCGCGACCGGGAGAAGTCGCAGCCCATGTGCGGCGTACCGTATCACGCTGTGGACCAGTACCTGGCGCGCCTGCTGCGCAAGGGATATCGCATTGCCATCTGCGACCAGATGGAGGATCCAAAGCTCACCAAGAAGATCGTCCGGCGCGAGGTAACGCGGGTTCTGACTCCGGGAACAGCGCTCGATAACGGCCTGGGACAGGGGCGGAACAACTTCCTTGCGGCGTTCTATCCCTCTGGCACGGAACGCGAGCCCATCTATGCGGTCGCGCTGCTCGATCTATCGACGGGCGAGTTCCGCACCGCGGAGTTTCAGGGGCCGGAAGCATGCCAAAAAGCCGCCGACGAGATTCTGAAGGCTGGATCGTGCGAGGTGCTGTATCCGGCGAGCGCCGCGCTGGCTCCAACTCTGGACCGGCTGCCCACCCGCACGCGCATCGAAGATTGGGTGTGGACCCGCGATTTTGCTGTCCCCCTTGTCGAGCGGCAAATGAACGTGCGCAATCTGGAAGGATTCGGGCTGAGCAATCATCCGGCGGCGGCAATTGCCGCAGGAGCCGTAATCCATTACGTGCGCACGACTCAGAAGAACGAAGCACTCCATGTGGACAGCCTGCGCTTTGAGGAGCACGCGACAGCCTTGCAGCTCGACCAGGTTACCGTGCGCAACCTGGAGCTGATCGAGCCGCTATTTTCCGGGCAGGATGAGCGAGCCACGCTCTTCCACACGCTCGACGCCTGCCAGACGCCCATGGGCAAGCGCCTGCTGCGATCAACCATACTGCGTCCGCTCATGGATGCTGCCGCTCTCGAAGCGCGCTACGAGGCTGTCGCGGAAGCCGTCTCTGGGCTGATGAAGCGCGAAGAGATTCGGCGCGCCTTCAGCGGCATTCTCGACCTCGAACGCCTGCTTGCGCGGCTCTCGCTCGACTCCGCTGGCCCCCGCGATCTGCGGGCTCTTGCGGCCAGCCTTTCTCGACTGCCCGGGCTGCATCAGGCTCTCTCGGCCATGGAGTCACCTCTGTGGCGGGCAATCACTGGACGCCTGGACCGGCTCGAAGAGATTGCCGGCCTGATCGAGAGGACCATCGTCGCGGAACCGCCGCTCACGCTGGTGGATGGCGGGGCAATCGCGCCAGGCGTCGATACCGAGCTGGATGAACTGCGCCAGATCTCGTCTACAGGCCGTCAGTCTATCGCGGCAATCGAGGAGCGCGAGCGGCAACGCACCGCGATTGCCTCGCTTAAGGTGCGCTTCAACTCGGTCTTCGGCTACTACATTGAGATCACCAAGTCCAACCTCGCGCTGGCCCCGGCCGATTACGAACGCAAGCAGACGCTGGTGAATGCGGAGCGCTTCACCACGCCGGAGCTGAAGGAATACGAGCGCAAGATTCTCACCGCGCATGATCGGTCGATTGAGATCGAGAAGCGCATCTTTGTGGACCTGCGCCGGGCTGTGCTTGAGGCATCGGGTCGCATTCGTCGTAGTTCGGCCGCGGTTGCGGAAGCGGATTTGCTGGCCAACTTCGCCCACCTGGCTGCGCTCCGCCGTTATGTGCGGCCCACTATCGATCCTGAGCCCATGCTTGAAGCTGTAGCGGCGCGGCATCCCGTGATCGAGCAGTGGATGGAGGAGACCCGCGAAGGCCGATTCATCCCCAACGATATTTATTTGAACGCCGCCGCAGACGCAGGCGCATCGGGTGGCCCCAGCCTGCTGCTGATTACCGGCCCCAACATGGGCGGCAAGAGCACCTACCTGCGTCAGGCTGCGATGCTCGTGCTGCTGGCCCAGATGGGCAGCTTTGTCCCGGCGGAGCAGATGCGCTACGGCCTTGCGGACCGCATCTACACGCGCATCGGCGCAAGCGACAATGTTGCTCGCGGTAGATCGACGTTCATGGTTGAGATGACGGAGACCGCTACGATCTTGAATACCGCTACCAACCGTTCCCTCATTCTGCTCGATGAGATGGGCCGGGGCACAGCAACGTTCGATGGACTGTCGCTGGCGTGGGCGACCGTGGAGTATCTGCACGCCGAGATCGGCGCGCGCAGCTTGTTTGCGACTCACTACCATGAGCTCACCATGCTGGCGGAAAAGCTGCCCCGCGTGCGCAATCTGCGCGTAGGCGTTAAAGAAGCAGCGAACGGCATCGTGTTTCTGCACAACATCGAGCCCGGCGCTGCCAGCAAGAGCTACGGAATTGAAGTAGCGCGGCTGGCTGGACTGCCCGCGACCGTGATTGAGCGTGCCCGGCGCGTGCTGCGCCAGCACGAGAAGGTCGAACGGCAGTCGGTGCAGGTGGAGACGACAGATCCTGTACAGTTGACCATCTTCACGCCTCTGTCGCAGCGGATTGTCGACCGCATTGAAGCGACAGACGTCAACTCCCTCACCCCACTGCAAGCGCTGAACCTGATTGAAGAGCTGAAGCAAGAGCTTAAGGAGAAGGCATGACGCAAAGTCTGCGCAGGGCTGCCGGAGCTGCAATGGTCGTTGGAGTTTCCGGCTCGGAGCTGACCGCGCTTGAGTGTGCCTGGCTCAAGCTGATTCGTCCTGCCGGTATCATTCTCTTTCGGCGCAATATTGAAAACGCCACGCAGACCCGCGCGCTGCTCGCGCAAGCCACGGAAGTTTGTGCGCCGCACAGCCTCCGCTGCGTCGACGTCGAGGGCGGAACAGTCGACCGGCTCCGCGATGCGCTGGCGCCCATGCCCTCGGCGCAGGATGTGTTCACTGCTGCTGAGAATAGCGGCAGGCGGGCTTTGATGCGCCAGCATGGAGAACTGGTGGCACGCAGTGTAAAGGCATTCGGCTTCAACATCACACTGGCTCCCGTACTCGACCTTGGCCTGCCTGCTTCTGCCGCGGTAATGGGGACACGCGTCGTATCGGCCGATCCCAAGGCCGTGACCGGCTATTGCGGCCAGTTTCTCGCCGGGCTTGCGGCGCACAGGGTTGTTGGCTGCGGGAAACACTTTCCCGGACTCGGCGGCGGCACTCTCGACTCGCACCTTGATACCCCATCGATCGACCGCACAATGCGCGAGCTAACCAATGACGATCTTTATCCGTACTGCGAGCTGCGCGATCGACTGCCGATGATCATGGTGAACCACGCAGCGTATCCTCGGACGCCGGGCAGCAACCGCCCTGCGTCCGTGTCGCCGTATTGGGTGACGACAATCCTGCGCAAGCGCATCGGCTATCGCGGACTGATCTTCTCTGACGATCTCGAGATGGGTGGAGTCCTCAAGTTTCTGCCTATTGATGGGGCCGCGATCGAGGCCATCCGCGCGGGGATGGATTTGATCGAGATCTGCCACAGCCCTGAGCTGATCCTTCACGCCTACGAATCATTAATCGGCGAAGCGGAACGCTCAGCCGCTTTCCGCACGATGCTCATGAAGCGTTCACAACTATCGGGCCAGCTCCGGGCTCAGCATTTCGCGCAGCCTACTCCTCCAGCTCTATCTGCAAAGCAGTTCTCTACGCTCCAGAATGAGATCGACAGGTTCGCCGCAACCGTTGCCGCACGGCCTCCAAAGGCGGAAGGCTAGCCGATATGACTAAGCCACGGATAACACAGCGATCGATGACCGTAGCCGGAATCATGAGCGGCACTTCCGCCGACGGAATCGACGTCGCGATCGTACGGATCACCGCCCAGAAAGGAGCTTCTGGACCGCCCAAGCTGAGACTGCTTGCCCATCATGGCGTCCGGTTTCCTCGCCCTCTCCGTGCCGCCGTGCTCGCGGCGATGAACGCGAGTTCCACGTCAACGGCCGAGCTTGTACGGCTGGGCTGGCGACTCGGGATTGCATACGGCGAGGCAGTCGGTGAGACCCTGAGGCAGCATCCTGTAAAGCTGGATCTTATCGGCTGCCATGGTCAGACTCTCTATCATCAGCCGCGGCCGGAGACCTTCGCCGGTCGCACCTTCGCATGCACGTGGCAGGCCGGTGAAGCGCAGGTTCTGGCGTCGGCTCTCGGCTTGCCGGTGGTTTCAAACTTCCGGCCTGCGGATATGCTGGCAGGAGGGCAAGGCGCGCCGCTGGTTCCGCTGATGGACTACACTCTCTTCGCCCACCCGCGTCGCGCGCGTGTGTTGCAGAACATCGGCGGCATCGCAAACCTAACGGCGATTCCGGCGTCTGGTTCGCCAACTGACGTGATTGCCTTCGACAGCGGACCTGGAAACATGTTGATTGACGCTCTGGCGCTTGAGCTATTGAAGCAGCCCTATGACCGCAACGGCGCAGCCGCTGCAAGAGGGTCGGTGATTCTACCTGTACTGGTCTCGGCCCTTCGAAATCCCTACTTCCGCCGCACGCCGCCGCGCACCGCCGGCCGCGAGCAGTTTGGGCGCGAATATGCGGCAAAGTTTCTGGCCGCATGCCGCCGGCACAGCAGCAAGCCCGAGGACGCGCTGGCCACCGCTACCGCACTTACTGTAGAGACGATCGTCGGCAGTTACCTCGAGTTTGTAAATCCCGCACTGATCGGCAACAAGCCGCAAGGGATCGACTACATCGTCTCCGGCGGTGGTGCCCACAACACGACGCTGATGGCGATGCTCAGGCGCCAACTTGAGCCCCTCGGCTGCAAAGTCAGTTCAAGCGATGCGTTCGGCCTGCCCTCGGAGGCCAAGGAGGCAGCGGCCTTCGCGCTGCTGGCCTGGCAAACCTTCCATCATCTTCCGGGCAATCTTCCCGCCGCGACCGGTGCGGCTCATCCCGCGATTCTCGGTCAGATCACGTATGCCGGACAGGTTTCGCATGCGTAGGCTTCTCCCACTGGCGGCGCTGATAGCACTGTCCCTGGTTGCAGGGTGCGGCTCTGCGCCCCGCGACCCCAGCACGGTGGTCTTCCTGATCGAAAGCAGCCCTGCGAATCTCGATCCTCGCATCGGCACCGACGCGCAGTCACAGCGTATCGACGCGTTGCTCTTCGACGGCCTGGTAGCCCGCGACGCGAGTTTCCACTTCGCTCCTGCACTGGCTGAAAGCTGGGAGCAGCCCGATCCCCTCACGCTCATCTTTCACCTCCGGCACGACGTACACTTCCACGACGGCCGCCCGCTTACGGCGCGGGACGTGAAGTGGACGCTTGAGTCAATGATCGACGCCAAACATTCTGGCATCGTTTCCCCGAAGGCCAAGTCATACTCCTCTATCGCCACCATCGATGCGCCCGATGAACACACCGTGATCATGCATCTAAAGCATGCGGACAACTTTCTGTTTACGAATCTCTCCACTGGCGCAATCGGCATCGTCCCACAGGCGAGCGGCGGCGATTTCGGTCAGCAACCGATCGGTACGGGGCCCTTCAGATTTGTCAGCCAGCAGATCGACCAGAACGTGATTCTGGAACGCAACGCGGCAAGCTGGTCGGTGGTGCCACGCATCTCTCGCGTGCGATTTGCCGTCGTCCCCGACGCAATCACCGAGTCACTGGAACTCGAGAAAGGCTCCGGCGACGTAGCCATAAACTCCCTGCCCATGGACTCGCTGCCGATCCTTGCCGCGCGGCCAAATCTGGCCATCGAAGAGGTACCTGGAACAGAGGTGCAATATCTCGGCCTCAACCTGCGCGACCCGCTGCTCAAGGACGTGCGCGTGCGGCAGGCCATCGCCTGCGCCATCGACCGCAACCTGATCATCCGAACCTTGCTGCTTGGCAAGGCCCAGCCTGCCGACAGCCTGCTGCCTGCCTCTCACTGGGCGTGGACAGGTGACGTGCCCAAGTATCCTTACGATCCGGCGCGGGCCGCGCAACTGCTGGACCAGGCTGGCTATGCGGCCGGCGCGAACGGGATTCGCTTCCATCTGACCATGAAAACCAGCACCGACGAGAGCGCGCGTCTGCTTGCTGCCGTGCTTCAGCAGCAGTTGCGCGCGGTGGGGATTGCCCTTCATATCCACAGCTACGAGGCTGCGACGTTTCTCTCCGATGTGCGAAGCGGGGCCTTTCAGATCTATTCGCTGCGCTGGATTGGCGGCAACGAGCAGCCGGACATTTTCAGCTATGTCTTCTCGTCGGCAAGCTTCTCGCCCAACGGCGCAAACCGCAGCCACTACTCCAACGCGCGCCTCGATGCCCTGCTTGACGACGCAGCCGCCAGTGCGGATGCCGCTCCACGCAAGGCCGACTACCAGGAGGCACAGCAGATTCTCGCGCGCGATCTGCCCGCCATCAACCTCTGGTACCGCGACACCGTGGTCGTGCACAACCGCAGGCTGACCGACGTCGTTCCGTCGCCTTCCGGCAGTTACACCTTCCTTGAAACAGCGGGGCTTGGTTCCGCTGCGTCGCGAAACTAGGCACGAATCCAGATCTCCGACCCCACATTGCAACTCTGTTTCAGGACTCTCATTGCATCGTCTCCTCGCCGTTTGCTCGGGGCTACCCCAAAGCTCTCTCAAACCTTAAGGCTGGGTTAAGGTAGCTCAACGCAAGCTGAAGATTCATCAATGTTTATGCACAATCTGGGACATTTTCTAGCAATACTGCCCCGGAATTTGTCGGGCCTTCAACCTTTTGCCCACATGGCTCGTCTACCCGATTAGATGCAGCCCTCATGAATCCCCCAGCCGGTGGTCGTTGCCGGCGGAGACTTCGACTATGACAAGCAAGATCGGAATTCGGTTTTCACCAATTGCCCTGCGCGGTCTAGCCCTGTATGCGGCGTTAGCCATGTTGGTTGCGGCAACTGTGGTCGCCTCCGCACAGGCGCCCACTCGGTTTCTCGGCACTGTGACGGCCATCAATGGAACCACCCTCACGGTGAAGACCGACGCCGGCGACTCGCGCCAGGTGGATGTTCCAGCCGATGCCTCGCTGAAGCGCATAGCACCAGGGCAAAAGGATCTGAGCACCGCGGCCGACATGACCTTCGCGGAGCTTGCCACGGGTGATCGGGTGCTGGTGAAGCTTGACCCCGGCGCATCCGGCCCGAATGGGGTGGCGCTGCAGATTATCGCCATCAAGCAGGCCGATGTGGCTGCCTTGCAGGCGAAGGAACGCGAAGACTGGGCGCGCCGCAGCCTGGGCGGACTGGTGAAGAGCGTTGACCCGGCCTCCAGCGTCATTTTGGTGACTAGCGGCTCGGGAGCCGCGGCGAAGACCATCACCGTGAATACGACGAAAGCAACCATTCTCAAGCGCTACGCCCCGGCATCGGTAAGCTATGACGCAGCCACGGTGGCCCCCATCGATGCGATTCATCCGGGAGACCAACTGCGCGCTCGTGGCACAAAGAGCGCGGATGGAAACCAGATCGCGGCAGAAGAAGTGGTTTCAGGTACGTTCCGGAATATCTCAGGTGCGATCAGTTCGATTGACCCCTCGTCCGCGACATTCACTCTGAAGGACCTGGCAACCAAGAAGATTGTGACCATTCACGTCCCCAAAGATACTCAGATGCGCCGCCTTCCCGACATGATGGCTCGCATGTTGGCTGTGCGACTCTCTGGCGCAGCGGGCAACGGTGCTGGTGCTCGACCGGCGTATTCGGGGGCGGCTGGCTCAGCGCCGGGTGCGTCGGCAGGTGCCCCTAGAAGTGGCGGCGGCCAATGGACGGGCCAGGGCGGAGGACAGTCGTCCGGCGCCAGCCAATGGGCCGGCCAGGCCGGTGGCGCCGGCGATCCAAATCAAATGCTCACCAGGCTGCCTCCCATCCAGATTACCGACCTGAAGAAAGGGGACGCGGTGATGCTGGTAGCTACGGATGGTACTACAGACTTCACTGCCATCACTTTGCTTACTGGCGTCGAAGCGCTCCTCGAGGCTCCCGCGGCCAGCCAGGCCTTGTTGAACAACTGGAGCATGGGATCCGGCGCACCGGATGCCGGCATGGCTCAGTAATCAATTGCATTCATTTATCGGAACTCAGTGAGGGACTCGTGTACCTAAGAATAAATCGGTTTCATACTTCGATTCTTGCCCTGGCACTTTCGATCGCCAGCATGACTGCCTACGGTCAACAGACTACGCCGCCAGTACAGACTCCCGCCCCGGCAACCGCGGTGCCGGCAGCAACGACTGGCACGTTGCGCGGGCACATTGCCGACCAGACGGGCGCCCTGATCCCCGGAGCGGCGGTCACGATCACCAACGCGGCTGGCGCCACTGTGAAGACCACAACTGCGGACTCGGCTGGAGCATACTCCGTGACCGGTCTTGCGCCCGGCGGCTACGTGGTGCAGGCAACCTACGAGGGCTTTGCGCAGTTCATTTCACCCACCATTCCGCTAGCGCCGGGGCAGTCAAAGCGCGTGGACGTCACCATGGCAGTGGAAGAGGCCCAGCAAAATGTTGTGGTCACCGACGATGCGCCGACGGTGAGCACCGATGCAAGTGGCAACGCGAGCGCTATTGTCCTCAAGGGCAAAGATCTCGATGCCCTGTCAGATGACCCAGATGAGTTGTCGAATGAGTTGACCGCGCTGGCCGGCCCTTCGGCGGGCCCGAACGGCGGGCAGATTTACATCGATGGCTTCACCGGCGGAACACTGCCTCCCAAATCGGCGATCCGCGAAATCCGCATCAATCAGAATCCGTTTTCGGCGGAGTTCGACCACATCGGTTACGGCCGTATTGAAATTCTCACCAAGCCCGGTACCGATGTGTTGCACGGCCGCGGCTTCCTTCAGGGCAACGACAGTTCCTTGAACACGGCCAACCCATTTGCTCCGCCGCCGGCCTATCACAGCATCCAATACAACGGCACCATCAGTGGATCCCTCAACAAAACGTCCTCTTTCTTCCTGAGCGTTGAAGGCCGCAACAGTCCCGATGCAAGCATCTACTCGGTCGAAATCCCGGTCTACAACGAGACAACCGGGCTGTATTCTGTTCCGACAGCACCAACCACGGGCGCGCTCAACAGCACAGCCAACCGCGTTGAAGTTTCACCGCGCATTGATTTGCAACTCGGATCGAAGAACACCCTCACCGTGCGCTACCAGTATGAATACGGAACTTCGAGCGGAAGTATCGGATCGACGTCCCTCCCGACCACATCGAGTTCTTCAAGCAACAGCGAACACTCTGTGCAGTTGAGCGATTCGCAAATCATCAGCGATCACATAGTGAACGAGACGCGCTTTCAATACCGGCTCGCTCCTTCCGTGACAACGCCGGTGAGCAATGCGCCCACGATCAGCGTGCCGGGCTTCTTTACAGCTGGCGGCAGCGGTGGCCAGTCTTCTTCTGACCGCAGCACACACCTCGAGTTGCAAAACGTCACTACGATGTCGATTGGCGCACAGGCGATCAAGTTTGGTACATGGCTTCGTGACAACCGCGATGCGAACCATTCTCAGGCAGGATTCAACGGGGCCTTCAGCTTTCCTTCGATCGGGGCGTATGTGGCCACTCTAAACGGACTGGCAAGCGGGGAAACCATTGCGCAGATCGCCGCGGCCTGCCCTCAGGCTGGCGCCTGCACACCAAACATCCTTTCCTACACTGCACCCGGCAGCTCCGGCAAAGAATCCTATGTTGGAAATGTCTTCGATGCGGCAGTATTCTTCCAGGACGATTGGAAGGTGAACCAGTTCCTCACGCTTTCCGGCGGACTGCGCTGGGAGGGACAGAATCACATTGCCGATCACAGCGATTGGGCTCCGCGTGTTGCCTTTGCCTACGCGCTCGATGGTCACAAAAAAGGCACAACAGCCAAGACCGTGGTACGTGGCGGATTTGGCTTCTTCTACGACCGGTTCGGTGTGGGAAGCCTCATGGGGCTGGAGCGGTATAACGGGGGACCTGACACCGAGGTCGAGACCGTTGTGAACAATCCAACCTGCTTCAGCACTACCAGCCTCACCGCCGCATTAAGCACACCTGGATCGAATTGCACCGCCGGCTCGGCGAACCCGCCGCAGATTCAGCAGCTCGATCCGACCTATCACTCGCCCTACAACGAGCAAGTTGGAACAAGCCTGGAGCGGCAACTGACGAAGACCACAACGCTCACGTTCACCTATCTGCATTCGAATGGTGTACACCAGATGGCAACGCGCGACTCGAACGCGTATGCGCCGTTGCCGGGGACAACGATCTACAACAGCACTACTGGTCCGAGAGCGAACCCGTTGTTTGGACCCGTCGACGAGATTTACCCGGAGGCAGTCTTCAAGCAGAACCAGCTGATCGTCAACGTCAACGCGCGCCTCAAGCCTACGCTGAGCGTCATGGGCTTCTATACGGCGAACTTTGCAGATGGCGACACGGGAACGGCCTCGAACTCATACAACCTCAAGCAGGATTATGGCCGCGCCGGATTTGTCCGGCGAAACATGCTCTTCGTGATGGGGAACTACACCGGCCCATTTGGAATTAGCTTCAACCCCTTCCTGATAGCGCAGTCGGGCCGGCCCTACAATGTGACCACCGATTTAGACCTGACCGGCGACAACTTCTTCAACGATCGTCCGGCGTATGCGGCAAGTTCCGCATCGTGCAACTCAGGGTCAAATGAGTTCGTTACGACCTCGTTCGGCTGCCTCGATGTGAACCCGCAGTCAGGAGAGACGCTACTCCCAACAAACATTGGCAACAGTCCGGCCTCGGTTGCGTTCAACTTGCGCGTGAGCCGTTCTTTTGGAATCGGCCCGAAGCTTCAGAGTGCGGCAAACGCCGCTGGACAGCGTCCGGGCGGCCCGCCCCCGATGATGGGAATGGGCGGGGGGCCCGGCGGTGGCGGCGGTGGCCGCGGCGGCGGTGGCGGTGGTGGTGGCGGTCCGTTTGGAGGGGGAGCAAACACCGGCCACAAGTATTCGCTAACCTTCAGCGCACAGGCGTTGAATCTGTTCAACGACATCAACTACGGGACGCCGTCAGGGAGCGTGGTTCCAACGCTGCTGCCCGGATCGACAACCGAATACGGCCCCGGTAGCCGGTTCCAGAAGTCGACCAGCCTCGCCGGCGGCATCTTCGCCTCGCCCTCAGGCTCGGCAGCGCGCCGCATCTTCTTCCAGGCCGCGTTCAACTTCTAAGCCGAACCGGAGCACCTGGTTCCCAGGTTCAACCAAGACACATCGGGCCGGATCGCAATGATCCGGCCCGATGCTCGTTGCATCCAAGACAGCTTCACTTTGTGGCTGTGACAACTGCGGGAGCAGCCTGCACAGGAAATGCATCGGTCAGCGAGATCACCTTCATCTGCGCCTTGATGTCGGCCAGAGACGCTGCGCTGGTAACAGTGGTCTCGATTGTTTCTCCGGGAAGTATGTCGAAGTAGTTGTCCGAGACCTTCACGTCGAGATCGCCGAAGGAGAGATACACATCGCGCGCCAGAACCGCGGAGCTGATCTTCAACTTGTAGCTTCCCTTCTCGCCACTCGTCTCCACTTTCAGAGACGCGGGCTTGAGTTGAATCTGCTTTACCGGCGCGAGATAGACAATGTTGCGGGAGATCTCCTTGCCGTTCATGGCGTAATCTGTGGCCCCGCCTGTGAGCAGATCGGCAACGACGAATACACGCGCGGTGTCCGCCGCGCCTGAGTCGGTCAGCGTCTTGAGAGGCCAATCGAGATAAACCTTGCTCGCTAGCGGATCGATGCTGATTTGCTGTTTGCTTTCCAACAGCATCTTTCCGTCGAAGTCCATCAGCCGGACTCGCAGGGTAGCCTCGGTCGCGGTCGTCTTGTCCGACACAACGTACACCTTCACCGCTCCATCCTCGACATGCGGCGAAACCAGGATCGGAGCATAGAATCGCTTCGCGTAGTACTGCAGCGCCTTCCACCGGCCGTAGTAATCGATCGACGACCACGAGGCGACGGGCCAGCAATCGTTCAACTGCCAAAAGATCGACCCCATGGTGCGCGGCCGCGCGCGCCGGAAGTGCTCCGCACCGATCTTGATGCCTTCCGCCTGCAGCACCTGGCTGACGTAGAGAAAGCTGGCGAAGTCCTTTGGCTCGGGATAATCGCGTGCCAGGTAATCGTGAATGATCGAGTTGCCTTCATTGTTTTTCTGGTGCGCGAGCATCACCGACGTGAAGATGCCGGTGCGGTCTTCAGGCTGCGTGAAACTCTCCACCGTGCGCATCTCCGGGAACGATTGGAAGCCGTATTCCGTTATGAACCGCTCATGATGTGCTTCGTAAGTGGTGAATGGAACGCGCCCGTGCCATACGTCCCAAACATGCGCATCGCCGCTCAGGAAGGTCGCGGTGAGTGGCTCGTAGTCAGCACTTGGCGAGCTGGGCCAGTAGGGTGTCTCCGGGTTCAGGCGGCCCACCACTCGCGGAAGAATCCCGCTGAACTCAGTGAGGTAGTCCTGCCAGATAAGCCGACGCACTTCCGGCGGCAATGTTGTCCGAACGCCCCATGTAAATGCCGCCTCGGTCTCGTTGTTTCCGCACCAGATCACGATGCTGGGATGATTGCGAAGGCGCCTGACCTGGTCTTCCGCTTCAGCCTCGATGTCCAGCTTGAAGGCATAAGTTCCGGGCTGCCAGTCGTTGCCAAACATGAAGTCCTGCCAGACCATGATGCCCANNTCGGTCTCGTAGTAGCCGCCGCCCCAATGGCGGATGGTGTTCATGTTGGCTTCCTTCGCCGACTCGAGGATGCGGCGATAATCGCCAGTGGTCACCCGATTGGGGAAGCTGTCAAACGGAATCACGTCTGCACCTTTGGCAAAGACAGGGATGCCGTTGACCACCAGCTCGAAGCTGCGGCCCCACTTGTCCAACTCGCGATGAAGCACGATGGAGCGCAGGCCGACCTTGACCTTGCGCGACTCCGAAGCCGGCGTCGCAACCCCTGAACTCACCACAGCAGTGAACTCGTAAAGCGGCTGATCGCCATAGCCGGCCGGGTACCAAAGCTTCGGCTGACGGATCTCTACTGGCAGATCGATGAGGTTGCTGCCCGCATGAACCGTGACCGAGCGGCTAAGTGTGACCGGCTTGGCGGCATCGAGATAGCTTACCTTGACCACTGCTGGACCCGCTGCAGACGCCTCGACTTCAACCTCAGCATCCGCGTGCGCCACGTCCTTGCTCACGTCGCGCTGCCGAATCGCAAAGTCCGCGAGACGAACGTTGTTCCACGCCTCAAGCCGCGCAGGCTTCCAAATGCCGCTGGTGACGAAGCGCGGACCCCAGTCCCAGCCGTATTCGTAGGCGGCCTTGCGAATATAAGTCTTCTCATCGGTCTTGGATTTCAACCGGAACGGGTCATCAGCAGCAACCTCAGCAGCGGCTGTAATCGGCGACGGAAAGACAACCCGCAACAGGTTCTTGCCTGCATGCAGGTTGACTTTTGCCGGAACCCGCCAAACGCGAAAACTGTTGTTCGCCTTGAGAACCTCCACTCCGTTCAGGGAGACGGTGCAGGCTGCGTCTAGTCCATCGAAGACGAGTTCGACATTCTTGTGCGCCAGCAACGAGGCTGGCACATCGAAAGTCGACCGATACTCCCAACTGGCCTTCTCAATCCATTGCAGCTTCGACTCGTTGTCGCGAAAGAATGGATCCTCAATCTTCTTGTTGGCAAGCAGATCGAGATGCACATCGCCCGGCACCGTCGCGGGAAGCCAGCCTTCTTCCGCGGACTGCCCATCCTGCACTTGCCGGAACTCCCAACCTCTATCAAGCGCGAGAACTGCATTCTGCGCCGAACTCGCTTGTGAGGATGCCGATTGCGCGCTTGCTTTGTACGGTCCAAACCCAACCAGAGCCAAGAAAGATACAAGGATCGCCCACCATGAAGTTCTTCGCATTTCCCCTCCCCCGTCCCGCCTTCTATCCCGCATTCGCAGCCAGAAAAGACTGCTCCTGAAAACCGCTGATAATGGTACCAGCCTAGCCACCACCGTTTGAGGTAGTCCCAGCCATCGCCTTTTGGTAGAGGCCCTCCCACTCGCCGGGCTTCGAGTCCATATTGAAGTGTTTGCAGATGCGCTCCCGCGCCTCCCGGCCTTTTGCAGCCTTGATTGATGCATCGGTCTCCATCAGTTCGCGCATTGCCGCCGCCAGCGCCGCCGGATCGCGCGGCGGAACAAGATAGCCATCCGTTCCAACCAGTTCGCTTACTCCGCCCACATCCGTAGCGACGATCTGCTTTCTCATTGCCATCGCTTCACCAACGGCAAGCGGCATGCCCTCCCAGGCTGAGGAAGACACAAACCCATCGGCTGCATCGAGAAGATCTGGCAGATCCCTTCGCAGCCCAAGCCAACGAATCATGGACTCTGTCTGTTTGAACTCAGGAAGCTTCTTGAGCCGCGCCATCTCCTTCCCGGTCCAACCGCCAGCTATCCATACCTCGGCCCAGGAGCGCGTCTTGCCCAGGATCGCGAGAGCGCGCAGCAGGTTGGGGTAGTCCTTGGCCGCGACAATGCGGCCGGATGCCAGCCAGACGAAGGCGGCCTTCGAGATCGTCTCCTGTCGCATTCGCGCGCGCCTCTCAGGGTCAGGAGAGAACTCCTGGATATCGATCCCATTCAGGATGACAGCGCAATGGCCTCTGGGCACAGCACCGACCCGCGTGAATCGATCGGCTGCAGCCTGGCTGACCGCTACAGTGCGGCGGCTCAGTCGATCGGTCAGTCGGTACGCCAGCATCCGCAGCGTTCCACCTTCATAAACGTTGTGAATGGTAGAAACAACAACTGTCCGCGGGACAAGCAGCGCAAGAAGCCGGGCCAGCATGTTGGCGTGGAAGCTGTGACTGTGAACGATGTCCGGACGAAACTCGCGAAGAAAACCGCGCGCCCGCATCAGTCCGGCCCCAGCAGACCACGGTGTCTTCCGAATGTTCAGGTAAAGCACTTCGAATACGGTCGGCCATTCTTCGGCCTTGCGCGGCATCAGAGAGAGCAACGCGACGGTGTGGCCGCGCTCCGCCATCCTGGTTGCCAGAGCGACAACCTGCTTCTCCGCCCCCCCCATTCCAAGGGAGGTAAGCACATACACAATCCGCATTCCCCCGCACCTTCCAGCGGAACCATATTAACGCTGACGGTTAAGGAGTTGTCTTCACGGCAACACTCAAAGGTACTGGCTTCCTTGCCGCCAAACGGCCAAGGACTTTGTCGACGGCAAAGAGTCCAGGGCCAAATACAAAGATAAGCAGCGCGGCAAACCAGTAGGTGTAGGGGGTGGCGCCGTAGAAATCGCTTGGATTGGAGAGGACGTGAAAGAAGTTGGTGCGATCGTCGGGCACGGTAAGGTACGCCATGGTCATGTTCACAAACAAAACCAGCGAGGTAAGGCGCGTGAAGATGCCAAACGCAAAAAGCAGGCCGCCGAACAGTTCAATCGAGGCCACCATCAAGGCGGTCATGCCGGGCATAGGCAGGTTGAGCGTCGCAAAGAACTGGGCGACCTTGTCGAGGTGCGTCATCTTGCCCCAGCCATCCTGAATGAACTGCCAGCCCCAATAGAGGCGGATGGCAAGCAGCAGAGGGCTCTGCAGCAGGTTGGCTGCTTTGAGGAACCAGCCATGGACGGCGTGGATCGTGGCAATCAGCTTTCTCATCGTTCTCCTTCGGGTTGCTGCCCGGCGGTCAACCCAACCAGCGGCCAAGCTTGTCGAATTCGTCTTTCAAAACCGGAGAAATGTACCTCGGCCGGCTCAATTTCTCAAGAGTTTTCGTATATCCAGCCAAACTCTGCCCAGTCCGCGAACCACTGCTCAACCATCTTCGGCCACCGGGACGGCGACTTGCGGGTGCCAACAAAACCCGCTTCCAGCGCTTCGCCAAGGGAATAGCCGCTTTCAATTGCTGCCAGCGTGAGGAACTCCTCGCGCATGAGGCTGCGGTAGTAGACGGAGTTGTCCACCCGATGCGCCACGACCCAACTCGGACGGTGCGATACACGGGGCAGCTTCTCTTCAGCCGCGTCGCTGGAGTCCTCGTGCCGGACGCCAGCTTCGCTTGAGTCACGTCTCTGCCGGCGGTGCAGCGCCAGAACCAGATCGACGGCGGCATGATCGAGGGCCAGGAGCCGCACATGCGGCTGGAGCGAAAGTCGCGAATCGCCGCTGAGCGTTCGAATTTGGTCAGTGGTCAAGGGCTTGTGTTGCGCATTGTCGAATGCCTCAACAAAGGCCCACTCAATTCGAGCTACGTCGAGCGCAAGGCGATGACGCCGGCCAGAGTGCTCTGGGTGCTCTGCCATCCACGGGATGAGGCTCGATCCAAGGTTTCGAAGCGAAAATGACCGGCTGGGATAAGCACCGAGGTAAGCAACAGAAAGAGCTTCGAATCGCTGTGGCCCCAGCGCTGCGCGCAACGCGGGAAAATCGTCGGCCAACGCATCGAGCAGGCGATACCAGTACTGCCGGTTGTAGAGCTCAAGCCGCTCGAACGCCGTCAATTGTTGATTCGGCGCGATAAAGGTCTCGGCGACGGCATGCATGTCACGGCCATCGGGAGTGACTGGTTGCATATCCTCGCTGGGAGTAAGCGGCATCATCACGGCCGTTGCCATTGTCCGCTGAATCTCGAGCAAACTCATTCGCGGAGGGTTCTCGGTGCTGCCTCGGGTTGCGGCGCTCACCGTGCAGCCTCCGCGAGTTCTGCCTGAGTGGAGACAACGGGAGCAGCGTTCAGGTACTTCTCGGCTTTCTTCGCCTCGGCGTGCACTTCATCGAATGTGGGAATGTGCGCATCCCATTCGAGAAGCGTGGGTGTCGGGCCACAACGCTCGATTGCGCGCGCATACAGGCCCCAAACCGGATCAATCACCGGATGATCGTGCGTGTCGAGGATGTATCTCTCGTAGCGTGAGTGCCCGGCGATGTGAACCTGCGCCACGCGATGGGCAGGAACCGCGTTCACGTAGTCCATCGGGTTGAACTCGTGGTTCACGGAGGAAACATAAATGTTGTTCACGTCGAGCAGGATGCCGCAGTCAGCGCGCTCAACAACCTCAGCCAAGAACTCCCACTCGGTCATTTCTGAGGCTTTGAACTCGGCGTAGCTGCTCACGTTCTCGACGGCGACGGGAATCTCAAGATAGTCCTGAACCATGCGGACGCGCTCAACAGTGCGGTCGACGGCCTCCCAGGTGTAAGGCAGCGGAAGCAGATCGTGCGTGTATGTGCCATCGACGCTGCCCCAGCAGAGATGGTCGCTAAGCCAGGGAGTCTTGGTACGGCGAACCAGCGTCTTCAGACGCTTGAGGTGTTCGGAATCAGGCGATGTGACGGAGCCGAAGTACATCGAGACCCCATGCTGTACCACGCGATATTGCTCAAGGATGTCGTCGAGCACTGCGAGAGGCCGGCCCGCGTCGCACATAAAGTTCTCCGAGATGATCTCGAACCAGTCGACCACCGGCTTGCGCGAGAAAATGTGCTCGTAGTGCGGAATCCGCAGCCCGATGCCGACGCCGTGATTTGAAAATGCATTGAAGCGATTGCCGGCCATGAGGCAGCTCACCGTAGTTCGTTCTATTTGTCAGGGATCGAATGTTCGATGGGTGTGGCGCGGCAGGCTGAGGGTCCGCTCGTTCCTCCCGCGCCACTTGAGTTGGTTCGGGTTTAGACGAAGCTAGGGGCCTTGGAGCCGTCGGTGGCGCAGCCGCCCTTGCCCTTGCAGGTGTTTTTGCCCTTGCAGCCCTGATCGCTGGTCTTGCAGCCGCCAGTACCCTTGCAATCGTTCTTGCCTTTACAGGAGTGCTTTGGACTCGGGGCCTGCTCGCCGGTGCGGAGCAAGCCGGCCTTCGCGACAGTGGTTCTGGCGGAGTTGGGGTTCGTGGCGGCATTGGCCGCAACCGACGTTCCGCCGACCAGGCCGGTGAGCGCCGCCGTCAGCAGGAGAGCATTCAACTGATTCTTCATATTGACCTCGCATTTGGGGTTGGAGCGGATGGGTCCGCGGGTTGTGGCCTTGCAGGTTCGGCTGGGATGCCGGCAACCCACATTGAGTGTCACGCACACTAGGAGTAGGCCCCTAGGCGAAAAGTTACAAGGTTTCGCGCAAAGCGGTCTATTAAAATCTTGCCTACCCTTCAACTGCATGAAGTACGTCAGCCCACGGAAATCGGATTGGCCCGGGGATTATCCCATGAGCTACTCTAAAGCCGTTCACTCAACGTTGGGAGTCAGCAAAGTGAGCCAGAGTTTTCTCGATAACCCGAATCGCATTCGTGCACTTGGCGGAGCCAGCTTCCTGCTGGCGCTACTGCAAAGCCTGTGCACCGCCGTCTTTGTGGTCAGCGGGGTCCGGCTGGCGATTGGACTCACGGCATTGGCGGCAGTAAGTGGCATTTATGCTCCGGCGCGGGGATTTCATCAGGACGCAATCCGCATCCCTATGCTGATTCTGGCAACCGCCGGTTCGATCGTGAATCTTGCGGTCATTGCGTGGATCCGTCACCTGCGCGCAAACCCTGCGGCACACTGGCGACGCAGCGAAACGACCGCGAGGCAACGCCGGTCAGAACGTTTTCAGATCGTGCTGGCGATCGTCACGCTGATTCTGGTTGGGTTGGAGACCTGGACGCACACGAAAATTCACCGGCCCGGTCCGCCCCCGGCCAATTACGGAGAAAATCCCCAGCCGGTCTCCGCAGCCCCTGCACAAATCTCCACTCTGGTCTAGTGGCTATGCAGCAGGTCTCTAGCAGGTTCCATGCAGCCCAGACATTCAATGGCTATCCGGACCCTGCGCGTTCCATCTCGCGGTCCAGCCGCGCATGCAGCCGCTCACTGAAACCGGCGGGAAGCTCAAAAACGCGGTCGTCGGCCACAAGAACGACAACATTGCGCGTTGAGTCGAGGACTGCCGAGCAGATCTCGCAGGTCTCAAGATGGCGATCGATCTCCCCACGCAGCGCCTCGTCCACCTCGCCGTCGATGTAGGCGGAGATGTGCTCCCAGACGTGTTTGCAGTCAATCCTCATCTCGCCCACCCAAAAAGACCTTTCCGTTTGGGTGCGAACCCTCCCAGTTTTGGAGCCAGTTCCTTCTGCAGAACGGCCCTGGCGCGGTGCAGCCTCACTTTCACGGCCCCCTCGGTTATTCCCAGAGCGGTAGCCGTCTCGCGCACATCCATCTCTTCGATGTCTCTCAGGAGCACGACGTTACGGTAAATCTCGGGAAGGCCTTCAATTGCCTTCCGCAGAATTGCTCCCAGTTCCTTGCGTTCGAGGGCTTCGAAGGGCACTTCGCGCCAACTAGTCAGGATGGCCGGGGTGTAATCGCCGGTCGAATCGTCCATTTCTGCGTCAAGCGAGTCTTCCCGTCGGCTTCCAGCCTTGCGCAGGCGGCCAAGCCCTTCATTCCTCGCAATCGAGAGCACCCATGTGCGGAACTGCGAGTCCCCGCGGAAGTTCCTGAGATTCTGGTAGACCTTGATCGCCGTATCCTGCGCTGCGTCCTCGGCTTCAGCCTCATTGCGCAGCAAGGAATACAGCAGAAAATAGACCGACCGTTCGCAGGGGCGGATCAGGTCATGGAACAGGTGCCTTTCGCCGGCAAGGATTCGGCGGATGCACTCGACCTCGAATTCGGCGTTAGGCGGCTTCATTGGGGATAGTGGCAGGGAAAATCAACATGGCATGTCCTCTGCATAGTAAAGCTCCAAGCAAACCTGGAGATTCACATGCACGAGCTAACGCAGTGTAACCCCTCCAGATGTATAGCGAAGCCCCGCAAACGTTTCCTTTCGATAAACTTTTTGCAATTATCGTAACTTTTTACGCAAAGTTATGATTGCGCTGTACAATCACCACGAGGAGACCCATGGCCGGAGATATTCAACTTACGTGNNACCTTCACCGCTGCTGATCAGACGTTCTTTCAGGAACGTGGTTATTCAACCCCAAAGCGCTGTAAGGCTTGCCGTCAAGCAAAGAAAAACGATCAAGGTGGTGGGGGCTCCGGTTACCGTTCGGCTCCAGCGCAGGGTACTCCCGTGATTTGTTCGGGATGTGGCCAACCCACAACCGTACCTTTCGAGCCCAGGGGCGACCGCCCGGTGTTTTGCCGGGATTGCTACCAGGCACGCAAAGGGAGCGGCGGAGGAGGCGGTGGCTTCAGAGACCGCGGACGCTTCTAGCCTCGTCGATCTTTTTCGCCATCCAAGACCAATCAAGCGGCTTGCGCCGCAGGGGCCGGTGCTTTCACCGGCTTCTTTGACACAGGAAAGCCTCGTTCCTCGAGGCTTTCCCCATTTGGAGCTTGTTACGGTAAGAGCGAAACTCCACGAGGGAACGCCGGAGGAATTCGCGCCAGACTGAGCCTCTCCACCGTCATGCCTCTGCTAAATCAGCTTCCCAGCTGACCGACGGCAATCCATTTTGAGATCGAAGTTGTGCAGAGGTCGCTTGGCCCGATAGACTTAACGTCTCAGCCTCCCGAACTTACGTGGATTCATAAGGACCCGATCCCACCGAATGGCCTCCCAACTCACGTTCACCGGATTTGCGTGGAAAAACCTTTGGCGGAGACGCCTTAGGACTTTGTTGACCTTATGCGGCATCAGCATGGCCATAGGCGCCTTTGTCGCCCTGGTTGGATTCTCGCGGTCGTTTGAGGGCGAGTGGATGCGGCTCTATTCTTCCAGCGGCACCGACATTGCGGTTGTAGAGAAGAATTTCCTGAACTCCTCGCTGGACGAATCTCTGATCGTCAAACTGCGGGCTGTGCCAGTGGTTGAGCAAGCTGCCCCGATGATCTTCAACCTCATGGACCTCACTCCTGAAGTGAATGCGATCGCCTTCGGTTGGCTGGACGACACCTACGAGTTCAACTCCTTGACCTTTGAATCAGGCGGGAGATTTCATAACAACAAGCCCGAGGTGATCCTTGGGGCCCTCCTGGCGAAGAACCTGGACAAAAAAGTTGGCGACGCCCTGACCATCCAGGGATCGACCTTTACAGTTGTCGGCATCTTCCATGGCGGCACGGCGCTTGAGGCAGGCGCGGTGATTTTGCCCCTCGATCAAATGCAGCTGCTCACCAGCATGCAGGGAAAAGTTTCAGGGTTCCACGTTCGCTTGCGCCCTGCCCCAGCCGGCGAGGCGGCCGACCATTATCTGAAGCGCGCACAAGCTGAGATTGAGGCTGCACTTCCCGGACTGAATGCACAACTCGCCAGCGATCGCGCCAGCAACAACCAGTTCGTTGACCTTGCTCACGCTGTAGCATGGGGAACTTCGGCCATCGCGCTGGCAATGGGAATTCTTGGTATTGCGAACACCATGGCGATGTCGGTGTTTGAGCGGACCAGGGAGATCGGCATTTTGCGCGCGATCGGCTGGAAAGCTGGACGCGTCATGCTGCTGATCGAGGTGGAGGCAGCAGTGCTCGGTGTGGCCGGAGGTGTCCTTGGAATCGGTGTTGGATGGGGCGCGCTGCAACTGCTCTCTTACGTACCGAAAACGAATGTGCTTGTCCATACATCGCTGACGCCGTCTCATCTTCTCCAGGCAATGGTTATTTCGCTGCTATCGGGGCTGGTTGCGGGCGCTTATCCTGCTTGGCGCGGCTCGCACCTTTCGCCGGTGGAGGCGCTGCGCCATGACTGAGAACCCGACAGCACCGCAGCTGGAAGTCCGCAGCCTGCGCAAGAGCTACGACGACGGAAGGATCGAGGCCCTGCGCGGAGTCGATCTCTCTATCGAGGCGGCCGACTACATCGCCATCAGCGGAGCGAGCGGCAGCGGAAAATCCACTCTGCTCCAGTTGCTGGGCGGACTCGATGTGCCGACCAGCGGACAGGTGCTTTTCAAAGGCCAGCCACTCGATCAAATCGGTCTCGACGACTATCGGGCGCGGCAGCTTGGTTTCATCTTTCAGGCATTTCACTTGATCCCCACACTGCGAGCGATTGAGAACGTGCAGGTACCCATGCTCGCGACCGGCGTCGATGCGGCTACCCGGTCCCAGCGCGCAGAGGCGCTGCTTGTGGAAATGGGACTGCAACATCGCCTTAACCAGTTTCCGAATGAGCTGTCCGCAGGTGAGCGACAGAGGGTGGCGATTGCGCGCGCCCTGGCCAACAATCCCTCCATCTTGCTTGCCGACGAGCCAACAGGCAACCTCGACAGCGTAAACTCGGCGCATGTGATGGACCTGCTGAGGGGGATTCAGAAGGATCGCGGCATGACGCTGGTTATCGTGACCCACGAAAACGACATTGCCCACGCGGCTCCGCGCCACATTCGCATCCGCGATGGAAGAATCGAATCATGAGAGCTGCTCTCTTCGCACTGCTGATTCCGATGCTGTCGTCCGGTGTAGCGGCCGGCGAAAGCGCAAATGCCATCCTCAACATCCCTCGCCAAGCCGTGGAGAAGGCTGATTTCCGAGCAACCGGCCATTTGGTTAGCGTGGGCACCGGAGGGGCGCGCACGAGCTATCCAATCAGCCTGAAGGCACATTACTTCCCCGGCGTATTGCGGGTTCTGCTGGAAGTTTCAAAGCCTTCCGGGGCAGATGCAGCTTCAGCTCACACAGCACCGGTTCACGTCCTGCTGGAACTTCGGCCAAATGGTCAGCCCACCATCAAGGTGGCCCATCCAGCAGACACTGCGGCAACCACCCTTCCCATGGAGCGGTGGACGGAAGGTGTTGCAGGAACAGGCTTTACATACGAGGACTTTCTTGAACAGCAATACTTCTGGCCCGGCCAATCGGTCACTGAGCACGTGAAATATGGCGCCCGCGACACCGATCTGGTAAAGAGTACCCCAGGCCCATCCGATCGGTCAGGCTACTCCGAAGTAAGGACATGGCTGGACAGCACTATCGGGTTTCCCGTATACGTCGAAAAGACACTCAAAAAGACAGCGCCCGTGAAGGAATACACCTACTACGGGCTTCGGCACGAGGGGGGAGTCTGGTCAGCTAACCAGATTGAAGAAAAAAACCATGGCCAAACAGGTTCGACACTCCTTATCATTGACCGTGGCAGCCCTAAAGCAAACTTAAGCCCTGGGGACTTCAGTCCCGAGAAACTCACCCGGTTCCCATGAACCTCTAGGATCGTTCATGCATTTTGTGTTCTGGATAGTCGCCCCCTTAATCACCCTAATCGCCGTTGGATTCCTTTATCAGTGGATTGGCGCTCATCGTGATCGTCTTCGCTTCGCCAAATCCGGACGTTGGGTAAAGATCGGCGATGGATCACGCCTGTACATGCTGGAGAAGGGTTCGGGGGGACCCACAGTAATTTTTGAAGCCGGAATTGCCGCAACGAACTTGAACTGGTGTCACATTCAAGAGGTGGTTTCCGGCTTCACGGGAACCGCATCCTATGATCGTTGCGGCCTGGGCTGGAGCAGCCCGAGCAAGACTGCGCGGACTCCAGGCAATATTGCAAAAGAACTCCATGAAGCGCTGAAACGAGCAGGAATCAAGCCGCCCTATGTGATGGTTGGCCATTCGTTCGGCGGACTTGTCATGCGCCGGTTTGCGCTCCTGTTTCCAGAGGACGTTGCAGGCGTTGTTCTTGTGGACCCGATGCGCCCTGAAGAATGGCCGCCTCTCGCCCCGGAAAAGCAGAAAGAGATCGATCGCGGAACCAAGCTCAGTTCGTTTGCGGTTCCGATTGCGCGTGTAGGCCTGGCTCGGCTCGCCGTAACCTCCCTGCTATGCCGTTCAGGCAAGATCTCAGGACAGCTTGCAGGCGCCGCTGGAAACGGTGGCCGTCACGTCCTTGCGCGCGTCAGCGAGGAAGTGGGCAAGATGCCGCGTGAAGTCTGGCCTGTGGTCGCTGCACACTGGTCGCGGCCCGGATATTACGTGGGCATGCGGTCACATGTGCAGGCGGTGCCCGATTCGGTTCGCGAGATGCAGGACGCCGACCCAATCATCCGCGAAATACCTGTTCTGGTTCTCACGCCAGGCAAGTCGACGCCCCTTTCGCCGGAGCGCCTGAGTTCCATCGCCGATAACGTCGAACAGGTGATCGCTCACGAGAGCGCCCACTGGATTCACCTCGACGAACCTGACCTCGTGGTCGATTCGATCCGCGCGATGGTTGCCGCTGCAGTTGAACCCGTCGCTGCGGTGGGATAGTTCACAGAGAACTGCCTGGCCCACAATCTGCGCTCGGCAAAGCCTATCCAAGTCCTTGATTCCTATTGCTTCTCGCCCGCGGCGAATTGGGTCCACGGGCCGGCTTTCATATCCTTCAGAATCGGCCGCAGCCATTCGTACTCAGGATGTGCCTCAAGGAACGGCGCCGCCAGAAAGTCTTCCCCGCAAGGGTGGCCGGCGTGGCTGATGAGAGACATTTTCCCGCCCAACTCCGAATCGGTGACTTTGCCGGTAACAGCACCCCCCGGGAAGTATGGTCCCCAATCAAACACCGGAACGCCCTCTTTCGCCTTATCGACATGACCGCAAAGCGAGCGCTGGTCGGCTTCCACCTTGCCCAGGTAACTATCAACGTGATCCGAGAGGAACTGCTCCGCCAGTTGCACGTCGATCTGGCCCTTGGCGCTCTCGATCTCTTTTTCGGCCGTCACGCGGCGAGCATTCGGCGAACTCGACATGTTCTTCAGGTCGAACCCGTCCGTCTCGTCCTTGATCAACGATGAATCGCGCGCAAAGTTAGTGCTGATGAAATAGCCATCCTTCGATCGCCAGAGCGGTGTGTTTTTGAGACCCAGTTCAAGATAGGCAACCTCACCGGTCTTGCGGTCCCCGATGAGCCAATCGTTTGCGTAGCCGCCGTTGTTTCCATCCTTGATGAGTTTTACGTACTCGTCGATCGACGAGGCATACTGCATGGCACGGCGCGAGCGCACAAACTCGGGCGTCCCATCCGGGTCCCACCCAACGAACTGCGTAATAGTAGTTTCGGTGATCATGATGCCCGCGTCGTTAACCCCGAAGTCATCCTGGCTGGTGATCACGCCGGGCAGGCCGTCCATAAGCATGCGATGACCGTGCGTTGGCTGAATGTCGAACATCACGGTCCAGCGCTCACCCTCGGCGTAACTCGACCAGTTGTTGTGCGCGATTACGATTCTGCCGCCCTTGGTATAACTCCCAGTAGCGATGAAGGCCGTGCAGCGGCCAGACGGCCAGATGTGCGGAGTGTTCTCAGTTTTCTCACGTTTGTTGAGCCAGGGAACGTAATACTCTGGCAGCTCGATGCCACCATTCAGGGCAACGATGTCCCAGACGTCAATGTTCACGCCGCGGGACTGCGCCCCTCGCGCGATTCCCTTGAGTTCCTGCTGGTACTCTGCATCGATGTGCGGCCAGAGCATCTTGCGGCTCGCATCGCGAAAGAACTCCCAGTTGCGCTTCGTATTGTGGGTGTTTTCAAGCTTGATGACCGCGAGTGTGTCGGCAATTTCCCTGGCCAGAAGCCGTCCATGCTGATAGCCAATCTCCGCGGGTGTCCCTTCGAGGTGGACGTAGGTCCAGCCGCCTCGCTCAAAGCGATATCCGGGCTGCGACTGGGTATCGGATGCCGCGGTAACGCCGCCGGGAGCCGCTTCAAGGACGCCCGCACCCAAAACGCAAATGACGATGAGGCTGGTAAACAGAGAGCGGACGGATTGAGAAAAGCCAGGCCGAGTGCTGACGAGCGGCAACCGCATCGAATGACCTCCGCGATTTTCCTAAGCTAGCACGGGAGGCCGAATATCCGCACGACGGAAGGCCATGGGCACAACTCTTCGGAGCATCCGATACCCTGCTGAGAGTCGAACCTGGAACAACGTCTGCTTGCTATCTCTTCTTTCCCGGTTTACCAGGTGCCTTCTTCGGCGTGGGCTTGGCGGACTTTGCGGGCTTCGCAGCCTTAGAACTGATTGCCTTTTTTGCCGAGGCGGATTTTGCAACTGATTTCGGGGACGCCTTCGGCTTGGGCTTTGGCTTCGGCGCCGGTTTAGGCTTGGGCGCTAGCTTGGGCTTCGGCGCGGGCTTGGCAACCTTCGCTGCCACCTTGTCCACTGCCTTTGCTGGAGCTTTAGAAGCCACCTGAGCCTTCGGGGCTGGCTTCTCGGGAGCCTTGGTTGGTGGCTTGGCCGACTCTACTTGCTTCTCTTGAGAGGCTGCTGGCTTTACCGTGGCAGCGGTCTTGGGAGCTTCAGCCGGCGCAGCCGCCTTCTTCCCCTTGCCTGCCGAGCCTTTCGTTGCCGCAGCCGCCTTGGCCCCACGCTTCGGAGTCGGCTCTTCGTCGTCGCCGTCCAGATCGTCGTCTCCAGACTCCGGTTCTTCTTCCAGGTCAGCGTCGAGATCCACCTTGGGCAGTTTTATGCCCAGGTCCAACTCCTCATCATCGCCTTCAATCTCATCGACCTCGTCGTCGACTTCGAGATCGTCTTCGCCCTCTTCGTCGTCTTCGAATGAACGCTCCTTGGCTTTGGCTTCAGAGCGCTTGGCGCGCGTGCGCTTGATCGTGACCTGCGGTGGAGGAGCAGGCGGAGAATGTGGCTCGAGGAAAGCGCGCATCTCTTCCGGCGTTTCCAGCTTGCCGTCAATGACCTGCAGAAAGATCTGATGTACGACATCCGCGTAGATGGCCAACTCGGGGGTGATCCGCATCTCCTGCATGAGTGCATGAGGGATGCGTTGCTTGGCCTCGGGCCAGACCTTCAGGAACTGGTTAAAGCGATCCTTTACGGCCATGTCTTTGGTGGTAAATCCAAGCCAGAGAATTGCTTCCGGATCATAGCTGGTGAAAAGCTTGAAGCCTGCCGAGGGTGTCGCATTCTCTTTGGACAGCAGAACTTTTGCAAACTTGGATGCCAGCGAGTCCAGACTGTTCCATTCCTCCACAAAGCCTGGGCGCAGCATAGCTTTCTTAAGCGCGGACAGATCCTTGGGAGCGAGCTTAGCAGTGAGCAACTGCATTTGCGCAGCCGAAATGTCAGGGTGAACACCCTGGACAAATAGCTCCACTGCAAGATCGTGAAGCGCGCTCAGTTTTTCAGCATCAGCCTTTGCGGCGGTCCACGCTGGGAAGAGTACCTTCATCCAGCCCGCTGTCTCCAGAGCCTGCAGGACCTGAAGTCCTTCTTCTTCATGGCCGATCTGCTCGAGTTCCTGACTCCGGGCAGTCTCGGAAAGATGCTCGATCACCCCTTCGGCGACCGCATTCTCATAGCGAGTCCGGGTCTTGGGGTCCATCTCCCAGCCGAGACGGGTCTGGTAGCGGGTTGCACGAATGAGAAGAGATGGCTCCTCAAGAAACCCGTAATTCGAGACCAGACGCAGAGTCCGGGTCTCAATGTCTGCAACGCCGTTCAGCGGATCCATCAGCAGGCCGAAGGAGCCTTCATTCAGCGAGATGGCCATGGCGTTGACGGTGAAGTCGCGCCTGCGCAAATCTTCGAGAATGGTAGCCGGGTGGTGGACGGCCTTGCCCGGCTTGGGGTAGTCGATTCTGTGCGTGCTGACCACGTCAACCCGCACGGTCCCCGGAAAACAGACGAAGAGGCTCTTTGATGGCTCGTCTTCGCCCCAAATCTTCCCGCCTACTTTCTCAATTGTTTTCTTCAGCTTGAGCGCATTTCCATGAACCGCTACCTCAAGATCACGCACCGCGTGTCCGCTCGTAAGGTCGCGAACCGAATCACCTGTGAGAAAAAG
>PMXB01000156.1 GCA_003165935.1 Acidobacteriaceae bacterium | reverse complement strand
TGCAGCAGCGTCACCTTGGAGGCAAAGCGAGTCAAAAAGAGCGCCTCCTCCATGGCAGAATCACCTCCGCCGACGACTGCAATATCCTTGCCGCGGAAGAAAAACCCATCGCAGGTGGCGCAGCTCGACACGCCGTGGCCGATCAATGCCTGCTCGCTCTCGAGACCCAGCCAACGGGCACTTGCGCCAGAGGCAACGATCAGCGTCCGCGTGTGAACTTCGCCGCTGGACGTGTGCAGCTTGATGGGCCGAGCGCCCAACTCAACGCGGTTCAGGTGGCCGTGCTCAAAGGTCGTGCCGAACTTCTCCGCCTGCTTCTTCATGTTGGCGATCAGTTCGGGCCCCTGAATGCCGTCAGGCCAGCCGGGGAAGTTCTCAACCAGCGTGGTGATGGACAGTTGCCCGCCCGGCTCGTGGCCTTCAAGCACCAGAGGCTTGAGCCCCGCGCGTGCCGTATAAATGGCTGCCGTGAGCCCGGCGCATCCCGAGCCCAGAATTACCGTGTCGCGAATATCGCTCATGAATCCTCTTTCCGTCCCATCCATTCTAAATTCCCTGTTCCCTGATCCCTGAACCCTGAACCCTACTATGATGTAATTCATGGCCAATCTGACTCTCATCTACGGTCTTCGCCTGCTGCCCGAGGGCGAAGTGACAGAAATCAAGGACGCTACCTTGAAGCTGGCGAACGGCCACGAAGCGCACGTGACCATGCATGTGATCGAGGGCTCGCGCGAAGAGATCGAGAAGCAGCTCAAGCAGAGCCTCGACGCGTTTTTCAGCTTCTACCCGGAGATTTAACGCACGGTACCGGCGAGCGATCGCCCGCTCAGCTTTCGCCCATCAGGCGCCGGCTCAGTGGTGCCCAACCAGCGCCGGTCCCGAGTGCGCCTCCGCGGGATGCCTCGCCGGAGGATGCCCCGCGCCAGCATGCGTCGTCGCGGAATGGGCCTCCGGCGAATGAGCACGCCGCACGCCCAGATTCCTTACCGCGTAGTCGATGAACCGGGGCTCGAAGTGCGCGGCCTCGCCAAGGAATCGGCATGTCGCCACCACCTGGTCCACAATAAACTTCGGCTGATAGGCAGCCAGATCCATCCCGATCTCATCCCGGATCTTGCTCACAATCGTGTCGAACACATAGCTGGGCAGCAACAGCCCGGCGCGTTCGCACTCTATCTCGAAGATTCTTTGATAAAGCGCGTGCCGCGGCGGCCCAACCTCGATCTTGTAGGGAAGCCGCCGCAGAAACGCAGGATCCATCAGGTCATCCGGCTCCAGGTTGGTGGAGAAGATGATCAGCTCCTCAAAGGGAATAGAAAAGCTTTTGCCCGTGTGCAGCTTCAGGAAGTCCACGCGATTCTCAAGCGGCACAATCCAGCGGTTGAGCAGGTCCTTCGGACTTACCAACTGGCGGCCAAAGTCGTCGATCATGAAGCAACCGCCCAGCGCCTTCATATGCAGCGGCGCTTCGTAGAAGCTGCCGTTTGTGTCGTAGCGCAGGTCGAGCATGTCCAGCGTGAGCTCGCCTCCCGTGATGATAAAAGGCCGCTTGCAGGGAACCCAGCGCTCATCCACCTCTTCCTGCCGCACAAACGTGCCCTCGACCTCTTCATCCTCCGCTGAGGGCTCCACCGGGAAATGGAAGCTGGGATCATGCACGCGAATGATCTGTCCGTCGACCGTCACCGCATAGGGCACGTAGATCACGTCTTTGTAAACGCTGGCGAACCGCCGCGCTACTGAGCTTTTGCCGTTTCCGGGCGCACCATAGAGCAGGATCGCGCGGCCTGAGTTCAGCGCCGGCCCGCACTGCTCAAGCAAGTCCGACGAGACCACCAGGTCGCCGATGGCCTTGGTGATTCCCTCCACGGTGACCAATTCGTTTGTGGGCCGCTGCAGGCATACCTGGTGAACAAAATCGTCCAGCGTGACCGGCGCGGGGCCCGCGTAGCGCAATTGCTCCAGCGCATCCAGCGTGTACCGCCGCCCTTCCTCGGTGAATGCATAGCCAAAGTCGATGGGGCTGTCGGAGCGTCCCGCACCCAGGTTGCGCAGCATCTTGTTATCGACCGCCATCCGCACCAGTTCGAGGACAAGGTGATAGGGCAGCTTGATTGCATTTTTGAACTGACGAACCGTCTCCAGCCTCTCGGTGTAGATCAGCTTCATCAGCAGCGCAATCAGGTCGGAGGTTTCGAGGCCGGTAGACGCGATGTCCGGCGGGCCGGCAGGCATTCTGTAGACAAACGAGTTCAGGTCCGGCTGCGCAATCGCGCCGATGGCAACGAGATTATCGCCGAGTCGGCCGCCAAGCTCGCGCTGGCGCGAAAGTGCCGTCTGAACATCCTCTTCGGAGATCAGGCCGGCACGAACCAGAAGATCGCCCAGACGCACGCGGTTTCCGATGGGACCCTCCCTGCCAGTGCTCATCGATTCTCGTACCCCTCTTATCGGACATCCGCGCGCATTTTCCAGTTCATCCGGGGGATTCTTCCCAGAAGTAACAAAAATGGCCGACGATTGATCGTAGCGAGAAATCCTGGCTAAAGAAAATGGCCTGAATGGGTTATATGCGCCGGTTTGCAGGAAAGCTCGTGCACTGCTTCGAGCCGCCGCACTCATGAATCTGGTTTGCGGCTGTTCGCGAATTCGAACCCGTTTGAGTGTTGCAAATTGGGGCAGCGTTTGAACGCCCTCCCCGGCGATTTCATTGAACCTGGCTCCTTCAGCCGGTTCCAAATTCCATCTCAACCCGAACTTCGATTCAGCATTCCCTTCATTCTCCGGGGGTTGGGAAGCACCCTCCTGGGAAGCGAACTACAGGTTGTGATGTACGGCCCAACTCTTAGCATTCGCGAATTATTTCCGTGCTTTTTGTGTCACTTCGATGCATCCGATAAGTCCCGTGTGGCCGCCTGCCGGCACTTGGACGGCCCGGCCGCTCAAGCGGCGGCGGCGGCCCGGCAATACCTCCGGGAGCATCAGCCATGCGCTTTGTTCAAGCCCTCATGCTGCGCCGAGTCGTCCTTCCCTTTGTTTCTGCCGGGTTGTTTGCGGGCATGTTTCCAAAGCCGGCTTGCGGGGGCGGTCCCAAGTACATCGCAGGTGCTACTTACTTCAACTCCGCTGTGCTGGGCCAGCCTGTTCATTGGGCTGGCGGCCATGTGAACTATTACGTCGATCAGGGGCCGTTGAATTCCACAATCTCAAACCAGCAGGCTACGGCCATGGTCGATGCTGCCGCCTCGATATGGAGCGCCGTCCCCACAGCCGGTGTCACCCTCAACGATAAGGGCCCGCTGAATGAAGACGTTGGCACCCTCAACATTGCCGCAACCGATGGCGTGATCACGGCGCCGGCCGACGTTACGCCCTCGGCCATCAACTATCCTCTCGCTGTCATCTACGACGCCGATGGTTCCGTCGTCGACGCGATCTTCGGCGCCGGGACGAGCAAGCCCGACACCTGCCAGAACAACGGCGTATTTGTGTGGCTCGACACCATCAACCAAGACGCAACCATCGCCCACGCGGTCATCGTGCTCAACGGCCTTTGCGCCACGACGCCCGACCTTGTCACCATGATGAGCTTCGAGCTGGAGCGCGCATTTGGCCGCGTGCTCGGGCTCGACTACTCGCAGGTCAACCCCACGGCGCTCACCGATTCGCTCCCCGGCGGAACGCAGGGTTGGCCAGTGATGCAACCGCTGAGTGGAACCTGCTCCGCTTCCGGCGGCGCTTGCATTCCCAACCCCACCTCTCTGCGCTATGACGACATTGCCGCGTTGAACCGCATCTATCCCATCACCGCGGCAAACCTCGCCAGCTTCCCCGGCAAGCAGATCACCGCCGCCAACACCGTCTCAATCCAAGGCGTGATCACCTTCCGCGGCGGCTACGGCATGCAGGGCGTGAATGTGGTCGCCCGCCCGCTCGATGCAAACGGAAATCCGCTCTATCAGTACACGGTTACCGCCGTATCCGGCGCCACGTTCAGCGGCAATCACGGCAATCCTGTCAACGGCTACACCGACTCGAACGGCACGCCACTTACGACGTGGGGATCCACGGACGCATCGGTTCAAGGCACGTTCGATCTCAGCGGAATACCGCTGCCACAGGGCGTATCCTCGGCCAGCTATGAGGTAACCTTCGAGGCCATCAACCCGCTCTACATCATGAATGCGTCGGTCGGGCCCTACGCCGATGGCCAGGTTACGCCCTCCGGAACCCTTCCCACGCTCGCCGTCCCGGCACTCGCAGCCGGTGGCGCAAACACGCTTACCGTCAACCTCTCTGACTCCGCTTCGGGCGGCTACCAGGACGCCATTGGAACCGTGAACGCGCCGCGTGCGATGACCGGTTCCGGCATGTGGATGGGCCGACTGTCGCAGATCGCCCAGACCGATTGGTTCAGCTTCCCGGTGCGCGGCAACCGGGTGTTCACCATCGTGACGCAAGCGCTCGACGAGACCGGGGCGCCAACCGATTCCAAAGCCATGCCCGCCATTGGCGTCTGGGATGGATTCGACGCGGCCACCGCCAATGCAGTTGGCGCATCGCCTGGGCTCAACGGCGTGGCCCCCGGCGAGACCTGGCTGCGTGTCGCGGCCGCGGGCGACGACATTGTCCGCATCGGTGTCGCCGATGAGCGCGGCGATGGCCGGCCCGACTACGCCTACGCCGGATTTCTGCTCTACGCGGATACCGTCACCCCGCCGCGCATTCCGGCAGGCGGTGGACCCATCGTCATTCGCGGCATGGGCTTTCGCTCTGCCGATACTGTTCTCGTCGGCGGCCAGCCCGCCATCGTCACCAGCATCTCTCCCAACGAGATCACCGCCATCGCTCCGCCGGCGGCGAATGGCGTAACTGGTTCAGTAGATGTGGAAGTTGACGATCAGCCCAGCTTCTATGCAGCCACCATCGTCGGCAGTGGCGTCAGCTACGACTCTGGCATTGGCGACTCGATCACGTTGCTCTCCGCCCCCGCAAACACAGTGCCCATCGGCGTGCCGCTTCCCTTCTCCGTCCAGGCCCTCGGCTCCGACCTCAACCCCGCTGGCGGCGTCACCGTTGTCTACACCGTGACCTCAGGAACCGCCACGCTCTCCTGCGGCCTGCCCACCTGCTCGATAACCGCAACCGGCGACGGCCGCGCCTCGCTCAACATCACCGCCGTCGATGCCAACCCGTCCATCGTCACCGCCGCACTCACCAACGGAGCCAGCCTTCAATCGCATTTTTCCGGAGGTGCTCCTGCCGTAATCGCCGCGCTCACGCCCTCGCTCTCTATTGCCGCCGGCGTAACCCTTCCCTGGACAGTTCAAGCTCTTGTCCTCAACAACGGCCAGCCCGCCGCGGGCCAGGCAGTCTTCTGGCAATCGGGAACCTCCGGCCTCACCGCACAGGACACCTCCGGCGCAATCACCAACCCCAGCGGCCTGGCCACGCGCCAACTCACTGTCGGTCCGCTCGCCGAGGGTCAGCTCGCCACCATCAGCGCATGCCTCAACGGAACCAGCCAGTGCGTCACCTACACCGCTCTCGGCGCTCGCCCCGAGTACGCATCGCTCCAGGCCGTCTCCGGCGTCAGCCAGATCACCTCGGTACAATCCACCCCTGCGCAGGTCACCCTCCGCATCCTCGACATGGATGGCAACCCCATGGCCGGCGGCTCCGTCGCGCTCTACCAGGCGCTTTACGCCTGGGCGCCTCCATGCGGCTCACACCAGCTCTGCGCGCCTTCGAATCTCCTCGCTACCCAGGTCGCCACTGCCACTTCGGCAATCGACGGTACGGTCACCTTCAGCCCCGCGTCCCTCCCCGGCATCCCCACCACGCTCCAGGCCCTCGCCGTCACAGGCAACACCGCCAGCGTGAACATCGCCATCGAGCAGCACCCTTGACATCGACCCGAGCGTCTGTCCCGCCGATGACCTTGCGCGCCTCCAACCGTTTTCCCAACGCGCCTTTCAAAGCCCGCAATCTGCTAGCATGGGCATCTCAGCAAAACTGCCATGCGCTCCCCACGCCTCCAATACATACTTCTCGCGCTGGTCGCGGCGGTGTCACTCAACTGCTACATCAATTCCGTCGTCTTCGCAATCCAATCGACCTACGACCCTACCGTTCCGCGCATGCCCATGTACTTTGGATTCCACCGAAACGTGGNNCTGGACGAACTGCGGAAATCAAAGGCCGGCGGTCTGCTGACCGTCACCTTCATTCCGAGCCCGACCCCCAACGATTTTCGAAAGGGCCGTGACCCCGCAAATTCCAACTTTCCCGGCCACCTTGATCTCACTCAGGACGGGCCGCCCCGAACCGTCTCCATCCGCCTCGAGCCGGCGACACCGAAGGCGCCAGAGTTCTTTCGGCTCCTCATGCCGCTCTACTTCCTTCGCATCGTCTTTCCGCTTGGCGGTCTCCTGCTCGGCTTCTGGGTCGTCCTGTCAAAACCCGCCGACAAGAATGCGTGGCTCTTTTTGGGCATCCTCGCTTACTTCTCGTCGATTTTCATAAACGCCGGGTACGTGTCGGCTGCCTTCTATGTAGTCGCCGGGCTGTGGAACACCTTGATCCAGGGCGCAGGACCGCTCTCAATCATGCTCTTCGGGATTTACTTTCCTGAGCGTTCCGGTCTGGACCGCCGCTTCCCCTGGTTCAAATGGATCATCGTTGCCGCCGTCGCCGCGTTCAACGTCTTCGATATCATCTGGCTCTTCGGCTTCGGCTTCAACTTTGACTCAGTCGCGTGGTTGTCTCCAATTCTGCTCAAGCACTTCCAGGTGCAGGTCTGGTTCCTCATGGTGCCCATCTGCATCTACTTCAACGCAATCGCCCGCAAGGCATTCTATAAAGGCACTCCCCCCGATCAGCGACGGCGCCTGAAGATCATCTATTGGGGATCCTTCGTCGGATCCATCCCGATGATGGGCGTGGTTCTGTTCGCGCTCCTCACCGGGCGCGACTTCGGCGACAGCGTTCCCGGCTGGATTCTGCTATCGGCGCTCCTCATCTTCACCCTTTTCCCGCTCTCCCTTGCATACGCTGTCGTCGTGCAGCGCGCCATGGAACTGCGCAATCTGTTGCGTCAGGGCTCGCAGTATGCCCTAGCCCGCACCGGAATCTGGATCATCCGTGCCGCGCTCATCGCCGGCCTGAGTTGGTCCATCAGCATGGTCTTCAGTCACAACCCTCAACGCGCCAAAGACCAGATCACGGTCCTGGCGTTTGCCGTGCTTCTCTTCGCCTGGCGCTTCCGCGCAGCCAAAGGCCTCTCCACCTTCATCGACAAGCGCTTTTTCCGCGAGTCCTATTCCTCCGAGCTGATCCTCGCGGAGCTGGCCCAGCAGGTGCAGACGTTCACTGACACCCGCCCGCTGATGAATACCGTCGCCAAGTGCATCGGGGATGCGATGCACGTCGATCGCATTGCCATCCTGTTGCGCAGCGGAGATACATTCCGGCTGCAAATGGCCACCGGAGTTGGCACAGCCGGCGTCGATTTCGGCGATGAGATCGCCCTGCCAGCAGGCTCGGGCACCATGACTGCCCTCTCGCGCGCCAAGGGTCCGGCGCCCAACCTGCGCCTCGACAGTCCGCAGGATTGGGCCGTGGCCGCCACCGAGGCCGAACGCGCCGCACTTCGCGAACTTGGCGCCGAGATTTTGATTCCTCTGCCCGGACGTTCGCGCCTCTCGGGCGTTCTGGCCCTTGGGCCCAAGCGCAGTGAGGAGCCTTACTCTCGCGCCGACCGCAACCTCCTCCAGTCCGTCGCTCTCCACACCGGCCTGGCCATCGAGAACAGCGAACTCCTGCACTCTCTCGCCGCAGAAGCAGCTCACCGCGAGCGCCTCAACCGCGAGATGGAGATTGCACGCGAAGTGCAGGAGCGCATGTTCCCGCAGACGCTGCCTGCGGTTCCCGGCCTCGACTATGCCGGACACTGCCGCCCCGCGCTCGGCGTCGGTGGAGACTACTACGACTTTTTTGAGTTGCCGGCCGCCCCCGATGGGTCGCGCCCTTTGGGTATTGCCATCGGCGACGTCAGCGGCAAGGGCATCTCCGCCGCGCTGCTGATGGCCAGCCTGCGCGCCTCACTCCGCGGCATGACCCGCACCTCGAACCACGACCTTGCCGCGATGATGCGCGAGATCAACCTGCTGGTCTTTGAAGCCTCGGCCATCAACAGATACGCCACGTTTTTCTACGCGCAATACGACCCCCACTCGCGCATACTCAGCTACGTGAACGCCGGCCACAACGCNNGCCGAATTTGAACAGTCCAACCTCGCCATCCTGCCTGGCGACATTCTGCTCGCATTCACCGACGGCATTAGCGAATCAATGACTGTGGACCAGGAAGAGTGGGGCGAAGAGCGCATGATCGCCTGCCTCGAAAAAAACGCCGCACTCCCCGCCGACGCGCTGTTGCACACCGTTCTTGATGAAGCCACAAACTTTGCAGCAGGCGCGCCCCAGTACGACGACATGACCCTCCTCGTCTGCAAGTTCACCGCCGATTGCTGAAGAATCCAACAAAGCGTTTGGTATCAGGGCACGACTTTAGTCGTGCCGACAACCAGAAAAGTCTTGTATCGGGGCACGACTTCACAGCTTGCTGAAAGACTCTACCCGGGGGCTTTGTAACAACGGCACGGCTTTAGCCGGGCCAATAGAGTGGACAGAATGAGTCGGGCTTTAGCCCCTGAGGGAAGCTTTTCGCCGCCTCGCATGATTTACGGAACAATCCTGCCCAATTCTTCGCAGCCGACCTCCGATCCGGCTGGAAAATCCCAAACTCTGGGAAGGTCGCCCCACCTCCTTGTCACCTAACCCCATCCCGGCGCATCAACTAAACGAGCACAGGAGGTTGCCCCCGTGGCCCAGCCCGCCCAATCTGTTCCCACCGCCCGTCCCCGCGTTCTCATCATCGGCGGCGGTTTTGCAGGCCTCAACGCCGCACGCGGCGTCGCTCATCTTCCCGTCGACCTCACCCTCGTCGACCGCCGCAACCACCACACCTTTCAGCCGCTGCTCTACCAGGTGGCCCTCGCCGTTCTTTCGCCCGCCGACATCGCCCAACCCATCCGCTCAATCTTGCGCAACCAGCCCAACGCCTCGGTGCTGATGGATGAGGTGACCGGCATCGACACTTCGGCCCGCGCGGTCTCCTGTGCCTCGGGCGCGACGCTCGCGTACGACTACCTCATCATCGCCACCGGCGCAACGCACTCCTACTTTGGCCGCGACGACTGGGCCCCGCTCGCTCCCGGCCTCAAGTCAGTCGAAGACGCCACCGAAATTCGCCGCCGCGTTCTGCTCGCCTTTGAGCTGGCCGAGCGGCAGATGGTCGAGCATGGCTCCCATCCGCCACTCAACTTTGTCGTCATCGGCGGAGGACCAACGGGCGTGGAGCTGGCCGGCGCGATCGCCGACATCACCCGCCTCTACATGCGCCGCGACTTCCGCCAGATCGATCCGTCCAAATCGCGCGTTCTTCTGCTCGAAGGCTCCCCACGCGTTCTCGCCGCCTATCCTGCAGATCTTTCCGCCAAAGCCGAAGCTTCGCTCACGCATCTCGGAGTCGAGGTCCACACCGGTACGCGCGTCACCAACCTCGGTCCCGGCTGGGTCGAGGCCAAGCACGGCGACACGACCACCCGAATCGAGGCTGTGGTCACGCTGTGGGCCGCCGGCGTACAGGCCTCGCCGCTGGGCAAGCTGCTGGCCGCGCCGCCCAGTCCCCCGGCAACGCCCGCCGCAGCAGTCCAGCTCGACAAGCGCGGGTGCGTGCTGGTCGATGACCACCTCAATCCCCCAGGTCTGCCCAATGTATTCGTTGTCGGCGATCTCGCTCACTTCGAGCAGGACGGCCACCAGGTTCCCGGCGTGGCGCAGCCGGCAATGCAGATGGGCACTTATGCCGCACACGCCATCGCCGCCGATCTCAAAGGCAAGCCCCGCCCCGCCTTCCGCTACTTCGACAAAGGCGACATGGCCACCATCGGCCGCATGGACGCCGTAGCCAATGTAGTGTGGCCCTTCAAGGCCCACCTCGGCGGCTTCCCCGCCTGGATCACCTGGATCGCCGTCCACATCTTCTTCCTCATCGGCTTCCGCAATCGCTTTGCGGTGCTGTTGACGTGGGTCTGGACCTACTTCACGTTTTCCCGCGGTGCCCGCCTTATCACTGGCGACCAGTCCCTGCCCGGATGGCCGGAGAAGCCGCAGCCGTCCCCGCCGCTCACCTAGACTCACCCCAACCAGCATCGCCTGCCCGTCCTCATTTAAACTGGAAGCGTATGCTCGACCTGCAGTTTGTCCGCGCCAACCTCGAGTTGGTAGAAGCAAAGCTCCGCGCCCGCGGCGCCGACCCCGCTGCTCTCCTCGGCGACTTCCACGCCCTTGACCGCGCGCGCCGCGAGGCCATCACTGCCGCCGAGCAGGCGAAAGCCCGCCGCAACGAGCTCTCCCAGCAGGTAGGCGCGCTCATGAAGGCCGGCAACAAGGAACAGGCCGCCGCGCTTCAGGAGGAGACCCGCCAGCTCAAAGACAAGCTCGAGGAGCTCGACAAGACCGCGGCCTCGCTCGACGAGAAGCTCCGCCTCTCGCTGGCCAGCATCCCCAACCTGACGCGCGACGAAGTTCCCGCCGGCAAGTCAGAAGCGGACAACGTCACCGTCAAGACCTGGGGCCAGATCCCCACGTTCCCGGCCGGCTTCACCCCCAGGCCCCACTGGGAGATTGGCGAATCTCTCGGCATTCTCGACCTGGAACGCGCCGCCAAGCTCTCCGGTGCGCGCTTCGCGGTCTACATGGGCGCGGGCGCACGGCTCGAGCGGGCGCTCGTCAGCTTCATGCTCGACCGGCACACCGCGAAGCACGGCTACACCGAAGTTCTGCCACCTTTCATGGTCAACTCCAAATCGCTTTTCGGAACCGGCCAACTACCCAAGTTCGCAGATGACCTCTTCCGATGTTCCGATGCCGACGCCGAAGCCGTCGCCCGAGGCGAGTTCAAAGACAGCGACCACTGGCTCATCCCCACCGCCGAGGTCCCCGTCACCAACCTCTATCGCGACGAAATCCTCGACGAAGCGCGCCTTCCCATCTGCCTCACGGCCTACACCCCCTGTTTCCGCGCCGAGGCTGGCGCAGCGGGCAAGGACACGCGCGGCATCATNNGGCATCATCCGCCAGCATCAGTTCCAAAAGGTCGAGCTGGTCAAGTTCACCAAGCCCGAGGACTCCGACCGCGAACATGAAGCACTTACCCGCGACGCCGAAGAGATCCTCGAAGCCCTCGGCCTGCCCTACCGCCGCGTCCTGCTCTGCGCGGGCGACACCGGCTTCTCCTCAGCAAAGACCTTTGACCTTGAGGTCTGGCTGCCGGGGCAGCAGCTTTACCGGGAAATCTCTTCCTGCTCCAACTTCGAAGGCTTCCAGGCCCGTCGTGCCAACATCCGCTTCCGCGATCACGTGCAAACTGAGCGACACGTAATCAATCCGGATGGAACAAAGCGCCCGCTCCCTCCATCGACAAAGACCAAACCCGAGTTCGTACACACCATCAACGGCTCCGGTCTCGCCGTGGGCCGCACATGGCTCGCCATCCTGGAAAACTACCAGCAGCCCGACGGCTCCGTGCTCGTCCCCGAAGCCCTGCGCCCCTACATGGGCGGACTGCAACGAATCGAGAAACAATCGTGACTCAACCCGACAGCATCACCACCAAGCCTCACCGCACTGTGAAGGAAATCCTTCTCAGCTACTTCTACTGGACCTACTCACGCGGCACCTTCCACTACGACGTGATGGTTACGCTCATCCTCGCCTTCATCTTTGTCACGCCCTGGCTGTGGAACTACGGCGACAAGCCCTCTCCGATCGGCGGACCCGTGCATCCCATCCAGGTCATCGGCAACGACGGCCACGGCGTGATCGTGACGGTGCAGGCCTCGGATGTGGAGCTGGATCTAAACACTTCCGCGCCCAACCCCGTGGTCAAAAACGCTCTGCGCAAGGCCATTGAGCCGGTCACCGGCGACGATGTCTTTGTCGAGCATTGGGAGACGGGGACCGACGCCCAGGGTCATGCAGTGTGGAAGGTCTGGGCACACCGCTGATTCTGTGTAACTTCTACCGCATTTTTTCTGCTTCTTCCGCCCTAATCCAGCGTCGAATTGAGTAAGGATATTTATGCGCGTTCGATTCAGCCTCGTTTTTGTTGTGCCCATAGTAGCCTTATGGTCTGTTTGTCTCGTAGCCCCAGCCGTTCACGCCGCAGCCGCATCTGCGGCCGACGACAAGGCTAAAGTGCTCGAGCGTCTTAACGAGTCTGCCAAGACCTTCCGCTCAGCCGCTGCCGATGTCGAATTCGACACCATTGAGACCGATCCCGTTCCTGATACCGACGTGCAAAAGGGCGTGGTCTACTACGAGCGCAAAGACGGTTCCTTCCGCGCGGGCGTCCACTTCACCCAGCACAACGGAAAACCGTCTGCCAAGGCCTACACCTACAACAACGGAGTCCTCAGTCTCTACGAACCCGGCCCCAACGAGGTCACCAACTACTCCAAGGTTGGCAAGTTCGAGAGCTACCTCATCCTTGGCTTCGGCGCCAGCGGCCGCGAACTCGAATCAAAGTGGGACATCACCTACCTCGGCTCGGAAAGCCTCTCCGACGGCAAGACCCAGGTCAAGACCGAAAAGCTCGAGTTGGTTGCCAAGGACCCCGATGTTCGCAAGAACGTCCCCAAGGTCACCATCTGGGTCGATCCCGATCGCGCCGTGAGCCTGAAACAGGTATTCACCCTCAGCTCCACGAGTTCCTACATCGGCCACTACACCAACTTCAAAATGAACCAGGCGCTTCCCGCTGACGCCTTCAAGTTCAAGACCGACAGCAAGACCGCTTACCGGACAGAGTAGCTGCTGTCGGGCGCGTCCCTCAGCCGACTACTAAGCTGATCGCTGCTCCTTGGTCCATTTCATCGCCCATGCGATCGCCACGCCCCCCAGCACAAACAGCATCGGGAAGCACTCCAGCGTGTAGCGCGCTTCCGGGGCCTCCAGCGTCGTCAGCAGCGCGCTCCGCAGCACCATATAAAGCAGCATCCACTTCCAATATTTCGGCCGCAGGCACAGTCCCGCCACGCCCAGCAGCACATACAGCGCGTTGAGCGTCACGTAGGACCAGCTGAAGATCGTCTCATCGTTGTGGTGTGCGTAGACCCACCAGTCGAGATCGATGTTCAGGTTCTCCACGCGCGGCCTGAACCACATGTCGGCCATCCTGCCCAGCGGCAGACCCACATAAAACCGCAGCGGGTCGGCCTTCACCCGCTCTTCCGCGAGCCGCGCGAAGCCCGCATCGATTGCTGGGGACAGATCCTGCCCATTGTCGTCGTACGCCGCTGCCAGCGCCTGCGTCTCCGCCCTTTGCTCCGGCGTGTCGAATGCCCGCGCGGGCAGCGCGCTCACGTCGAAAGGCCCATCCGGCACGTTCCAGTAGATATCGTAGGTCGAAACAAAATCGAGGCACCAGGTCTTCATCCAGCGCTGCCAACCTGGGTACACCGGCTCACCCGGATCGTTGGCATAGCGCGGCGCCAACGGCTCAAATATGTGAAATACCCGCCAGTTCCGCGCGGCCCAAACGGCAAATGGCAGCACGGCCAAAACCGCACACAGCGCTCCCATGCGGACGAGCCGCCGCACGGGGATCCTATTATTGCCCTTTAACGCCGGACGCAGGCCCAGCAGCAGCGCCGGCACGAGCGCCACGCCCACCAGCGCCCCATCCGGTCGCAGCATCGCGGCAAAGCTCACCGCAAAGGTAAACGCCAGCGCGCTCGCCCATGCAGGACCTGAGAAGAGGCTGGGTCGCGTGTGGAACTTGCTCATTGACCACAGCGCCAGCGCAATCGCAAACAGCGTCGCCGTCTCCGTCAACGGCGCCACCGAATAGGAGGCCGTGAAGGGGCACAGCGCTGCCAGCCAGAGCGTCGCCTGCGCCGCGGCCCTGCCCATGCGCTCGCCCGCAATCCGCCCCGCGAAGCCGGCCAGCAGAAGGCAACCCGCCAATTCCATCGCGATCTGGACCAGGATCACCGCGTTGTAATTCCCCACGCCGAAGAGCCGAAAACATGCCGCCAGAAATAACGGATACCCCGGCAGCCGCAGCAGAGTTTCATGCAGCACACCGCTTCCATCCGCGATGGCAAACTGCCCATGCAGCACCAGGCTCTTAGCCAGATTCCCGTAAAGCAGCGTGTCGCCCTCCACCTGTGGAATCGCACGCATCATCCACAGCCGCAACACCGCCCCGCAAACCAGCGCCAGCGCGCCGCCCAGCCGCCAGGGCAACTGGCTCCTGCCGGCCGCGCCGCTCAATTGACTCTCTTTCCGTTCATCCATACGATTCGTACTGTATACCGTAGACTGTCTTATAGGCCTTCGCCCACCAGGTTAACCGCAACCCGCATGCCCGATCGTCAGATATTCTTCGACCCTCAACGCAAGCGATGGAAGCGCCTTCGCCGCATTCTTGACATTTCCGCGGTAGTTTTTACCCTGGTGCTGGCCGGCTTCATCTTCAATGTTCTGCGCTTTCAGCGCNNCGGCGCAAGACCGACCGCAAGCCCTCCGACATTCCCTTCAACACGGGTGAAGGTCTGCGCGCCGCCTATTACGTCCAGGACGACGCGGCCAGCTACTCCTCGCTCAAGGAGCACATCCACCAGATCGATCTGCTCTATCCCCAGTGGCTCCATGTCGTCTCGCCGCAGGGCACCCTGATGGGCAACAACCCTGACACCCATCGCGACTTTGCCATTGTCGATGCTTCCGGCGTCCACGATCCTGACGACGGCGACAAGGTGAAGCACGTGATTCAGGCTGCCAAGGAAGACACTGAAATCTTCCCCCACCTGAACAACTACAACGCTGTCGCCGGAGCCTGGGACTCAAATATGGGCGATGTTTTGGCCGACCCGGCCCGGCGCGCTGCCCTGCGTAGCCAGATCGTGCGCTTCTTTGCGGCCTTCCCTGCCTATCGTGGCCTTTCCCTTGACTTTGAAAGCCTGCCTGACGCGGCCACTCCCGCCTACCTCGCCTTCATCCACGAGCTCTTTGGTGATTTTCGACCGCTCGGGCTGCGCCTTTATGTGAACACCGCCGTAGCCACCTCCGATGCCGATCTCAAAGCCATCGCCGATAACTCCGACGGCATCATCCTGATGAACTACGACGAGCACCAGACCACCAGCGAACCCGGCCCCATTGCCAGCCAGGACTGGTTCGTCGGCAACCTCACCCGCGTGCTCAAAATCGTTCCCAAAGAGAAGATCATCTGCGCGGTGGGCAACTACGGATACGACTGGGCTCTTACCATCCCCAACCCAAAGGACCGCAAACATCCGAAGCCTAAAGTGGTAAACACGGAAGACCTGCCGGTGACGGAAGCCTGGCAGCGTGCCTCAGACTCCGACGCCGATCTCGATCTCGACTACAACTCACTGAATCCCCACTTCCAGTACATCGACGAGGACTCAAACCAGCGCCATGTTGTCTGGTTCCTCGACGGCGTCACCTTGCTCAATGAGCTGCGCGCTGCGCGTGCGCTCGGCCTGCAGACATTCGCACTCTGGCGCCTTGGCGAGGAAGACAACTCACTCTGGAATGTCTGGGACAAGCCCTCCAGTCCCGACTCGCTGCAGGCGCTGGGCACCGTCCAACCGGGCCACGACGTGGACAACGAGGGCGACGGCGACATCCTTCGCGTCACCGGCCTGCCGCAGCCCGGAAAGCGAACAGTCAACATCGACACCGATGAGACCGATCCACGCAAGAAGCTCATCATCGATGAGCACATGGACGTCTATCCCCGCACCTACACCGTGGAATACTACGGCTACCATGCGAACGAGATTGCGCTCTCATTCGACGACGGTCCCGACCCCAAGTGGACCCCAAAGATCCTCGACGTCCTGAAGCAGAAGAACGCCAAGGGGACCTTCTTCATGATCGGCGCCGAGGCTGCTGAGAACGTGGGCGTCATGCAGCGCGTGATGCGCGAGGGCCACGAGATCGGCAACCACACCTATACGCATCCCGACATCAGTGAAATTCCACCGCGCCGGCTCGACCTTGAAGTACAACTTACCGAGCGCCTCTTCGCCAGCAAACTGGGCGTGCAGCCGCTTTACTTCCGGCCGCCCTACGACATCGACGAGGAGCCCGACACGGACGACCAGGCTGCACCCATCGTCCAGATTCAGAAGGACGGCTACACCATTATCGGCAGCAAGCTCGACACCAACGACTGGAACGAGCATCCCAAAAAGACGACCGCCGAGATTGTCGCCTCAATCCTCGCCCAGCTCGACAACATGAAAGTAAAGCCGCAGTTCCGCGGCTCCATCATCCTGCTCCACGACGGCGGCGGCGACCGCTCCGCTACTGTCGCCGCTCTGCCCGTCCTCATCGACACCCTACGCGCCAAGGGCTACAGCATCGTCCAGGTCTCCGCCCTTATGGGCAAGACCACAGCGGATGTCATGCCCAAGCTCTCACCCCTGCAATTCCTGCGCTCCATCCCCGACTCAGTCGCCTTCTCCTCTCTGGCCATCGTTCAGAAGTTCATTATCATGGTCTTCTTCGTCGGCGACATCCTCATGAGCGGGCGCCTCTTGCTGGTCGGCCTCTTCGCCATCATCGATCGCCTGCGCAGGCCGCACCGTCCTGCATCCCCCGGCTACAATCCGCGCGTAGCCGTGCTCATTCCTGCCTACAACGAAGAGACTGTCATCGTCCGCACCATCCGCTCCGTATTGAACTCCGATTACAAAAACCTTCACGTCATCGTCATCGATGACGGCTCCAGCGACGATACCGCCGAAGTGGCTCGCAAAGCCTACGCCAGCGAGATTGCGGCCGGGCACGTCCAGGTCCTCTCCAAGCCCAACGGGGGCAAGGCCGCCGCGCTGAACTTTGCCCTCGACCGCCTTACCGAAGAGATCTACGTCGGCATCGATGCAGACACCGTCATCGCCGCCGACGCCATCTCCAAGCTCATCCCCCACTTTGAAGACCCTCGCATCGGCGCCATGGCCGGCAACGCCAAGGTCGGCAATCGCGTCAACCTGTGGACTCGCTGGCAGGCTCTCGAATACATCACCAGCCAGAACTTCGAGCGTCGCGCGCTCGACCTCTTCCACGTCGTCACGGTGGTTCCTGGAGCGATCGGCGCATGGCGCACCGCGCCCGTCAAAGCCGCCGGCGGCTATCCCCTGAACACGGTCGCGGAGGACGCCGACCTCACCATGAGCCTTCTCGAGGCGGGTTGGCGCGTCAACTACGAAGATCGCTCGCTGGCCTTCACTGAAGCGCCCATCGACGCAAAAGGCCTCATGCGCCAGCGCTTTCGCTGGTCCTTCGGCATCCTGCAAGCTGTGTGGAAGCACAAGCTCGCATTCGTGCGCAACAAGGCCATGGGACTGTTTGCGCTGCCCAACATCGTCATCTTCCAGATGTTTCTCCCCCTGGTTTCGCCCTTCATCGACCTGATGTTCCTCGCAGGGGTCTTCAATTATTTTGTGGACCGCTACTACCACCCCGAGGCCGCCAGCGCCGCCAGCTTTGAAAAGCTCCTCGCCTATTTCGGCGCCTTCCTGCTCATCGACTTCGTCACCTCGTCAATCGCCTTCTCGCTCGAGCGCCGCCACCCCGCCAACAAGGGCGACGGCTGGTTGCTCTTCCACATCTGGCTGCAGCGCTTTGCCTATAGGCAGCTCTTCTCGCTGGTCCTGGCCAAAACCGTCAAGCGCGCCATCGACGGCAAACCCTTCAACTGGGACAAGATCCAGCGCACTGCCAAGATGTCAAAATCCACGGAAGCGATTACAGAAACCTCTTGAAACTGAACTAACCCCGGAAACGCCTGGCGGCCGAATCCCGGCGGCCTGCACTCAACAGATTTCTCCTCAGGAAAAATCCACTTCTGAAAGCTCTCGAGATCTCATGGAATCTCTTAAAATGCCGTAAGTACTCTGGTTTTAATAGGATGGTAATTAGGATCGCCCCAAAAAACCTTGCAATTTGACACTTTTGTGGGATACTGTATCCGCATCAGGCGTCGGATGCTCCCCCCGCAGTTCCCAGCAGCCGCTTCCATGCCACTGCACAATTATTTCCTTAACCGAACGCACGCTCGCTAACTACATACCTGGGAGGTAGTAGATGAAAGTGCTCCATTTTCGGTACATTCCCGCTCTTGCGCTGTTTGTGCTCCTGGCCTCCGGTACCGTGTTCGCCGGCACATTAACCGCCAATGGCGCAGCGATCAAGACCCGCGACGACGCCCAGCCCGCTGCCTGCGCAAACCCACCCTGCGGCTACTCCCCTTCAACCACCCCCCCAATCAACAACGACCCAAATAGCGAAGCAGGCCGCGCCAAAGCCAACCTGGCCAAGACCAATGCCCCGGCTCATCCCCTGCGCAAGTCCAGGGTTCCCGAGGGCAGCACCTTCTGGTTCCTGCTCATTGGCGCAGTGGTCTTCTTTGTCGCAAAGTTCCTCTTCAAGGGGAAAAAGCCGGCTGGCCGATAAACGAGTTCCTTCTTTCCAGCTTGCTGAAAAACTCAATCGAGTGGCTTTGTAACAACGGCACGGCTTTAGCCGGGCCAATAAAATCAGCAGAATGAGTCGGGCTTTAGCCCTTGCTAACCCATCCTTCGCCGAATTCGCCTTTCGTTCCGACTTTTTCAGCAAGCTGTTCTTCCTTCCCTGACCCTCCGCTCACCTTAAGACAACAGCAGAGGCCCTCCCCGCCAGCCCATCTGTCAACAAGCGCCGCCTGCGTGCCTTTGTATGGCGCTCCGCAGGCATCCTATTGCCGCTGCAGACCTCTATTCTGCCTCCCACAGGACTAAACTAGTCTTGCTATGGCTACTGCCTCCCTTTCCACCCGCATTCAGCCCCTCTCCCCGCAGGGCCAGTTCGTTAACGAAGCCTTCCACGACTTCAAGGCCCCTGAAGCAGCACGCGCCATGCAGGCCGCGCTTGACCGCGTTGCCAGTCAGCTGGGCCGCGAGTACGACCTTGTCATCAGCGGCGAGCGCCTGCGCACCGAGGGTAAGATTCGCTCGCTCAATCCTGCGCGCCCCGCCCAGATTGTCGGCGTCCACCAAAAGGCCGGAGCCGAGCACACGCAGCTTGCCATCGACGCGGCACTCACGGCCTTCGAATCGTGGTCGCGCACCCCGGTCGAGACGCGCGTTTCGCTCCTGCTGAATGTCGCCGAGATCATTCGCAGCCGCAAGTTCGAGTTCCACGCCTGGCTCACCTACGAGGTCGGAAAGAACCCCGGTGAGGCGGACGCCGATGTCGGCGAGACCATCGACTTCCTGGAGTTCTACGCCCGCGAGGCGCTTCGGCTTGCCGCTGCCACCACGCCCATCCAGTTCCCCGGTGAGCGCAACGAACTCCATTACATTCCTCTGGGCGTCGGCGCAGTTATTCCTCCGTGGAACTTCCCTTTCGCCATCATGGCCGGCATGACCGCGGCCTCCATCGTCACCGGCAACACCGTCATCCTCAAGCCCTCGAGCGACGCGCCCACCATCGCCGCGAAGTTCTTTGAGGTGCTGGAGGAAGCAGGCATGCCGCCGGGCGTGGTCAACTTCTGCCCTGGCTCCGGCGCAACCTTTGGCAACGCCATTGTCGAGCACCCCAAGACCCGGTTCATAGCCTTCACCGGCTCCAAAGCCGTGGGCCTTGAGATCCACGAACGCGCCGCCCGCACGCGACCCGGCCAGATCTGGATCAAGCGAACCATTCTTGAGATGGGCGGCAAGGACTCAATCCTCGTCTGTGCGGATGCCGATCTAGACGCAGCGGTTGAGGGCGTGGTTGCTTCCGCTTTCGGATTCAGCGGGCAGAAGTGCTCCGCCTGCTCGCGCGCAATCATCGAAGCGCGGATCTACGACGTCTTCGTCGAGCGCGTACGCGAACGCGTCGCCAAACTCACCGTCGGCGACCCGGCAACCAACCCCAGCATGGGCCCGGTGATCAACGGCGGCGCACTGAAGACAATGCTTGGCTACATCGAGGCCGGAAAGAAGGAAGGCCGGCTCGTCGCAGGCGGAAACGCCCTTGAGACTCTCGACGCAGGCTACTTCCTCGAGCCCACCGTCTTCGCCGACATTCCCGCAGGCGGAGTCCTGTCGCAGGAGGAGATCTTCGGCCCGGTCCTTGCCATCATCAAGGTTGCCGATTTTGAAGAGGGGCTGGCTGTTGCCAACAACACCGAGTATGGCCTCACGGGTTCGATCTATTCATCAGACCGCGCAAAGCTCGATCGCGCCCGNNTTTACCCAGGCCAAATCCGTCGCCGAGAAGTTGTAGCGCCGATCTCCAGATCGGCTGTCCGGAGGGCCTCCCGGCCCTCTGGCTCGTCAAAACGTCCAGGCCTCCGCCCCTCCGGTTGGTCAAAATTGTCACCGCAGGATTCAAAATCCACGCATACAATTGTTTGCCATCCGCGGCAAAGGGGACGCGACTGAAATGAATCAGATGAGAGGTCCTGCTTTATTCACTGGCATTGTGGCCGCTCTGTTGCTCATGGCTTCAAATGCCCTTGCAGACGAGATCAAGAATTTCACCCTCGTCGCAACAAGCAACGCACCCAACGTTCCATTCGGGCAGTTAGGAACAATCACCATCGACACCACAACCGGCGTCGTCGATGGAATCGATCTGAATACCCCGGGCAATCCAGCTACGGAGTATTCCGTCGGTACAGACTCCGGGGTCGTTGACCCTCCAACGATTAATTCCATCTACTTCCAGGAGCAGTGGTGCGGCGGGCCAGCTCCCGCATGCTTCGGCCTAGTCGGCTTCAACATTGTGATTCCGGTCGATTCGCTGGTCGGCTACGACGGAGGCCCAATCTGCTCGACAGACAACCCATGCCGCGGAGATGGCAGCGCCTACACCTTTGGATTAACAACTGTCGACTACACAAGCGGCGAGCTTAGAGCTACTCCAGAGCCATCGAGCCTGCTGCTCGAAATTTCGGGGGCATTGGGAATCGGTGCGTTACTGATTCGAAAGAAGGCCAGGTCAAACCGCACTTCAAGAACGCACGCGATTCAGACTCGCGGTTGAGAAGCTACGCGGCTCTCGCCTGTCCCTAAGGCTCAGAATGCTGATCTCTGATCCCTGATCCCTGATCCCTGATCTCTGATCCCTGATCTCTGATCTCTGTCTTCACGCAACTGCCGGTGGTGCAGCCTGCTCTTCGACTTCGAGCCGAGTGCCCATCTCCGCGGCGGCCTGGGCCAGGACGCGATGATGAATCGTAAACAGCGCCAGCTCCAGCCGGTCGCTCACGCCAGTCTTGTCGTAAATCGACCGCAGATAGTTTTTGATCACCTGCTCAGTTGTTTTCAGCCGGATGGCGATCTCGCGGTTCTTGCAGCCCTGAACAATCAGCGCCACAATCCGCATCTCTTTCGGCGTAAGGCGGTCGCGAACCCGCGTCCCCACCATGTCGTCCTCGATCGATTCGTTCCGCATCAACTGCGGCGGAATCCACGTTTCGCCGGCGGCTACCCGATGCACACAGTCCACCAGCGTGGGCCCATTCACATTGCGAAACACAACGCCGCGGAATCCCTGCTGAAGATACGTCGCGGCAGATTCTCCGTTCTCCGCAATCACGATTCCTCGGCTCCCCGTCGTCTCCAGAAGCATCCTCAGCCGCGTCAGGTCAGGCCGCATGGACGATGAAAACAGCACGACCGAACCCGGAAACGTCGTGATTGCATGGTGCAGACGATCCAGATCCGAGCACTGGGCAATAATCCGCATCTCCTCGTCCACGGCCAGCACCTTCGCAGTGCCTGCTCGAAATATGGCCTGCGAATCCGCCAGGATGATCTTGTTCATGATGTTCGCCTCGTCTGCCGTCTGGCTGTGAATCGGCATTTCCGTCTCGCACCGATTGCTTCTGTAGCAAAACAGCACTGTCGCCCGTCGCGTTCCGGATTCCGGTTCCAGCCTTTTGAATCTATCGGCAAATCTGAGAAAACTTTCGACTGCCCACATTCGCGACACTACCGAAACCTTTGCATCGGACCTGCCGGACCGGGGCAAAATCGGCAGCATTCTCAATACCACTCTTAACAATGAGCTTACAACCTGTCTGCGTTCTCCATCACCTAAATCAAGCTGCGGAGGCGTCAGGGTTGTTAACGCTTTTGGGGTATTCCTTTGGTCTCTTCATATCCCGCCACACCCCCCGCGAAAAGGCCGAATGCCTCGTTCTAAACTGAAAGAGTATGGCGAGACCTATCCTGCTGGCCGTCGATGACGACGTGAACGTTCTTGAAGCTGTAGTGCAGGACTTGCGCCGCGAGTACGGCGCGGGCTACCGGGTGATGCGTGCCGCCAGCGGGCAGGCCGCTCTCGACATCCTTGCCCAGCTCAAGACGCGGCAGGAGCCGGTGGCACTGCTGATCAGCGACCAGCGCATGCCCGGCATGACCGGCGTGGACTTCCTCGAGCGCGCGCGGGCCATCCATCCCGACGCGCGGCGCGTCCTGCTAACCGCCTACGCCGACAATGAAGCCGCCATCAAGGCCATCAACTCAGCCCGCATCCACTACTACCTCAACAAGCCGTGGGATCCGCCCGAAGAGAAGCTCTACCCCGCACTCAACGACCTGCTCGAAGACTGGCAGGCTGGCTATCAGCCATCGTTTGAAGGCCTGCGCGTTATCGGCCCACGCTGGTCCGCCAAGGATCACGGCCTGCGCAGCTTTCTCTCCGGCAACCATGTGCCCTACCGCTGGCTCGACATCACTTCGAACCCCGATGCCCTCGCCCTGCTTCGCGAACACAACCTTGACCCCGACCAGTTGCCAGTCGTGCTGTTTCCTGACGGCTCGTCCCTGGTAGCGCCCGATCCCAGCACGCTGGCCGCACGAGTTGGCCTCAGCATTCAGGCGGCCCAGGACTTCTATGACATGGTGGTGATCGGCGCAGGCCCAGCCGGCCTTGCAGCAGGCGTTTATGGCGCCAGCGAGGGCCTGCGCACCCTGGTTATCGAGCCCGACGCCCCAGGAGGACAGGCCGGCTCCAGCTCACGCATCGAGAACTATCTGGGCTTCCCGTCCGGTGTGACTGGCGCCGACCTCGGCCGCCGCGCTCACATCCAGGCATCGCGATTCGGCGCGGAGTTCATCACCCAGCGAGCCACCGGCCTGCGCGTCGAGGGCCAATATCGCATCGTTCAGCTCGCAGACGGCCGCGAAGTCTCAACCCANNCGCGGAATCTACTACGGCGCCGCCCTCGTCGAGGCCGCCGCCTGCAAGGACGAGGAAGTCTACATTGTCGGCGGCGCAAACTCCGCCGGACAGGCCGCCCTCCACTTTGCCCGCTACGCCTGCAAGGTCACCATTCTGGTCCGCGGTTCCGGCCTGTCGGCCACCATGTCGAAATACTTGATCGATGAGATCGCTCGAACATCCAACGTAGTGTTGGAGCCTTTGACCCAGGTGGTCGAGGCGATCGGCGAGGACCACCTCGAAGCATTGCGGTTGTCCGGCCCAAACGGTGAATACCAGGTGCCCGCCGGCTCGCTCTTTGTGTTTATAGGAGCGGTACCGGGCACAAAATGGCTGCCGGAAAGCATACTTCGCGACGAAAATGGGTTTGTGCTGGCCGGCCCTGACCTTCGCGCCAAAGGCAAGCTTCCTGAGAGCTGGAAGGAGCAGCGTGAGCCCTTCCTGCTCGAGACCAGCGTGCCCGGAGTATTTGTGGCCGGGGACGTGCGCCATGGATCGGTGAAGCGGGTTGCCTCGGCGGTTGGCGAGGGCTCCATCGCAGTGCAGTTTGCCCATCAGTATCTTGCTGGGTTCTAGAGAGTATCGGGCAGAGTTTAAGAGAGAAGCTGAAAACAGCAATGAGCACGGACGCCAAATCGATCCCCAACGGCAAACCAATCCAGGTTGAGACGGTTCCGCTTCGGCTGCTGGCCGAGTCGCTCTCTTTGACCTGCCCCTTCAAGGAGACATCGATCGACGCCATCTGCACCGCGCTCAAGTCAGGCGAGCCAACTGTCGAGCGTGTGCGGGTTCCAGCCGGTGGAGTACTGATCGAGCCGGATCAGCCCTTCGACTCTTACTATGTCGTTCTCGAAGGCGAAACCCAGGCCGAGCGGCCCGAGCGCGATGGCTCGCGCACCCTCGTTGGCCTCGCCGCGGCCGGAGACGGATTCGGCGAAGCTGCCCTGCTNNGCCGCCGGCCTGATGCATGAACTTCACAACCCCGGCTCCGCTGCCAAACGCGCCGCCTCCCAGCTTAGGCAGAACCTTCTCAGGCTTCAGCAGTTGAGCCTGCACTTCAGTGACGAGCCAAAGACTCCCGAGCAGCTCGCGTGCGTGCGCTGGCTTCTCGAGCAAACGCTCAAGAGCTGCGGCGCCCCTGCAATGAGTTCGCTGGAACAAATGGATGCCGAAGAGTCGATGGCCCATTTTCTTGAGCTATCGGGGGTTGAGAATGCTTACCGGATCGCCCCGTCCCTGGTTGCGGTCGGCCTGAAAGAGCCCGAACTCGCATGTGCGAAAAATGCCTTCCCTCGGCAGGGTTTCTCCGACGCCCTCAACTGGCTTGAAGCACTTGTATCCAGCGCATCCCTGGTTTGCACCATCGAAGAGGGCATTACACGCGTCTCCGAGCTGGTGATGGCGGTGAAGAAATTTGCCTACGACGATCGCTCCGCCGGCAAGGCCCTCGACGTTCATGACAGCCTTCAAAGCACGCTCACCATCCTCGGCCACAAGCTCAGGCTGAAAGGCGTAACCGCGCAAAAGAACTTCCGCGCCGATCCCGCCACAATTCAAACCCGAGGAACCCTGCTCAGCCAGGTTTGGACCAACCTCATCGACAACGCAGTCGACGCATCCCCCGATGCAGGCTCCATCGAAATAGACACCTGGAATGAGCCCGGATTCCTGGCCGTTTCCATCACCGACCACGGCCCCGGAATCCCGCCCGATGTTCTCCCTTACATCTTCGAGCCCTTCTTCACCACCAAGCCGCAAGGCTCAGGGACCGGTCTCGGCCTCGAAATCGTCAATCGCATCGTCTCGCAGAAGTTTGCCGGCTCCATCAATGTGGACTCGGTGCCAGGCAAGACCACCTTCATCGTTCGCCTTCCCCTCGAAACGCCCCCCGCAAACGCAACCCAACAATAGGCGGCTGCCGGCGATGGCCGTTGTCGGCCTCCCCCTACTTCAAATCCCCGCCCTCGTAGGGATAGCGATAAGGAATCGGCTCCGCACTCTCCAGCTTGATCTTGTCCTTTGAGAAGACCGTAAGCAACAGCGGCGCGAATGGCCCAAACGGAGGCGTCCGCCACTCGATGATCACGGTATCGGGACTGCTCACCAGAATCCCGCTCTGCGCATCGATCACGTCCGCGCTGTCCACACTCGAGTGAATCTCTCCCACTTCCCCAGTGAACTTGAGCGTCATTGCCGCGGGCGTCATCTCCCGGTCCGGCACCAGAACAATCTCCAGCCCATTGGGCAGTGCCGAGTTGGTTGAACCCACCGGCTTCTGCTTCGTGATCCTGATTGTCCCCTGCGCAACTGCGGTCTGACCCGTCGATCCAAGGGGCGCTAAGCCCGGCTGTGCCGGGCCAGAACCACCACCATTGTCCACGGGTTGCGAGTTGTGACCGTGGCGAAGGATCCAAATCTCATGCTTCAGGGCGTACAAGCCACCCGCAGCTCTCAGCCAAATCCCTGCTCCGCCAAGCAAGCACACCACAACGATCAAAACCACCGTAAATTCGAGCGGAGACTCAAGATGCAAGGCCTTGCGGAATGATCTGAATTGATCGGAAGAAGAGTTTGCTTGGTCGTGCTGGTCCATGGGCCCACCTCTGGAACTAGCCAACATAAGCCCAAATGGGAAGAATCCAATTCTTCCGTCGCCCAAACGGTTCACATCGATCAAGTTGCTCGGCGTCTTGCCGATGGAAGGGTGAGGGGGATTGGGCTCGGATGACCGATCGCGTCGACCTTTTCGAAGCCGCTATCGACAGCCTACCAGAAGGCTTAGCCCTTCTGCATGGGGATTCCGACGGTCCATTCGAAGTCATGTTCTGGAATCAGGCGGCGGTCGCCATTACCGGCCACACCGCAGTCGACCTGGTTGGACGCGCACTCCCAGACAACCTTGGGCCGCTTCTCGGCGAGGCCCCCAGCCACGATGAGACTACAGCCGACCCCTCAGTGCACCCAGGGCGCGGCTTCCTCGCTCGCGTCCGCCACAAGCTGGGACATGAAGTATCGGTGATCGTTCGCAATCTGGTTCTTCGCNNTGAATCGGTCGATTCAAGCCAGGCAGAGCTCGAAGATCGACTCCAGGACCTGATCGACGATCACATCCGCGGAGGGCCACCCTTTGGGGTCCTCTGGATCAGCGTCGATCAGGCCCACGACCTGCGCAAGACCCACGGCGCAGGCGCATGCGAAACGATGCTCGCCAAAGTCGAAAAGGCCCTTGCTCAGGGCTTGCGTCCAGCCGAGTATCTAGGCCGGTGGGGCGAGGACGAGTTTCTCGTCATCTCCCATGAGCGAACACCCGCCATGCTTGCCGCTCACGCACAAAAGCTGGCCGGCCTGGCTCGAACTGCCGACTTCCGCTGGTGGGGCGATCGCATTTCGGTCACCGTCAGCATCGGCGCCGCGCAGGCTGACAAGACAACGACGTTGCCCGACCTGCTGGGCCAAGCCCGTTCCGCCATGACTTCAAGCTCTCTTGCCGGCGGAAACCAGATCACGTCCGCGCCGGGAGGAGACGCATGTTTGCCATCATAGGAATTGTCGTAGTCATCGGTGCGGTCATCGGCGGCTTCCTCATGGAGAAGGGCCACATGGCCGTGCTCCTTCAGCCTGCCGAACTGCTCATCATCGCCGGAGCGGCCACCGGTACCTTCCTGGTCGCAAACCCCATGCACATCATAAAAGGCGTCGCCGGCGGGCTGACCGGCGTGCTCAAGGGCTCGCCCTTCGGAAAAGCGCGCTACCTGAGCACCCTCCGCATGATGTACCAGTTCCTCAACAAGGTCCGCAAGGAAGGCCTGCTCTCGGTGGAAATGGATGTGGAGAAGCCAGGCGAAAGCTCCATCTTCAAAAACTATCCTGAGTTCCTCAGCGATCATCATGCCCGCGACTTCGTATGCGATACGCTCCGCACCGCCATTACCGGGGGCGTGGAGCCCTTCGACATGGACCAGATGATGGAGCTCGACATGGAGGTCCATCACCACGCTGCCACCCAGCCCGTTCAAGCTCTCTCCACCGTGGCCGACGCGCTCCCCGGCCTCGGCATCGTGGCCGCGGTGCTTGGCGTGGTCATCACCATGGGCTCGCTCGGCGGCCCACCCGAGCAGATCGGAGAAAAAGTGGCTGCAGCGCTTGTCGGCACATTTCTCGGCATTCTGCTCTGCTATGGCTTCGTCGGACCGCTCGCCTCCAACATGAGCAAGACCGCCGACGACCACAACGAATACCTGCACGTGCTGCGCGTGCTGTTGCTCTCGTTTCTCAAGGGCTCTGCTCCCATGATCGCCATCGAACTCGGTCGCCGAGCCGTGCCCGCTCACGTCCGCCCCAGCTTCGACGAGATGGAGAAGAGCTGCAAGAGCAAGGTCGAGGCGGCGGAGCCGGCTGCGGCTGCGTAGGGCTTCGACCGGGTGAGTTTGTTTCTTCCCCGGCCCCAAATGCGAGGGACCGGGGGCACCNNAGCGAGAAGGTCAAGCGCGCCGTCGCTGGCTACTTCAACGATCCAAAGGGCACCGGAAGCCAGCTTGGCACCACCATGACCGGCACAGGAGCAACCGTCTCCCAGCTCGATACCAAGGACCTGGAAAAACTGAAGGACAAACTCGAGCAGGAGATCAAGGCCCGCAAGGAACTCGAGAAACTCTCCAAACAAATTGAGATCAAGGTCACACCCGAAGGCCTCCGCATCGAGCTCATCGAAGACAAGAACGGAACCTTCTACGAGCTGGGCAGCGCAAAACTCAGCCAGAACGGCCAAACCCTCCTCAGCCTTCTCGCCTCCGAGCTCAAGACCCTGCCCAACCTCCTCCTCATCGAAGGCCACACCGACTCCACCCCCTACAGCGACCAGAACGGCTACAGCAACTGGGAGCTCTCCGCCGATCGCGCCAACTCCGCCCGCAAGCTCCTTCAGCAGGACGGCGTTCGCGCCAACCAGGTCACGCAGGTGCGTGGCTACGCCGACCAGATGCTGCGCATCAAGGACAACCCCACCGACCCCTCCAACCGCCGCATCTCCATCCTCGTCAAAAACGAAACGGAGAACGNNCCACACAGCCGTCAGGCTCATCATCCGCCGCGCAAGCTGCGCCCCAGCCCAAACCCTCTGCTGCCACACCCACTGCGACCCCAGCGGCGCCTCCGCCAAAGCAGGGAATGATCGAGAAACTCAAGAGCCTCCTCCCCGGCAAAAAGTAGCGAGTGGTATCACCACCGCTCCTGCTCGCCTTTGCGATCATCGCCCGCAAACGATCCCCCTGATCTTCCCGGCATGCCATGGCCGATTCATGTCCAGGATGATCGATAGGATCGCTAAGGAGCCGGAAGACGTGAAAAAATCAATGCGGGCCGCAGTTGAACTCCAATAAACGTGAAAAACCCACAGTGTTCTCCTCCGGAGTTCATCTACGTTCATTGGAGGCGCGCCCACTGGATTCGCGCTGGAAGGACCACGAGATGCGGAAAGGGTTTACGAGAAAACCAAAACCCGACGAGCCCGCGGCGCAAGGCAAGAACTACATAACGCCGAGCGGGCTGCAGCGCCTTAAAGATGAGCACCGGTTTCTGCTCACCAGGGACCGCCCGGCCGTGGCGGAGGTGGTGGCGTGGGCTGCCGGCAACGGCGATCGCAGCGAAAACGCTGACTACCAGTACGGCAAGCGCCGCCTGCGGCAGATCGATGGGCGCATTCGCTTCCTCACCAGGCGAATCGAAGCCGCGGAAGTGGTGGATCCGGAAGCTCCCAGATCAAGACAGGCGGAGATGAGGGCATTCTTCGGCGCGACCGTGCGCTATGCCAATGCGGCGGGAGCGGAGCGTGTGGTGAGCATACTAGGCACTGACGAGGTCGATCTCAACCGCAACCACATCAGTTGGGCGTCGCCTCTGGGGCGCGCGTTGACAAAGTCGGCAGCAGGCGACAGCGTAGTTCTCCACGCGCCGGGCGGGACTGAATACCTGACGGTGCTGGAAGTCTGTTACGAGCGCATTTCTGTCGAACCGTTCCGTGAACCGCCTGGATCCGAGGCCTCTGCGAAGGGACGCCCTCGCACGCCTGTCGAAGAAGAGACGAATCTGCACTGGCAGTGAAAGAGCGACGACCGCAACACAGCGCAATCGGCTTTTGGCAAGCTACACCAGTGGGTTGAATTTTCATCAGCGCCGTTTGCTTCAGAATTGATTTTGTCCAGGATCGCCGAGTCGTAAACGAACCCGCCGCTGCACCCTCCCGCCCCGAAAGCCCAAATGCCTGCTATCAACACCTGAGACCGACCTGCGCGGATCGCTTCCGACAAGCCGACTAGTCAGGACGAATGTGCCGTCGACGAGTGGTTTGGCGATTTTGCGGTGAATGACGCGCGCTGACTCGGTCGGCCGTGAATCTGAAGGTAGGGCGTAGAACTTCGTCACTGCGCCGATTCTAGGCGACACAGCGGCGGAAAGGCCGACGAGAACACGGCAGCGGCGGGGGAACCGGCGGTGCGCATGATCGTTCAGTGTCGGCGGAGCGGGACGCAAAATCGGCTACGCCGCACACACTACGCGCAGAACTGTGAGGTCGTCGTTCTGGCCATGCTGCTGCGCGGCCAAGGCGAGGTCCCCTGCGGAAGCACCTTCGCGCAACATGGATTCGACGCGCTCAAAGCCGAACAGGACTCGGCGCTCGTTTTGTGCTTCGCAGATGCCGTCGGTGAGCAGAATGGCTACGTCGCCTGAGGTCATGGACATGGTGGATTGCTCGTAGGACGCGGTCTCCACGAGGCCGAGGGGAAGAGAACCGGCCACTTCCATTTCGATTCCATTCATATAGGGCGGAAGATGGCCGGCGTTGGCCAGAGTGAGCTGTCCCCTTTCTTCAAGGCGCGCAACGAGGCAGGTGGCGAAACCCTCGCCCATGCGGCCGCAGAGGCGGCGGTTAAGCTCGGATAGGATTTCGGTCGGCTCTTCGGTGTAGCCGCTGATGGTGCGCAGGGTGCCGACAATCATGGAGACGATCATGGCGGCACGGAGTCCTTTCCCGCTCACATCGCCGATGGCCAGCAGGGTGCGGCCGCTCTGGAGCGGAATGACCTGGAAGAAGTCGCCGCCCGTCTCGGCCGCCGGGCGATAAACGCTTTCAACCTCATAGCCGTGAATATGCGGCAGAGCTTCCGGGACCAGGACGCGCTGGACTTCCCGCGCGGCGTCGAGTTCCTGCTGCACGCGCTCCTGCTTGCGGCGTTCGGCGCCAAGGTGCTGGACGACGGTGTAAAGCAAGGCCAGGATCATGAACCAGGTAACCCCATCCATGAAGGTGACTATGACGTGGACCAGATCGACGGGGACGTAGAACGCATGGTCGATCCAGTCGAAGCGGTGACCGACGGCGTCGCGGAATTGTTTTCCCCAGTCGAAACCGGAGTTCATGATGCCGTAGAGGGTAATGCTTGCGATGAAGGGCCAGCTGCGCTTCCACGCCGGTGAGCGGAGGCCGGCTACAAGGACAAGAATGAGCGCGGAGATCTCCAGAAAATCCTTCAACGTGGAGATGCCGTCTAGAATCTGCATCGAGTGCGTAACGTTGGCCTCGAAGACGCAGAGGGTGCCGTCGAGCACCCCCCATGCCAGCAGGATGACAGCCACAGCCTGGACGGCGGTGCCCAGGCGCGGTCGTTCGAGAATCCCCAGCAAACCTGCGACCAGCACCAGCGATGCGGCGGAGGCGACGAAGGCGGCGAGGCTATAGACTCCGTCGCCCCAGTTGCAAGAAAGGACGTGGGGCAGGCCGTCGATGAGGTTTTGCGCGGCTACGGAAATGAGAAGGACTCCGGCCAGAAACAGAATGCGGTCGCGGCGGAGCAGGCCCGCTGCAAGGGCAAGCAGCCCGGCTAGCAGCGTGGGGATGCCGCTGCCAATCAGGGCCAGATTCCCAGTGATGGCGCGCGCGTCCGAACCGAGGAGTTCATCCTGCTCCACACTGAGGTCGCCAATGTAGGGCGAGTTGTAAAGGCCGCAGCCCATGGCGATGGAGTAAGGCTGACGGCACCAGAAACGGATGGCGACGACGGCTTCGGTGACCGGCGCGCTGCCGAGAGGCAGCTCGAAGACGCGAGGCTCACGAAAGGGGAAGTTGAAGCGCGGCGGGACATTGCCTTGGTTGCCGATCTTCTGGCCGTTCCAGTAGACCTCGTAGGTGTCCTGGGCTCGGACGTAGAGTGCCAGTCTCTGCCCGGGCGTGGTTCTCTCGATGCGCACGGCCCGGCGCACCCATGAGAAAGGGGCGACGTAGGGGTCTTTGTCATTGCTGGAATCGGGATCAATGGTCTGCCAGGAATTGTCGGGCCATCCGGGCTGCGCCCAGCGGAGGTCATCGCCGGCACGATAGCGCCAGAGGCCTGTAAGTTCCACTTCCGGTTGACCGAGGCGGACGGCGACTTTGACACTGCTGCTGTTCGCAGGCGTGTCGGCAGCGGCGGCTTGGGCAGCACAATGCGGCGTCGCCACCCCGACGGCAACAATCGCGGCAGCCAATGCCACACCAATCCTCACAATTGCCCGCGCCGAGTCCATCAGGCCACGCTCCCCTTCCAATACACAACGCAGAATCACTGCATTTTAACTCGTCTGCGAAACGCGGCGCTGGTTTCCGTTCCTACTCAAAGTGAGACTACCCCGGCCGAGGCGGCCGGAGGATTTGCACCTCCAGCAGATCACAGATTCCGGAGTTGACGCTCTGGCATCATCCCGCTCGCGCAGCGCGCGAAAGGCCTGCGCCTTTCGTCCACGTCGAAATGTCACTCGGTGCTCGCGGATCGGCCTATGCGAAATTCTTGGTTGACGGTAACAGCCCAAATCACTCACTGACTCGCGGTTACGCGCGATTCTTGCGATTACTCCCCTAAAACGCCCTTCTGGCCATCGAATGATGGAAATTCGGCGGCAATCGCCACTCCCACTAGACGAATGCAAAATCGCCAATCCGTATTTCCAGCCCCTACAGGATCTGGAACGCGCGTTGGCCTGAGGGCGCCAGCCTGGGTTCCAGGCGGTAGCAAGGAGTAAACATAATCAGGTATCATCTTCTTCCATTCACGCTGCTCGACAAGCCACTCCAAATCGGCGGTTCCATCAGAAAGGGATTACCGCGCAACCGCGCACTGCATCGTCGCTAAGCAAAGGAGATTGACATGAACGCGCAGAAACAAATCACCGAGTATATTGCCACGCAACCGGAACCAAAACGCAGCGAACTGCTGGAGCTGCATGACTTCATTCTGGCGTTGATGCCAACATGTAAATTGTGGTTCCTCGATGGAAAAGACGAAAAAGGAAAAGTCGTCTCCAACCCAAACATTGGATATGGATCGCAAACCATGAATTATGCCAATGGAAAAACCAGGGAGTTCTATCAAATCGGCTTAAGTGGGAATACAACAGGCATTTCCGTCTACATTATGGGATTAGAGGACAAAAAGTACCTGTCCCAGACATTTGGCAAGTCACTCGGAAAAGCAAGCGTCACGGGATACTGCATTAAATTCAAATCACTCGCAGATATAAAAATCGACGTACTTAAGGCAGCAATACAAGATGGAATGAGACAAACAAGCATTCAACATTGATTTCAACTCGCGTAAGCGAGTTGCCATTCCTGGAAGTAGAAGTGCTGCCTCCCGGATATTCCCAATGGACGGCAACATCTTCAGCGAATCATTACCCCAGGTTCTGGGCATTTGGTCTTCACTCCCGACACCCCACCACCGCCCATCTTCCAACGGGCCTGCCGCACGCCTTGGACCCACGCACCGCGTTACAACGCACAACTAATTATGAGAGAATCCCTGCATCGCGGATTCCCCAATCCCAGGTTTTCTCAAATCAGGTTTTCTCAAATCAGGTTTTCTCAA
>PMXB01000243.1 GCA_003165935.1 Acidobacteriaceae bacterium | reverse complement strand
GTGCCGGTGTTGGCGAAGAAGACGCGATCGAGGCCGGAGCGCTCGGTGAGACGCAGGGCCAGCTCGGCCTGACCCTCGTGGTAGAAGAGGTTCGAGGTGTGGATGAGCTTGCGGCTCTGAACGGCGATGGCGTTCTCAATGATGGGGCTGGAATAGCCGAGAGCGTTGACGCCGATGCCGCTGAGCAGGTCGAGGTAGCGGACGCCCTTCTCATCGATGATGTGGACACCTTCGCCATGGGTGAACAGAACGGGGAACCGTTCGTATGTTGTCAGCAGCAGTTTGGATTCCGCTGCGCGAATCTGATCGAGTTTGGTCAATTTNNGCCACCATGACTTCGGTGCCGTGGGATACGCGGGAGCTGCAAAGGTCAGGAAGGGAACCAGCAGCTTCAGCGGGAAGAATTCGTACGCGCTTGACGCCGTTCAAGAGAGCTTCACGGCAGGCGCTGAGCTTGGGCAGCATGCCGCCGGTAATGATGGCGGACTTGGCCATCTCGGCAATTTGATCGATGGAGAGCCATCGGAGTACCTCGCCGTTCGCTCCCTTTACGCCGGGGACGTCGGTAAGGAAGACCAGGGCGTCGGCACGGCAGGCGATGGCGCAGGCAGCGGCCATTTCGTCGGCGTTAATGTTGTAGTACTCGCCATCGAAACCGAGAGCCATGGAGCTGAGCACAGGCACGGCGTTGAGCTTCCATACGGCGTCGAGCAGGCGCGTGTCGCTGGCGGCAATTTCGCCGACGAAGCCAAGGTCGGGGGCGGTGCGCTTTTTGCGAGCACGGAAGAGCAGGCCATCGCCACCGGAGAGCCCTACGGCAGGCTGGCCGATGGCTCCGAGCGCGGCGACGAGCGATTTGTTGACTTTGCCGGCGAGGACCATGAGGGCGACGTCGCGGGTTTCAGCGTCGGTGACGCGCAGGCCGGCGATGAACTCGCTTTGCTTGCCGAGGGCTTTGAGGGTGCGGGTGAGTTGCACACCGCCTCCGTGGACGACAGCGACCTGATTGCCGTCGCGGACGAGTTCGGCGATGGCGCGGGTGCAGCCTTCGAGCAGAGCAGGATTCTCCAGCCCAGCGCCACCGAGTTTAACGACAAACTTCATTCCTGGCCCTCCGGTTCGGGCATTATTCGAGGCCTTCGGCTTCGCCATAGCCGAGCATGAGGTTCATATTCTGCACGGCCTGAGAGGACGCGCCCTTGAGCAAGTTATCGAGACAACTGACGATGACTGCGCGGCGGCCATCGGAGGCCAGTTGGAAACCGATATCGCAGTAGTTGGTGCGAACGGAGTATTGAATCTGCGGCAGAGCGTGGTCATAGAGACGGACCATCGGCGAACCCGCAAAGAATTCATGGTAAACGCGTGAGACGGATTCGGGCGATTGCGGCTGAGAAAAATACACGTAAATTGTCGAGAGGATGCCGCGTGGAATGGGGAGCAGATGGGGCGTGAAGACGATCTGGCTCGCGTCGAGGCCGATCTGCTCAAGCAGTTCGCCGGTGTGGCGATGGGTGAAGACGCCATAGGCGGAGAGGTTGTCGGCCGCATACATGAAGTGGGTCTTCGCGGTGGCGGCTTTACCTGCGCCGCTGACGCCGCTCTTTGAGTCGGCAACGATGCCGTGGTCGAGATCGACGAGACCGGCGGCAACGAGAGGGCGCAGGCCAAGGATGACCGAAGTGGCGTAGCAACCGGGATTCGCGATGAGGCGCGCGCCGGCAATTGCCGAACGATGAAGCTCGGGCATGCCGTAGACGGCCTGCGATTGAATGGACGCGGCCTGGGAGGTGCCTTCGTCGGCGAAGGCATAGATGGCACGGTTGGCCGAGTCAGTGAGCCGCCATGCGCCGCTGAGATCGATGACGCGGATGCCGCGAGCGAGTGCCTCGGGCACCCACTCGCGGGACTGCTCATGAGGCGTGGCGAGGAAGAGAATCTCAACGCCGCGATCAATGAGAAGCTGCCAGGAGAATGGCTCTTGCTTCAGGTTGGCGGCACCGTGGTTGTGGGCAAGCTGAGGATGGATTTCGATGAGAGGCACTCCGCCGCGNNGGTCATGATTCGAGCAAGGTCCTTAAGCGGGCTTCGACTACGCCTGCGTGGCGAACGTCGGGGCAGATGATGAGCACGGTGTCGTCGCCGGCGACAGTGCCGACAACTTCAGGCCAGCCGGCATGGTCGAGCGAGGCAGCAACGGGCTGAGCGCCGCCCATGACCGTGCCGACGACGACCTGATTCATTGCCTGACGAACGCGCAGCCCGAAGCTCTCGATCATCTCTTCAACGGAAGGTGGGCCGTCGTCTTCTTGAGCGGCTGCGTGACCGTTGGATCCGTTTCCGTTTGGGAACGAGTAACCACCGGGGCCTTTGGAGAGGCGCAGCTCGTGAATGTCGCGGGAGAGCGTTGCCTGAGTGACAGCAAAGCCGCGGCGGCGCAGCTTGCGGCGGAGCTCATCCTGGTTGGTGACCAGGGAACTCGAGAGCAGCTCGCGAATCGCATTGTGGCGTTGCAGTTTCATAGACATTGCCGAATCGATTCGGGGGATTCCGGGACAAATGCCTTCTTCAGGACAATTTGCCGGATTGCGGACAAATCGAAAGCGCGGCTCGCAGGTACGCGGCCGCGCTTGTATAAATATACAACGGAAATGAATAACTATGCAATGGGATTGGTGATATCCGGGGAAGATGAATCTCGGTGCAGGGAACCACGGAAGATAATAGCGGCCGAATGGCGCGAGTGGGGGTGGGAATCAGGCGGTGCGGGATTTTTTTTGTCGTTTTTCCTCGTACATGGCGAGGTCAGCCATTTCGAGGAGCTCATCGAGGGATTCCTCGGTATGGGGCTCGGTTGTGATGTGGCCAAGGCTGAGGCTGAGAAACGGCTCCTGCCCGGTGCGGGCGTTGCGGTGCGCCACAACCTCGCGGAGACGGTGGATGGCGACGGCGATGGCGGCCTGGCTGAACTGACCAGCAACGGCGAACTCATCTCCGCCGACACGGCCGAGGACGTCGGACTCTCTGAACGTGGCAATGAGGATCTGGCCGGTGTCGGCGAGGATGTTGGAACCGACTGAGTGACCGTAGGAGTCGTTGATCTCCTTCAGGTTGTCGAGATCGATGAAGAGGAGTGAGAAGGGAACTTTTGAGCGGCGAGCCATGCGCAGGGCCTGTTCAGCAAGAAGGCGAAAGCCGCGCAGGTTGGAGAGGCCAGTGAGTTCGTCGCTCAGGGAGAGTGCGTGGATCTGGGACTCCATGCTGCTGATGCGCCTAGCGATGTAAAGGAGCAGGCAAATGGATAAGAGGGAGGCGACCGTGGCTAGAATGGCGCTGAAGAAACTCTGGGGGATGCGTGAGGTTCTGAAGAAGAAGATACGCAAGCCTTCTCGAATGAAAGGAAGAAAGATGAGGATCGGTGCGGCAATGCGTGCAATGCGTCCGGCGATGCCGCGGCCGAGAAAAACGGCGAAGATGCTGGACTGGACGTGACGCAGAACAGCGATGAGGGAGAGGAGGGCGATGCAAAAGAGGGTCTCCGGGGCAATTGTGTAGCTGGAGAGCTGGCGAGGCCCATCAATGAAACGAAAGAGATTCCCAAAGATGAGAACAAGAGCGAGGAAGCAAAGGAGGCTGAGAAAGATATCTGCAACAAGGGAGGCTATGCGGCTGTGGAATCGAATGATGGCCATTGCGGCGCCCAGCAGCATGAAAGCCAGCGCGACAAAGACAGAAATGGAGAGGGCCAGAAATTGAGTCGAATTCGCGGTCCCGAGTGCATGCAAGCCTGTGGAGAGCTGCACGAAGCGGGCGAGGTAGCTGGATGCGCCAAGGAGGGTGACAAGACAGGCGAAAAAGAAACCGATGCGGCGAGAACGTGGGCCGCGGTCCGGCGCGGAGAGTTGGAAGCCGATGGCAGCGGCGAGCGCACAAAGGGCATCGAGCGGATTCATCAGATCGCCGCTTGACTGGAGGAGTCGCCCGAAGGCGACGAAAAGCCATCCGCTGGCAGAGAGCAGTGCGACTACTCCGACGGCGTTGAGGCAGATTCGCTCAAAAAGATCCAGAAGATCCAGCAGGGCTGCGTCGGGTTCATTCGGAGACAGAGCCGGCTTGAATTTGGGCATTTTGGAGTGAAGGAAGCGGATTCTGATTGAGGTCCCGGGTGATTCCTCCTGCAGACCATCCTATATCGCCTCAAGGCTTGCAAGGGAAGGGGCTTGCGCGGGGACAGCCATGAGTAACCATAAGGAGAGGACTCTTGGGTTACGAAGGATCAGGCTGGATTTCGGCTTTGTTGTCAAGGCAAAGGCGGAGGAGGTTTTCTGGCGCTACTTAGCGCTGATACACTCTCGACTGGCCGGGGGTGGACTCCGGAATGGCTCTCTACCGAAAACAATGACAAAAATCACTCCGATCTCGACAATCAACGACCTCTTTTTGCGCGTGGCTGGAGCGGAAAACCCGCGCGCTGTGCTGTGGCAGGATGAGTTTGGGCAATGGCAGCCGATCTCGTCGGACCAGATTTATCAGCGGGTACGAGCGCTGGCCAAAGCGTTTCTGAGCTGGGGGGCGCGCAAGGGCGACCGGATTGGACTTGTCGGGGAGAACCGCTGGGAGTGGATGGTTACGGATTTTGCCTCGCTGGCGATTGGGGCGGCGAATGTGCCGATCTATCCGACGCTTACGGACGAACAGGTGGCGGAGTTGTTGAAGGATGCAGGCTGCCGGATCGCCGTAGTGTCAACCCGGGCACAGTATGACAAGCTGCAGGCGGTGCGGGCGAAGACTGATCTGGAAAAGATTGTGCTGATGGACGCCGGTCCGCCGCCCGAGGGGGCTATTTCGCTGAGCAGCCTGCTGGAAGGCGCGGATGCGGAGGGAAGCAGCCGGGATGCGGTGTTCGATGAGCTGGTGCGGCGTGTTGAGTCGAAGGACCTGGCGACGCTGATCTACACGTCGGGGACGACAGGCGAGCCGAAGGGCGTGATGCTGACGCACGGAAACGTTGCGAACAACCAGAACACAGCGGCGGTGGAGTTCGGGTTCAATGAGACGGACTCGTGCATTTCGTTCCTCCCTTTGTCACACATTACGGCGCGCGCCCTGGACTACGTGATGTACAACCACGGGTCGCAGGTGGCCTATTGCTCGCAGTTTGACAAGCTGCCGCAGGCGATGAAAGAGGTGCGGCCGACGGTTATTGTTGGCGTGCCGCGGGTTTTTGAAAAGATTCGGCAGGCGGTGGAACAGAAGTCGGCGGCTTCGCCTGTGAAGAAGCGGATTCTGGCCTGGGCACTGGGCCTGGGAGGGCGGCACGTTGACACGGTATACGGCGGACGCAAGCCAAGCGCCCCGATGTGGAAGTTGGCGAACAAGCTTTGTTATTCGAAGGTGATGGAGGCCTTTGGCGGGCGCGTGCGGGTATTTGTGTCGGGAGGAGCTCCGCTTGGGGTGGATACTGCGACGTGGTTTGCTTCAGCGGGGATTGCGCTGTGGGAGGGGTATGGATTGACGGAGACCTCACCGGTGATTGCGCTGAACACGCCGGTAAGCCACCGGATGGGGACGGTGGGCAAGATTCTGCCGAACGTAGAGGTGAAGCTCGCGGAAGATGGTGAGCTGCTGACGCGCGGGCCAGCGGTGTTCGTGGGTTATTGGCAGAAGCCGACGGAGACTGCGGCTTGCTTTGACGATGAGGGTTGGTTCCGAACCGGAGACATTGCCTCGATTGATGAGGATGGATTTCTTTCGATCACCGACAGGAAGAAGGAACTGCTGAAGACGTCTGGCGGGAAACTGGTGGCTCCGCAGCCGATTGAGAACAAGCTGAAGAACAATGCGCTGGTGGCCCAGGCGGCTCTTGTGGGCGACAAGCACAAGTTCATTTCGGCGCTGCTGGCTCCGAACTTTGTGGCGTTGGAAGCGTGGGCGCAGCAGAACGGGATCGAGGCGAAGACGCGGGCAGAGCTGGTGGCCAATCTGCAGGTGATAGCGCTGTATGGGGGGATTGTCCGCGAGGTCAACGGGGCACTGGCGAATTTCGAGACGATCAAGCGGTTCCGTGTGGTGGCCGACGAATGGACACAGGAATCGGGGGAGCTTACGCCCTCAATGAAGCTGAAGCGGCGAATAATTACGGCTCAATACTCGGCGGTGATTGACGAGCTTTACGCGGACGAAGCAACCGCACGAGGCGAATAGGGCTTTTGAGCTTGTCGCCGACTACGGCGCGCTTTTCCCAGAGACGGCTGAGACCACGGAAGAAAGGCGCACCCCATGCGCCGGCAGCCAGCAGGCCTGCGAACAATATGACAGCGTCGATGCTGACGCGGCCCTGGCGTGTCCAGTAGGCTTGCGGGTCTAGATTGAGCCAGAGGGCGAACTCGTCAAGGGTAAGCGCGGCGCCGACGCCGTAGCTGACGGCCATTAGCCGGCTAAAAAAGATTGAGATTGGCGTGTGTTTGCGGCCCAGATCGAGAAGCCATCCATAGCCGATGAAGAGGAGGATGAGGATGCCCCAGACAAGGTGGTGGATGTGACGTCCGCCGACCATGACCCAGTGGAATGGGCCGATGTGGTGTGTGATGAGGCCGACGAGGATTCGTACGCCGAGAAAGGTGACGAGAAAGGCGAATGAGGCGATAAAAAGGCGCCGGCGGGGCCGGTCGGGGATGGTGGCGCGGATAAGAAAGCCGACGCGCGTGAGGAGAAGGAGGAGAAGGAGGGCGGCGACAACTAGGGCGGCAAAGAGCAGGAGAATCAATGCGCCGGGTCCGATTTCCATCAGTCCATTGAAACACTTTGGAGAGGGGGAATCGAGGAGAAAGAGGGAGCGCCGGGGAATTTGATATGGGGGTGAGCGCGATCACGATTTTGCTGTACAGGGGCAGGTTAAACTGGTTAAGGCGTCGAGACCGTCGTTCATGCCGGGGTAGACGCACAGCCAGGGATCTCGGGGTGAGTCCGGGAGAAGTGCAGTCCGGGAGAAGAATCTGCGCCGAGACGGCCAGGAATTTAAAACAGGAGACTTTGACGATGCGAGTTGCACTCTTGACCGGTGGCGGCGACTGCCCCGGATTGAACGCTGTGATTTATGCGGCCGTGCGGAAGGGCATTAACCATTATGGCGACGAGTTCATCGGGTTCCTGAACGGATGGCGCGGCGTGCTGGATAACAACTTTATCCCCCTGACGCTGGAGAGCACGGATGGTATCCAGTTGAGAGGCGGGACGATTCTTCATTCGTCGCGCACGAACGTGAAGAAGGTTCCCGGCGGCATCGAGAAGGTGCAAGAAGTTCTGAAGCTGAACAAGATCGATGCGCTGATTGCCCTGGGCGGCGACGATACGCAGTCGGTGACGCTGTTCCTGAGCGAGAACGGCGTGCCCAGTGTCGGCGTTCCGAAGACGATCGACAACGACATCAGCGGAACCGACCAGACCTTTGGGTTCGACACGGCAGTGATGATTGCGACCGAGGCTATCGACCGCATTCACACCACGGCGGACTCGCACAATCGGGTGATCGTGGTGGAAGTGATGGGCCGCGATGCCGGGTGGATTGCGTATGCGTCGGGCGTGGCCGGCGGCGCGCATGTGATCCTGGTGCCCGAGCAAGAAATTGATATCGATCACGTGTGCAATCTGCTGAAGTACAACTATGACCACGGCAAGCATTATGGCGTAGTTGTGGTGGCAGAGGGATGTCACCTGCCGGAGAAAGGCCAGATCATCGACGAAGGCGCGAAGGTGGACTCGTTTGGCCATGCGCGACTCTCGGGGATTGGCGAGGCGTTGGCCGAGATGATCGAGAAGAATACGGGCTTTGAGACGCGCTCAGTGAATCTGGGCCACACGCAGCGCGGCGGTGTGCCAACGGCTTACGACCGGGTGCTGGGGCAGCGCTACGGACTGCATGCGATCGACATGGTGCACGAGGGCAAGTGGGGCCGGATTGCGGTGCTGAAGGGTCTGGACATCACCGACATAACGATCAAGGAAGCGATTGCGACGAATCGGCGGTTGGATCAGCGGTTCTTCGACGTGATCGAGGATCTTGAAGCGAAAGTGTAGGCGCGGTTTGTTCTGCAGGCGGAGGCCATTCTCAGTGCGAGGGTGGCCTTTTGCATTGGGGCGCGTTTCAGTTAGGTGGCGTAAATTTGGGCTGTGCAGTATCGCCTATACAAGCCGGAGGATTTTGGAGCGGTGTATGCGTTGGAGGAGGCGTGCTTTGAGCCGCCGTTCCGATTTGGGCGGAGGTACATGAAGAGCCTTGTAGGGCGCGAAGATGCGGCCACTTGGGTTGCCGAGCAAGACGGGGAGATCGCGGGGTTTGGAATCGTGCATTGGGAGAATCTGCGAGCGCGGGCCGGGAGGCCCACGCCACAGCCGGCTGGGAAGCCGGCGGTACATGGCGAAGTGGTGGCTTATCTGGAGACGCTGGAGGTGAGGCCGGATCTTCGCGGGAGGGGGGCGGGCGGCGAGCTGCTGCGGCGGTGCGAGGAGTCGGCGCGGGCGGCGGGGGCGGAGACGATTGGGCTTCACGTGGATGCGGAGAATGGGGCAGCTATCGGACTTTACCGTGCGCACGGGTTTGAGCGGCAAGGGCGTGTGGAGCGGTACTATCCGCAGGGACGAGCTGCAGAGGTGTATGTGAAGACCCTCACGGGCAAGTAGTGGACGTGCTGAATGGGACGCGGGGAAGTGGGAAAGCGGTAAACTTGAAGTAATCCTCATGTCCATCAGCAATCCAAACATTCCGAAGTCGATCCAGGCCTTGCGGAACTACAACCTCACGATGCTGCAGCACGACCTGATCGCAGGCGTGACGGTGGGGCTGGTGGCTCTGCCGCTGGCGATGGCGTTTGGGATTGCGTCGGGTGTGACTCCGCAGGCGGGCTTGTATACGGCGGTGGTGGCAGGATTTCTGATCTCGGCGCTGGGCGGGTCAAGAACGCAGATTGGTGGGCCGACCGGCGCGTTTGTGGTGATCGTTGCCGGGATTGTGGCGCGCTTCGGGATGAGCGGGCTGGCCATGGTGACTGTGATGGCCGGAATCCTATTGCTCTTGATGGGGCTGACCGGTTTGGGCGCGGCGGTGAAGTTCATTCCGCGGATGGTTGTGATCGGGTTTACCAACGGCATCGCCATCCTGATTGCATCGACGCAGATCAAGGACTTCTTCGGGCTGAAGACGGGGGCGGTTCCGAGCGAGTTTCTACCCAGGATGAAGGTGCTGGCGGCGGCCGCGGAGACGGTGAACTGGCCGGCGCTAGGCCTGGGCGCGGGAACGCTGGCGATTCTCCTGTTGCTGCCCAGGGTGACCAGGCGCGTGCCGGCTTCAATTGTGGCGCTGCTGGTGTGCACGGGCGTCGCGGTGGTTTTTCATCTGCCGGTGGAGACGATTGGGACGAAGTTTGGCGGGATTCCGCGGGGGCTGCCGCCATTTGCGATTCCGGATTTTCACTCCGATCACATTATTCCGTTGATTCCGTCGGCGTTTACGGTGGCGTTGCTGGCGGCGCTGGAGAGCATGTTGTCGGCGGTGGTGGCGGATGGGATGACGGGCGACCGGCACAACTCCAACGTTGAATTGGTGGCGCAGGGGATTGCCAACATCGTCTCGCCGCTGTTTGGTGGGATTCCGGCGACGGGAGCGATTGCGCGAACCGCGACGAACATTCGCTCGGGCGCCCGGTCACCGATCGCGGGGATTGTGCACGCTGTTACGCTGCTGCTGATTCTGCTGGTGGCTGCGCCACTGGCGAGCTACATTCCGCTGGCTGCGCTGGCGGCGATTTTGTTTGTGGTTGCCTACAACATGGGCGAGTGGAATGAGATTGGCGGAATTCTGCAACTGGATTTCACGGCGATCTCTGTATGGGTGGTGACGTTTGGGCTGACTGTGTTTGCCGATTTGACGGTGGCGGTGGCGGTGGGGATGAGTTTGGCGGCGCTGCTCTACATCTACCGGATCGCGGATACGACCACAGTTTCGCCGGTGACGGAGGATTACATTCGCGATGGCGCGCCGCATGTGCTGCAAGGNNGAGGCGACGGTCAACATCGAGACGTTTCAGCCGGTGGTGATTTTGCGGTTGCGGAACATGACGGCGATTGATGCGACGGGGATTCATGCGATTGAGACGTTTGCCAAACGGCTTCACGCGTCGGGAAGGTCGCTGATTTTGTGTGGGGCGATGGAGCAGCCTTCAAAGCTGCTGAGCGGGGCGCGGTTTGTGGAGCGGATTGGGCGGGAGAACATTATGCCGAATGTGCAGGCGGCGCTGGACCGGGCGAGGGAAGTGCATTTAGAGCAGCCGCTAGCTGCTAGCTTCTAGCTGCCAGCTATTCGGCACCGAAGGAAAGGGTTTGCAACAGGCGTTTCTTGGTGACATGCTTTTTGCATGTTCTTTTTCTACTTTTGGCCATCGATCGTGTTGGGCCTGTTGTGCTGTGCTATTTGCCTTTGGGTTTGGCTATTCTGGATGGTTAGGTCGCAGAGGTTTCTGATCCGTGTCGCAGTGCGCGTTGGTTCTCTCTTCCTTGTGTCCATATCCCTCTTTGTGGGACTGCTCGTTAGTTGGGCCTCATTTTCCGAGAATTCGGTGCCAATCTACTCTCCGGATCACGGGTATGCAATTCGCGTTCATGGCATCGATGAGGGAGCAGTGGGTGGAGCGACCGAGGTCACCCTTTATTCGTTGCATGGTTTGCGGGGCGACCCGATCTTTCTCGGGGAATGGGGAGCAGTAAAGGCTGAGGACATTCATTGGATCACCAATGACTCAGTCCTGGTCTCCTATCATCATCCCTCGCAGCCTCCACGCATTTGCATCAGTGCACGCGGGGTAACAGTGCATTGTGAACAGGCACTGGAGCCTGTTCGATGATGGCTCAAAGGCTTTCCCCACGCTGAAGCGCGGGGCTAACCAACACTGCGCCTACGGCGCGATAGCGTCGAGCTGGGATACATCGGCGCGGATTTGTCGGACCAGTGCGGTCGCAGCGGTGGCCGCCTACTTCGCGAATGCGTAGAGTTGGGATGGGGCTCAGTAGCGCCGGATGGTGAGATCGGCGCCGGGAAGGATGATGGAAGATGGCGCATACGTACTCGAACAACTTCGTTCATTGTGTTTTCAGCACGAAGGATCGCCGAGCCGTCATTCCTGTGGCCCGGAGCGCAGATCTCTTCACGTATCTCGGCGGCATTGCCCGCGGTGAGGGCTTTTCGTTGATTGCAGCTGGCGGCACGTCGAATCACATTCATTTGCTGTTCGTTTTGCCGGCATCTTCTTCGCTTGCTCATGCTGTTCAGAAGCTGAAGGGGAGCTCCTCTCGCTGGATGGGGTCTGGGTTTTCCTGGCAGGAAGGATATGGCGCATTCAGCGTGAGCGCCTCACAGGTTTCGGTGGTGAAGCGGTATATCGAAACTCAGGAGGAGCATCACCGTAAGCGGAGTTTCGAAGAGGAGTTTGTCACGCTTCTTCGCAGTTGCGGAATTGAGTACGACGAGAAACATGTGTTTGGTTGATCGGCAAATACCGTCCCTACGGGACTTGGGTCAATTTCCGTTGGGGCTTTCCCCACGCTGAAGCGCGGGGCTAACCAACACTGCGCCTACGGCGCGAT
>PMXB01000345.1 GCA_003165935.1 Acidobacteriaceae bacterium | reverse complement strand
GACGCTCGCCGCCTCGGCTTTGAACCCGTCATCCTTCAGGACGCCTGCCGCGCCATCGACCTCAACGGCTCCGTTGCAAAAATCGAAGCTGAATTCGCCAGCGCCGGTGTCCAGCTGATCCGCTCCGACAAACTCGCCGGCTAACACCTCGCCCCAACGAACTGCCTGCCCGCCCGTACGACCGCTAAAATCACTTCAGGCGTCCTTGAAAATCGTCGCCCTCACTCTCATGTCGCGCAACTTCTACATTCTGGCTGCCGTGCTCGGCCTCTTCGCCGTCATCTCTGGCGCCATGTCGCTCGTGCCCTCGAGCTACCAGCCCGGCCTCCCCGCCAATGCTTCGCTCTGGCGCACGGTCGGTTTGGTTCTCATGCTCCTTGCCCTGGGAGCCGCTCTGGTCGGCGTCATGAGCAACCTCTTCGAGCAGGTCGACCGCCGCAGCGAACAGGCCCGCCTGGCTGAGCGTCGCCGTCGCCGCGATGGCCGCAACTAATCCGGCGCCCGCCATTTCAATCTGGGTGCCCCATCCTTCGAGCGTTCTTTGCTCGAAGGGTGGGATGAAAGCAGCCCACCCGCCCTCGTACCCACCGCCCAAGCGCCTAAAATAGACAAGTCGGGATTCTTCCCCGCGGGATCGAGCAATCGCAATGTATGAAGTCACCGTGGAGGCCGGCTTTTCTTCCGGCCACTACCTGCGCAACTACAAGGGAAAGTGCGAAAACCCGCACGGCCATAACTACAAGGTCCGTGTGACCCTCGCCGGATCTGCGCTCGACGAGGCTGGCCTGCTGCTCGACTTCAAGCTGCTCAAGCAGGTGATGCGCCCCGTCGTCGACCGCATCGATCACCAGATGCTCAACGACCTCGAGCCCTTCACGGTCCTCAACCCCTCGGCCGAGAACATCGCCAAATATTTCTACGACCAGACCAATGAGCAGTTGGCCAGCATGACCGCCGGCCGCGTTCGCGTGAAGGATTGCACCATCTGGGAGACCGACACCACCACCGCTACTTACTACGAGTAGCCCAGCTCTCAGGCGGGAACAGGCTCCGCCGCGCCGCGGATGTGCTTCTTCGCAATCGCTTCAATCTCCGCATCGGTCAGTGCTGACAGGTCCGTGTTTTCCGTCGCAACGATCCGGTCAAACGTCTCCGGATGATGCGACTTCAGATAGTCGCTCAGCACGTCCACCGCACTGCTCTTTCCTTTGGCATGGCCAATCAGGATAATCGCGGAGGCGTGAACCAGCTTCCCGGCGATCTCCTCGTAGAAGGAAGTCTCTTCCGGCACATGGTCGCCAATGTAGTGTGCTTCTTTGCGGTGCACCAGATGGTGCTGGAATCCAAACGGATCGTAGGGCTTCACAGTGGCTTCGTTCTCCGGCAGGCTGCCGCCCAGGTCATGGAAGATGTGGGCCGCATGATGGTCGATCACCACCACCATCCTCCCGGATTGATGCTCCTTGGCCTTCTTGCCCAGGACGCCGGCTTCCTTCAGGAACGTCCGCAGTCGTGAAATCTCTTCCACTTCGAGGTTGTGGGTGCTGGGCCGCTTGAAGAAGGCCCGCTGGGACCCGACTACAAAAACAAACTCGTCGTTGTTGCGTTCCTCGACCTCGCCAATCTTGCCGATCAGCTCAACGACGGTGCTCCAACTTAGATTGCGCGGCAGTTTGCCGCCCACAAGACTTGCCAGCAGCTCTTCATGGTCATGACGGATATGTGTGTTCATCCAATCAGCATCCCACCGGCGTGTGAACAGGGTCTGGTCTGCTTTGCTCAGATCATCCCACCGCCGCCGCGCAAAATCCCGCCGCACTTCCCCCCGCTCTCGCGGTTCCAGCCAGTTCCAGGCCCTAGTTCATCTGCGTCGATTTCGACTTCAGATAATTGTCGAACGGAATCTCGAAGTAGAAGAGCTCCTGCCCGTCGGCATTGCGCAGCTTGTGCAGGTGCAGTTTGGCCCCTCGCAGCGGATGATCCAGGTCCGACACGTCGTACCAGAGGAATCCGGCCTGCGTGGTGTGAGGTTCCACAACCAGTGCCTGGTACTCAAACTGGTCAAAGTCCTGCTCGATCTCTTTATTGCTGGCCTTGGGCTTGGTGTGGATCGAGGGCAGACCGCCGGGCAGCGGAATCTTTCCGCCCTCGCGCTCCTTCCGCGTCATCAGCCGCTCCACATCCTCCGGCTCCGCCGCCTGAATCTTGTCTCCCGCAGCCGTTATAAACAGAATCCGCGCATCGCGCAGGCTTATCGGCTTGTCCCCGTCGTTGGTCACTATCAACCGGATCGGAATCACCCCATGGGCCGGGTAGTCCACGCGAAACAGGCTCGCCTTTTCCTTCGTGTCGTAGGGTTCCGCGGCAATCGCGACCTTCTCGTTGTCGTGCACCTCGACCGCAGCAAACGTAGTAGCAGGCTGCACACGGGGCGGGGTATGCTCTGCCCCCATCCCCGGCAACCCGGTGAGCAGAACAAACAGCGGCAGCGCCCGCAAGGTTCTCATCGCCCTCGACTTTATCATCTGGGACCCGCCTGTATCATTTGAGGGTTAGTCCTTTGTTTTAGACGGGGGAAGGCGACATTCCGTCACGCATGATCCTGTTTTTCTACAACCTCGCGATGCTGGCCGCCCTAATCTTGGGCGCGCCCTGGTGGCTGTGGAAGATGGCCACCACACACAAATATCGTGAGGGGCTGATGGAACGCCTGGGCCGTGTCCCCGCCCGGCTCCACATGGCAAAGCCGATCATCTGGCTTCATGCCGTCTCCGTGGGCGAAGTGCTCGCCGTCAGCCGCCTCGCATCTGAGCTCGACCGAGCCTTCCCCGGCCATCAACTGCTCATCTCCACCACCACCCAAACCGGTCAGGCCCTTGCCCGCGAACGCTTCGGCGTCGACCGCGTCTTCTACTGCCCGCTCGATCTGCCTTGGGCCGTAAACGCCTACCTCAATGCCCTTCAGCCGAAGCTCCTCATCCTTGCGGAAACAGAATTCTGGCCTAACCTGCTCAGCGGCTGCTTCCGCCGCGCAATTCCTGTCGCCGTGGTCAACGCCCGCATCTCCGACCGCTCCTGGCCCCGCTATCGCAGGCTCCGTCGTCTCTGGCGGCCCTTCCTGAGCCGGCTTTCCGCAGTTCTTGCACAGAGCGAAACCGACGCAGAACGCCTTCGCGCCATCGGCTGCACTTCAGAACGCGTCTCGGTTGCCGGCAACCTCAAGTTCGACGTCCGCGCCGCTTCCGAGGCCGAAGCCACTCGCATTCTTCGCACCAAGGCTGAGGGTCTGCGCTTTCTAGTCGCCGGCAGCACGCTCGAGGGCGAAGAGACCGCGCTGCTCGAATCCTGGCCGCGCCTGCTCGAAGCCGACCCGCAACTTGCTCTCGTCCTCGCCCCGCGCCATCCTGAGCGATTCGCCTCCGTCTCTGCACTGCTTGATCGCTCCGGCATTCCCTGGGTCAAGCGATCCGATGGGCGGGCGCTGCCTACCAACACATTGCAACCTCTCGCCGCAGGCCAGATCGTCCTTCTCGACACCATCGGCGAGCTTGCCTCGGTCTATTCGCTTGCGTCTGTAGCTTTCGTCGGCGGCAGCCTTATCCCCGCCGGTGGCCACAACCCCCTCGAGCCCGCGCAGTTTGCCGTGCCCATCGTCATGGGCCCTCACTACGCCAACTTCCGCGCCATCGCCGACGATCTCCTGGCTCACCAAGCTCTCCNNATGGGCGTCCGCGCTCGCCAGGTCTTTGACCAGCAAGCAGGCGCAACCGAGCGCTGCCTCGACGCATTGCAACGGTTGATCCCCGCAAGCCCCACCAGCAGGGAGCCAGCATGAGCCAGCAATCGCGGCCCATGCTGCTCCCCCTGGTTCCTCTTTACCGCCTTGCCCTCGCCGCGCGCGAACTCCGTCTCCGCTCTGGCCTCGAGCCAGTCCGCCGCCTCCGCTATCCCGTCATCAGCATCGGCAACCTCTCCACCGGCGGCTCCGGCAAGACCCCTCTCACCATCGCTCTCGCAAAGGCGCTTACGCAGCGCGGCTTCCAGGTCGACGTTCTTTCCCGCGGTTACGGCCGAAAGAGCTCGCTTCCTGCCCGCGTTCGCCCCGACGGCACCGCCAACGAATTCGGCGACGAACCGCTCCTCATCGCCCGCGAAACCGGCCTCCCGGTCTACGTTGCCCGTCAGCGGTTCGACGCTGGCCAACTCGCCGAAGCCGATCCGCCCGCAAGCTCCAGCGAGAACAAGCCGCGGGTCCATATTCTCGACGACGGCTTCCAGCACCGCCAGCTCCACCGCGACGCCAACATTCTTCTCCTCGACCGGCGCGGCTGGTTTGATCGCCTCCTCCCCGCCGGAAATCTTCGCGAACCGCTCACGGCCATCCACCGTGCTACCGTTATCGCCATCCCTGCCGACGATCCCCAGCTCGGGTCAGACCTAAAGGCCTGGGGCTGGACAGGCCCGATCTGGCGCCTCCGCCGCACCATGGACATTCCCCCAATCGACGGCCCAATCGCCGCCTTCTGCGGCATTGCCCGCCCCGACCAGTTTTTCGATGGCCTCAAAGCCGCGGGCCTTCATCTCGCCGCCTGCACCGCCTTCCCCGACCACCATCGCTATACGCCCCGCGACCTTGCCGACCTTACTTCCCGCGCCCGAGCCGCTGGCGCAACAGCTCTCCTAACCACGCAGAAGGACCAGGTCCGGCTCGGCGTCATCCCCTGCGATTTCTCCATCCAGACCGCCAGCCTTACCACCGAGATCGTCCACCTCGACGAAGCCCTGAACGCCCTCCTCGCTCAGTTGCCGCCCCCTCCCGCGCCTCGCCCCCTGTGAGAAAATCAGAGTTTGCACACGCAGTCCAACTTCCGCTTGCTGGTGGTCCGTCTCGGCGCCATGGGCGACATTCTCCACGCTCTTCCGGCCGTCACAGCCCTGCGCCAGGCCCATCCAAACTGGACCATTGACTGGGTTGTCGAACCGCGCTGGCGAGCCTTGCTCGCCTCCGATTCCAACCCCAACAACAAGTCCATCCCCCGCCCCGCTTCACCCCTCGTCAACCGCATCCACTTAGCCTCCACCAGGCAGTGGCGAAAGTCTCCACTCAGCCGCCAAACCTTCTCTGAAATCAGGACCTTGCGCCGCGAGCTCCGCGCCTGCCACTACGACGCCGTCATCGACTTTCAGGGTGCTATCCGCTCCGCCGCTATCGCTCGCATGGCAGGCTGCCCCCGCCTCATTGGCGAAGCCAAACCTCGCGAGTCCATTGCCCGCTGGCTCTATTCCGAGAAGATCGCCACGCGCGGCGCTCACGTCATCGAGCAGGACATTGAGCTGGCTTCCGCCATTGCCGGCGACGACCTCGCATACGTGCTGCCCCTGCTTCCCGTTGACCCCGCAGCCGAAGCCTGGGCCGCTCAGCTTCTGCCCGCCGGCACCCGAACTATCCTCATCAATCCGGGCGCAGGATGGGGCGCAAAGCGCTGGCCCCCTGAGCGTTACGCCGCGGTTGCCGCCGACCTCATCGCCCAGGGCTTCCGCGTCGTGGTCAACGTTGGCCCCGGAGAACAGCCACTCGCCGACGCCATCCTCCAGGCAACCGCTGGAGCAGCCACTCTCCTCAACTGCTCGCTCGGCCAGCTCATCGCCGTCACCCGGCGGGTCGCGCTCGCCATCGCCGGCGACACCGGTCCGCTTCATCTCGCCTGCGCCCTCCGCCGCCCCGTCGTCGGCATCTACGGACCCACCGATCCCAGTCGCAACGGTCCCTACGGGTGTAACTTCAAAGTGCTGCGCAGTCCCACGAGCCGCCGCGACCACACGCGCCACCCTGAACCTGAAGCCGGCCTCCTCACCATCCATCCAGCCGACGTCCTGCCGGCGGTTCACGGACTGCTGGCCGAGGAGAACGCCCGATGAACAGCCCCAACACTCCTCCAAAATCCCCCTCCACGCAGCGGGATTGGATCGCAAGCTGGCAGCGCATTGCCCGCCGCATTCGCGTCCCGCTCGGCTTCCTCGCCGCAGCAATCTATCTCTTCGAGCTGGCTCGCCGCGCCCCTGTCCCAGCCGCCGTTGCTTGGAGCCTCGTTCTCGTCCTGCCCGGCCTCTGGCTGCGCGCCTATGCCGCCGGATACGTCAAAAAGAACCGCGAGCTCACCCAGACCGGCCCCTACGCCCACACGCGAAACCCGCTCTATCTCGGCTCCATGCTCATGGCCTTCGGGTTTGCCCTGGCCCTGCTTAGTTGGCCGGTCGCCTTGGTCCTCGGCCTCATGTTCGCCGTCATCTACATCCCCGTCATCGCCTCTGAAGAGCGTTTTCTCCGCGCCACATTCCCTGAGTTCAATGACTATTGCCGCCGCGTCCCCCGGCTCATTCCCCGCATTTTGCCCTCCACCCCTCCAGGGCGCGACAGCCCTCGCGGCGCCTTTGCCATGTCGCTCTATCTCAAGCACCGCGAGTACAATGCTGCTATAGGGGCTGCTCTGCTTTATCTCTGTTTGCTCCTTCTGCGGCCGCTCGCCCAGCAGCTGCTTCACCGGTAAAAGAGGGGTCCGGTCCGCAATCTAGTCTGGTTGATCCTTCCCCAAAGGGTCTTCCGCAACGTCCAAGGTTCTGAACCCCATCCCGCACGGCAGGGTCTGCGCGCCATTTGGCCGCAGTTGCTCAGCCCCACTGGTAAAGGGTCAACATTCACCACCACAAGGAGTTCCGTCTGAAGGTCAGGACGCGTAATACGGGAGTCGGCATCCTCTGCGCCCTTGCAGCGGCCCTTTTGGCTCAAAGCCAGCAGATGCCTACACTTACCCCGCCACGCCCGGGCTTCAGCTTCCCGCGCAAACAAACGCTCACCTATACCGTCGACTGGCGCGTCTTCCCCGCCGGCACCGCAGTGCTCCACTTTGAAGACACCGGTGACCAGGAGCGCATCACCGCCAACGCCGACACCATCGGCGCCATCAACCTGCTCTTCCACGTCAGCGACCGCTTCCAGTCCACCTTCGACCGCGAAAAGGGCTGCACGACGGAGTTCGATAAGCAGACCATCGAGGGCCGCCGCCAGGTCAACTCCACCCTCAAGCTCGACTACCCCAACTCCAAGTCCATCCTCGACGAGAAAAACATGGTTACCGGCAAGACCAAGCACGTTGAGACGCCCGTCCCCGGCTGCCTTACCGACCTGCTCAGCGGCGTCTATTACGCTTCGTCGCAGCCCATGGAAGTCGGCAAGTCCTTCGCCCTTCCCGTCGCCGATCCCCTCCGCCCAGTGCTCGTCACCATGAAGGTTGAGGGCCGCGAAGAGATCAAGACCCCCCTCGGCGTCTTCAAGACGATCCGCGTTCAGCCCACCGCCGACGCCGGCGTAGTCAAAAACCGCGGCAACATCTGGATCTGGTACACCGACGACGACCGCCATCTGCCCGTCCAGATGCGCGCCCGCCTCTTCTGGGGCACCATCACCTTCCGCCTCACGGCCAACGAGAACAAGTAACGCGCCTCGCACGCTTTACCAACAAGCGCTGTCATCTTGAGCGCGGCAATCCGCGCTTTTTGCGGAATGCGAAGTCGAAAGATCTGCGGTTGCTTCTTGGTGGCACCGCCGATCAAACTCCAGCCGGTGTACACTTTTCCTTCACTCGGACGAGCCTTCCGCTCCACACGATGAGGAGTCCCATGCGCCGAATGTTGCCCGCTTTTGTTCTTGCCCTCGTTACAACCCCGTTCTTTCCGGCCCAAACCGCCCAGGCCCAATCTCCCGCCGCGCCCAGGCGCCCCATGACNNTGGCTGGCCTACAGCGTTACCACCGTCGACCTCGACGCCAACACCAAGACGCCCGAGCTGTGGCTGCAGCCAATTGCAGGCGGCGAACCCCACAAGGTCACCGTCGCCCAGCCCGGCGACGATGGCATTCAGTTCTCCCCAGACGGCAAGCGCATCCTCTTCCTTTCCAGTCGAAGTGGCAGTCAGCAGATTTGGCTCGCCTCCTTCGACTCCGCCACCGGCACAACGCGCAATCCTTATGACGCGGCTCCAGCCAACGGTCCCTTTCAGCTCACCCACAACTCAGTCGAGCCCGACAACGCCCTCTGGTCGCCCGACGGCAAGTTCATCGTCTTCACCGCCGACGTCTACCCCGATTGCCCCGCATTCAGCGAATCAACAGCCGCCTCCGAAGGGTCCGAAGCAGACACGTGCAACAGCAGCCGCGACAAGGCTGCGGCCGACAGCAAGGTCAAGGCGCAAATCTTCACCCACCTACTCTATCGCCATTGGAACCACTACACCGGAGCGAAGCGCAGCCACCTGTTTTCCGTCACTGTAGAGAATTCATCGCCAAGGGCGTTGCTCTTGCGCGACCTCACGCCCAACGATCCCCACGACGTGCCGCCCTTCTCGCTCGAAGGTGGCGGCGGATTCGACATCTCTCCGGATTCTAAGGAGCTGGCCTTCACTGAGAATCCCGACCCCGAACCGGCTATCTCCGTCAGTGCGCAGATCTACACGCTCGACCTGACCAACCCCGCCGCCAAACCGGTGAAGGTCTCCACCTCCGCTGGCGGCAACTTCAACCCCGCCTACTCGCCCGACGGCAAGTACCTCGCCTGGCGTTCCGAAGCCCGCGCCGGCTACGAAGCCGACAAGTTCCGCCTGATGCTCTACGACCGCGCCGCGAA
>PMXB01000133.1:5127-11853 GCA_003165935.1 Acidobacteriaceae bacterium | reverse complement strand
TGGAAGACTTTCCGATTGCCGAGCTTCGCGAGCTGATCGATTGGACGCCGTTCTTCCACACGTGGGGGCTGAAGGGGGTCTATCCGAGGATTCTCGATGATGCGCGGCAGGGGACGGAGGCGCGGAAGCTTTTTGACGACGCAAATGCAATGCTGGATCGGATGATTGGGGAGAAGCCGATCGCGGCACGGGGCGTGTATGGGTTGTTCCCGGCAAATGCAGTGGGCGACGACGTGGAGCTGTATACGGACGTAACTCGGACGACTGTGCTGACGCGGTTCCATTTTTTGCGGCAGCAGGCGAATCGTGAGGGTGGAGAGCCCTGCCGTTCGCTGGCGGACTTTGTTGCGCCGCGGGAGACGGGGCTGGCGGATTACGTGGGCGCGTTTGCGGTGACGAGCGGGATTGGGCTGAAGGAGTTTTGCGACGGATTCAGGGCAGCGCACGACGATTACAACGCGATTCTGGCGGAGGCTGTGGCGGATCGGCTGGCGGAGGCGTTTGCGGAGTGCCTGCACAAGCGGGTACGGGCGGAGTGGGGCTACGGCAAGGACGAGAGGCTGAGCGTTGACGAGATCATTCACGAGAAGTATCGCGGGATTCGGCCGGCGGCGGGGTACCCGGCATGTCCTGACCATACGGAGAAGGGTGCGCTGTGGCAGTTGCTGGATGTGGAGGCGAAGACGGGGATGAAGCTGACGGAGTCGTTTGCGATGTGGCCAGGGTCGAGCGTGAGCGGGCTGTATTTTGCACATCCGGAGGCGAGGTATTTCTCGCTGGGGAAGATTGGGCGGGATCAAGTGGAGGACTACGCGGCGCGCAAGGGGATGAGCGTGGGCGAGGTGGAGCGGTGGCTGGGGCCGAATTTGAATTACGAGGCGGTTGGGACTGGGGTGTAGGGTATCGGGTGTTGGGCATGGGGTCTCGGGAACAGGTAACAGTGAATGAGTGCAAAAGCATCCGGTCGTGAGTCTTCGCAAGGAGCGCCGCAGCGCGGATTCGACGCTGAGCTTGCCGCGCTTGAGGCGCTGGGCGAGGCGATGAAGGCTGGCGCTGCGTTGGATGCAGCCGCAGTCGAGCTGCTGCGCAGGGCGCTCAACAATCGCAACAACTTTCTGGTTTCGAAGGCGGCGAAGCTGGTTGCCGAAGCGGAGGTTGCGGCGCTGTTGCCGGAGGTGCTGGCGGCTTACGAGGGATTCTTTGTGGACGCGGCGAAGAGCGACCCAAAATGCTGGGCGAAAGAGGAACTGGCGAAGGCGCTGGTCAAGTTTGAGCATCGTGGCAAGGATGCTTACCTGCGGGGGTTGCGGCATCACCAGATGGAGCCTAGCTTTGGCCCGCCGGTGGATACGGCTGGAGGGGTGCGGGCTACGTGTGCGCATGCATTGGTGGTTTGCCCCGGCATTCCAGACGATGAGCTTGTGGCGCTCCTGCTTGAGACGCTGGTGGATAACGATAAGAGCGTGCGAGTGGAGGCGGCACGGGCGATTGGGAATGTGGGCGGAACGGGTGCGGCGCTGGCGCTGCGGCTGAGGGCGCTGATGGGGCCTGTGAAGCCGGATTTGGACACGCCGGAGGTTTTGGGCGCGGTGTATGGAGCGCTGCTGTCGCTGGAGGGGGTGGGGGCGATCCCACTGGTGGCGGCGGTGCTTGAGGATGGGGATGATCTGGCGGGGGAGGCGGCGTTTGCGCTGGCGGAGACTCGGTTGCCGGAGGCGCTTGGGGTGCTCATTGCACAGCTTGGCGGGACAGGGCAGAAGGCCCCGGACCCGTGGTTTGTGGGGGTGCTGACGAGCGCGATTGCGATGTCGCGGCTGGCGGAGGCGTTGGATTTCCTGATCCGGCAGGTGGAGCGGGAGTCACGATATGCGCCGGCGGCGCTGGAGGCGCTGGGGCGGATCGCTCCTTCGCCCGAGGTGCAGGCGCGCATCGAGAAGGCCGTGGAGGCGACGGGCAGCGAGCGGCTTCGCGCAACATTTGAGGAACACTTCGCTTTTCAGGAACGCTCCGATTTTCAGGAAAACTCTGGGGCCCCACTCCCATAACGGAACCCGCGCAAATTTCTCAACGAGCGGTTTGCACATAATTTCCCATCTCTATGCCACAGTGAACATACAGAAGCGAAGTTCATGTGCGTGTCCTCCTCGAACGGCCGGGAGAAGCTACTTCGCGGCAGCCTCTTTCCGGCCGTTCGTCTTTTCCTCGTGGGCAGCTCTGGCGCTCCTCGCGCTCCCGGTCAACTCTGCCGGTGTGAATCCCTTCCAATCCCACTCTGTCACTGGAAGTTTGGTATCGCAAACACGGGTGTGATGCCTTGAATTGACGGGCTTGTTTTCCGGGTGGTTAAATTGCACGTTCGGAGTGTGCCGTTGTGCGGACTCCCGAACGGATGCATTACTTGGAGAGGCAAAGCCAGTGAGAGCTTTATTTGGAAGTGCAGCAGTATGTAGTGTGATCGTTCTACTTGGGTGTGGAAGCGGAGGGAGCGGTTCCAATCCGAATCCGACGCCCACGCCGACTCCAACCGCAGTGGCACCCACCATTGCGACTTCAACCAGCAATGGCGCGCAGAATGGCGCTATGATCGTGAGCCTGGCAACCACTACGACCGGCGGCACCATCTACTACACGACCGATGGCAGCACGCCAACGGCTTCTTCAACCCAGTACATAGCGCCGTTCCTTCTGACGTCGAATGTGACGCTGAACGCAGTGACTGTGGCGTCCGGTGATAACAACAGCACTGTGACGACCCAAGCAGTCGCGGCGAATGTTCCGAGCGGGCAGGTGGCGTGGAGCGATGAGTTCTCGAACTCGACGGCCGCCAATGGGCAGCCTAATGCGTCCACATGGACATACGACGTTGGGTTTCAGTGCTGTGGGAATGACGAGCAGGAAACCTATTGCGCCTGGGGCTCGACCACGGGCCCCTGCAATCCAGCGAGCCCAAATGCCTATATCGCACCGGGCGGCGGCCTACACATCGTGGCCATGCAGCCGTCAGCCGGGGTATACACCTCGGCGCGCCTTAAGACCCAGGGGTTGTTCAGCTTCCAGTACGGGAGAATCGAGGCGCAACTGCAGATACCGGAGTCACAGGGAATGTGGCCGGCATTCTGGCTGCTGGGGAACAACATTTCGACCATCAATTGGCCGGCCTGCGGTGAGGCTGATGTGATGGAACACATTGACGGAGCCGAACCACCTGCGTCTGCGGGCGGGCAGTCACTGGGCTACGACTGGATCGCCGGCTCGGTGCACGGCGGCAGCAGCAGCAACGAATTGAACGGTAGTATGACCTACCATCCCAGCGGATACTCGGCGGCGGGCGTTCACACCTACGGCATGATTTGGACCAAGGGACAAATCCAGTATTACGTAGACGATCCGACGAAGCCCTACGCGACATACAACACCACCAACGGCAGTTTCAGCGCGACAACGTGGCCGTTTGACCAGGGGCCGATGTTCATTATTCTGAACCTTGCCGTGGGCGGAAGCTGGCCGGGGAACCCCGACGCGACGACGGTGTTTCCGAGCACGCTTGGAGTGGGTTACGTGAGGATTTACGCCAACTGAGGTTTGACGATTGCCGTTCGGTCGGTACTTTTCGATCCCACCCTAGCGACAAAGACAAAGACGTCGCGAGGGTGGGGCACCCGGATGGTTCAGGTTGAGAACAGGGCGGGAGGGCCAAACGGTGCTCCCGTTTCACTTTGATTCCGCGACGGTTCAGGGCGGGTCTGGCACCGTTGGCTGGAAAGAGGGTTGCGCGGCATTTTTCGGTGTGTTACAACAAAAACATTCAAGCCTGTTCTCTTGGACAGGCCTGAGTTTCATGCAGAGTGGCTGAGGGACGAGCCCTGTGACGCCACGACAACCTGCCCGCGCAAAACGGGAGTATGGTGTCAACTCTTGCCCGGAGACGGGGAACATGAGATTCGGGGGTCGCTTCAGCACTCTTTGCTTTGGCGGCTCGCACGGTTATTCGAGTCAATTTCACGTTCGCTCTCATCTGAGCCAGTCACTTGCTCGTAGCTTCAGGTCACTCGTGTCGATGCGAGGGACTCTTGACGACTGCTGCCTACGAACTGCGATGCCGGGAATGCGGACGATCCTATGGGATCCAGCCGCTTTCGATTTGCGACGAATGTTTTTCTCCGCTTGAGATCGTGTTTGACCTTGAGGCTGCGCGGAGCCGTTTTACCCGCGAGGCTATTGCGCAGGGACCGCTGAACATGTGGCGCTATCGAGCGCTGCTTCCAATTCCAGAGAACTACGACCCGCAGACCCCGGCAGGGCTTACGCCGCTGATGAAAGCTCCGCGGCTGGGTGCGAGGATCGGGGCGAGCAATCTTTACATCAAGAACGATGCCGTTTGCCTGCCGACGCTCAGCTTCAAGGATCGCGTGGTGGCGGTGGCGCTGGCTAACGCTCAGGGCTTTGGGTTTGACACTGTGGGATGCTCATCGACTGGGAATCTGGCGAACGCCGTTGCAGCGCAGGCGGCGCGATTGGGACTGAAGACGTTCATTCTGGTGCCTTCCGATTTGGAGCCGGCCAAGATTCTGAATACACAGGTGTATGGCGCTACGCTAGTGCGGGTGGATGGGAACTACGACCACGTCAACCGGCTTTCGTCGCAGATCGCAGATCGCTACAACTGGGGCTTTGTGAACGTGAATCTGCGGCCTTACTACGCCGAGGGGTCAAAGACGGTGGGATTCGAGATTGCGGAACAACTTGGCTGGAAGCTGCCCGACAACATCGTTTGCCCGATGGCTGGCGGGTCGCTGATTACCAAGATCAAGAAGGCCTTTTCAGAGTTGGTGGCGCTGGGGCTGGTGGAAGAGAAGCAGGTCAAGTTCTTTGGGGCACAGGCAACCGGATGTTCGCCGATTTCGACCGCGGTGAAGAACAACACCGAGACGATTGAGCCGCAGCGGCCAAACACGATTGCGCGCTCGCTGGCGATTGGGAACCCGGCCGATGGTTCTTATGCTTCGCGGGCGATTCGTGCTTCGGGCGGGTGGGCCGAGGATGTGTCGGATGTGGAGATTGTTTCGGCCATTCAGGAGTTGGCGGAGACCGAGGGCGTGTTTGCGGAGACGGCCGGCGGCGTGACTACGGCGGTTACGGCGCGGCTTTACGCACATGGCCGCATCCAGCCAAATGAGTTGACCGTTACCTGCATCACCGGGAACGGCCTGAAGACGACAGATTGCCTACAAGGCGCTTATGAGCAGGAGCGGGCGATTCGGCCGCGGCTCAGCGACTTTGAGGCCTATGTGGAAGAACGTAGTTCAATAAGCCAGGCACTTGCCCTGGCAGGAGAAAGCAATGTCCGTTAGGGTTCTGCTGCCGAATGCGTTTCAAAAGCACACCAACAACGTAAGGGAAATCACATCGGACGCAGCGAACCTGCCGGAGCTGATTACCGAAATCGAAGGTCTTTTTCCAGCGTTGCGCCAGCATTTGCGCGGCGAGGATGGGCAGATCCGCCGCTTCATCAACTTCTATGTGAACGAGGAAGATATTCGGTTCCTGGGCAATGAGAAGTACGCGTTCCAGGACGGCGATGAAGTTCTGGTGATCCCGTCGATTGCGGGGGGTTGATGGGGGCGGACAAGACGAGACTGATGCGGTAGGTTTTAGGCCGGACGCCGCCGAAGAAAAGGCGAAGGGTGAAGTCCCGACCTTTTTCAGGGTTGCGGAGGGCGGGCGTTTATCTTTGCGGTTCAGCGAAGATATTTGCACCGTGTTTGCATCTAGTTGACAGTCCCTTTACAATTTGCGGCGGATACTAAACCAGTGATACGGCAAGCTGGGTTTAAAGTTCCTCTGAAACTCGCGCTGCATACCACCCCCGTGGTGGAGCTTGCGCTCCCCACCTATACCCCAAGTCTGTCTCTACCGGCGGCACCGGCGAAACCGCATGTTCATGCGGAGGTAGGCCGTTATCGTTTGCGGCTGGCGGAGAGTGGGGAAGATCGGCTGGCGGCTTGCCGGCTGCGGTTCAGGGTCTTCAATATTGAGTTGGGCGAAGGGCTGGAGAGCAGCTACCAGACGGGGATCGATACCGACCGATTTGATGCCGTCTGCGAGCATCTTCTGGTGGAAGACAAGCAGGAAAACACCCCTTCAAAGCGCGTAGTGGGGACGTATCGTATGCAGTCGGGAGCGACCGCGGCGAAGAACCTGGGCTACTACTCGGAGCAGGAGTTCAGCTTTGCGCCTTATGAGGCGCTGCGTTCGGGGATTCTTGAGCTTGGCCGAGCCTCGATCGACCGCGAACATCGCACGCCCGAGGTGCTTACGCTGTTGTGGCGGGGTATCGCGCAGTATGCTACAGACATGGGGCTGCGTTATCTTGTCGGTTGTTCGTCGATCAACTCCAAGGATCCTGCCGAGGGCTGGCAGATGTATCGCCAACTGGAGCAGTACCGGGTTTTGCCGGAGTACGAGACACAGCCGACCGAGGCATATGCGTGTCCCATCGAGCCAGAGGGCGCGCATGCACAGCCAGCGCCCTTGTTGAAGGATGGGGAGGGGCTGGAGGCTTCGCAGGCCAAGGCTCCGAAGGTTCCCAAGCTTCTGCGGACGTACCTGACGATCGGATGCCGCATCGGCGGGCCGCCGGCCTGGGACCGTGAGTTTGGCACGATTGATTTCCTCACCTTGCTCGATCTCAAGATGGTTTCAGCCTCGGCGCGCAACCGCTTCCTG
>PMXB01000133.1:0-5068 GCA_003165935.1 Acidobacteriaceae bacterium | reverse complement strand
CTGTTTGTGGACCGCTCGAGCCGGGCGAGCGCGGAGGCCACAACTGAGCTGATTGCAGAGAGGCTTCGCGGAACGGTGCCAGTGCTCTTCTTCCCGGAAGGAACCAGTACCGACGGGAGCCAGGTGTTGCGCTTCCACTCGCGGTTCTTCGTTCCGGCTGTGGATGCGGGGCTTCCGGTGACGGCGGCAGCGGTTCGATACATGGCGGAAGATGGAAGCCCGGAAAGCAACCTGTGCTGGTTTGGCGACACAGCATTTCTGCCACATCTGCTGAAGAATCTGGGTGGGCCGGACTTCTCCGCGGAGATTCGGTTTGGCGAGGCGCGCGTCTATGAGAACCGGCGCGTAGCTGCGCAACAGACTCACGATGACGTGGAAGCGATGCGCGGGACGGGTTTGGCAGGGGCGGAGTTGGTNNTCAGGCGGCGGTACTGATGGCGCCGGAGCGGCGAGCCTTGACGTCGCGCATGGGCGATTGGCCGAAGATGCGCCGATATTCGCGGTTGAATTGGCTTGGGCTTTCGTACCCGACTTCGAAGGCAGCGCTGGCAGCATCGAGACCATCTGCGATCATGCGTATGCGTGCGACGTGGAGGCGCAGGCGCTTCTGATACTGGAGCGGGCTCATGGCGGTGAGGGAGCGGAAGTGATGATGGAATGTGGAGACGCCCATCTGTGCGACGGAGGCAAGTTCTTCGACGCGCAGGGGCTTGGCGTAGTTGGTCTTGAGCCAACTCACTGCCTTTGCAGTGCGGTTGCTTTGCTCGCCGAGGGTGGCGATGGCACGCAAGTGGCGGCCAAGTGGGCTGCGCAGGACGCGGTAGATAATTTCGCGTTGCATGAGGCCAGAGAGGAACGGGATATCGCGGGGTGCGTCGAGCAGGTCGAGTAGCCGGCAGCAAGCGGTGAGGAGTTCGGGTGGGGTTTGACCGACGGCCAGGCCGTGCGCACCGAGAGAGGACTCGGGGGTGAGAAACTCCTCCTGGCTGAGGATCTCGCGGACTGCGGGCATCTCGAGCTTGAGGGCCAGAGCGAGGAAAGGCTCGCTCTTTGATGCCTTTGTGAATTGACCGACTACCGGCAGATCGATTGACGTCAAAAGGAATTTTGAACGGTCGCACACATGGGTGACGCCGCCGACGGTGATGCGTTTTTCGCCCTGAGCGAAGACGACTAGTTCAGGCTCGTAGGCGGCGGAATAACACTCTGTGGTCGCGCTCCTGCGGGAGAGGCCGAGGCCCGGCACGGCGGTGCGAGCCAAGCCTTCTGAGGGGATGTGAGCGGCGATCTTTCGTGCCAGATCGGCCCGCAACTTCTCGACCTCGGCCGGTGTTTCCTTCCCGGCGTTCTTCTGTTTCAGCATCTTGAATCCCCACGATTCCTACAGATTCAGGCTAACGCGAGTTTGGGCAATGGTGCGCGGAAAAAATCAATGATCGACAGGAATAGGCAATCAATGGGAAGGATCGGGATACCGCTTTGAGCGCAATCGTCCATAGGATCGGAATTGCGGAGATGGCCGAGAAAGCCAAGAGGAGAATTCGATGTACAACGCAAAGGCATATTCAGTTTCCAGTGCAACCTCGCCGTTTGAATCCACTGTGATCGCGCGGCGCGATCCCACAGAGCACGATGTTCAGATCGAGATTCTCTTTTGCGGCATCTGCCACTCCGATCTGCACCAAGCGCGCAACGAGTGGAGCGGGATGATGCCAACCGTCTATCCCTGCGTTCCCGGCCATGAGATTGTGGGCCGTGTGACGCGGGTCGGCTCCGCAGTGACGAAGTTCAAGGCCGGCGACCTGGCCGCGGTGGGCTGCCTGGTGGACTCGGACGGCACTTGCCCGGAGTGTAAAGCAGGATTTGAGCAGTTCTGCCCCAACATGACGCTGACTTACAACTTTCCGGACAAGCACACAGGCGGCGTGACGTATGGCGGGTACTCCGACAGCGTGGTGGTGAACGAGCGGTTTGTACTGAGCGTTTCCAAGAACCTTGATCTGGCGGGAACCGCGCCACTGTTGTGCGCGGGAATAACGACGTACTCGCCGATGCGGCATTGGGGCGTGACGAAGGGCAAGAAGGTGGGTGTTGTCGGTCTGGGCGGACTTGGACATATGGGCGTCAAGTTTGCTCATGCGTTCGGAGCGCACACGGTTGTGTTCACGACGTCACCGAACAAGAAGGAGGATGCACTGCGCCTCGGCGCCGATGAGGTAGTGGTCTCGCGCAATGCCGACGAGATGGCCAAGCACGCGGGCAGTTTTGATTTCATCCTTGATGCGGTGGCAGCCGAGCATGACATCAACGCTTATATCCAACTCTTGAAGCGCGATGGGAACATTACGATGGTGGGCGCGCCGGAGAAGCCTCTGTCGGTCTCAGTGTTCGGGCTCATTTTTGCGCGGCGGAGCTTTTCCGGGTCGCTGATTGGTGGCATTGCGGAGACGCAAGAGATGCTCGATTTCTGTGGGGAGCACAACATCACATCGGATGTGGAGGTGATCCCGATCCAGAAGATCAACGAGGCATACGAGCGGTTAGCCCGGTCGGATGTGAAGTATCGCTTTTCGATCGACATGGCTTCGCTGAAATCGGAGTAACAACTGAGCGGCCCGGGCTCGATTCGATTGAGAGTGGTCCGCTCCTAACGCAGAACTGCACATGAGGCGGGAGAGACAAATGCAAAAGCGCATGTTGGGAAAGAGTGGACTTGAGGTTTCAGCATTAGGACTTGGATGCATGGGGATGACGTTTTCGTACAGCCCGTTTCCGGAACGGAGCGCGTCGATTGCTCTGCTGCGGGCAGCGGTGGAGCGTGGCGTGACGTTCTTTGATACCGCCGAAGTGTATGGCCCGTTTAACAACGAAGAGCTGGTTGGCGAGGGCCTGGCACCATTTCGCGACAAGGTGGTCATCGCCACGAAGTTCGGATTTGACATCAACGATGATGGGACCCATGGAGGCAGAGGCACAGACAGTAGTCCCGCGCGCATCCGCAAGGCCTGCGATGGCTCGCTCAAGCGACTTGGCGTGGATGTGATTGATCTTTTCTACCAGCATCGAGTGGACACCAAGGTGCCAATTGAAGATGTGGCCGGCACTGTGAAGGACCTGATCGCAGAAGGCAAGGTGAAGCACTTTGGGATGTCAGAAGCAGGCGCACAGACCATCCGCCGGGCTCATGCCGTGCAGCCAGTGGCGGCATTACAGAGTGAGTATTCACTGTGGTATCGGAAGCCCGAGGAGGAGATCCTTCCCACGCTGGAAGAGCTCGGCATTGGCTTTGTTCCGTTCAGCCCTCTGGGCAAGGGCTTTCTGACTGGGAAGATGGACGAGAACGCGACGTTTGACAAGACGGATATTCGCAGCAGCATTCCGCGATTTACGCCGGAGGCGAGGAAGGCGAACCATGCGCTGGTTGAGCTAATGGGAACTATCGGCAAGCAGATTGACGCGACGCCGGCGCAGATTGCCCTGGCGTGGCTGCTGGCGCAAAAGCCGTGGATTGTGCCGATTCCGGGAACCACGAAACTGCAACGGTTGGAAGAGAACCTGGGCGCGGCGGAGATCGAGCTGGGTGCGGAAGAATTGCACAAGATTACCGAGGCAGCCGAGCAGGTGAGGATCGAAGGGGCGCGGTATCCGGAGAACATCGAGAAGGGCACCGGGCTGTAGATCGCATTGCGATGGGCGGACGGACTCAAGCGCGCTCACCGATTACCTTTGCAGGAACAGGGAGGAAAGCTGTGCAGAAGCGTAAGTTGGGCAACAGCGGATTGGAAGTGTCGGCGATTGGACACGGGTGCATGCGGATGAGCGCGGGTCATGGCAAAGTGCCTGGGACCAAAGAGGAGATGATTGCGGTGCTGCGGGGAGCGGTTGAGCGCGGGATCAACTTTTTCGATACGGCGCAGGTGTATGGACCGTTTGTGAATGAAGAGCTGGTGGGAGAGGCGCTGGCCCCGGTGCGGAACCAGGTGGTGATTGCGACGAAGTTCGGATTCCAGTTCGACTCGACGAATGATCCGCATCCAAATGGGCTGAATAGCCGGCCAGAGTACATTCGGCAGGGTGTTGAGGGATCATTGAAGCGGCTTCGGGTGGAGACGATCGATCTGCTCTATCAGCACCGTGTTGATCCGGAGGTGCCAATCGAAGATGTGGCTGGAACGGTGAAGGATCTGATCGCGCAAGGGAAAGTTAAGCATTTCGGCTTGTCGGAGGCAGGTGCGCAGACGATTCGGCGGGGGCATGCGGTTCAGCCGGTTGCCGCGCTGGAAAGTGAATACTCGCTGTGGTGGAAGCGGCCGGAAGAGGAGATATTGCCCTTGCTCGACGAACTCGGCATCGGGTTTGTTGCGTACAGTCCGCTGGGCAAGGGGTTTCTGGCTGGGTCGGTGACGGCGGAGACACAGTTTGACGCGGAGGATAATCGTGGAAGTTTTCCGCGGTTCTCGGCTGAAGCACTGAAGGCAAATCGGCCATTGGCGGAGGTGATTGCGGGCTTCGCAGCGACGAAGCGGGTGACTGCGGCGCAGATCGCGCTGGCGTGGCTGCTGGCGCAGAGGCCGTGGATTGTGCCGATTCCGGGGACGACGAAGATNNACTGGAAGACACGAGAACGCGATTGAGAGGATGGAGCATATGGAGATCAAGAGAGTTGGAACAGAGCCATCGGCAAAGGGACCATCGGATTGGTTTACCGGAACGGTTCGAATCGATCCGCTCTTTCAGGCGCCAGATCCTGCACGCGTTGCCGGGGCGCATGTGACCTTTGAGCCGGGGGCGCGGACGGCCTGGCACACGCATCCGCTGGGGCAGACGCTGATNNGTTGTGGATTGGATGGAGCAGGTGAGCGCGGAACAGTACGGGGGGTAGGGATTGTTCACAGCGGAATTGGACCGAGTGTTCGGTGTCTGAGGCTCGCTTAAGGTGAACCAAAAGCAACCGCAGATCCTTCGACTCACCACCCCCAGGCTGAAGAGTACGCCTGGGGCCCCGTTCGCTCAGGATGACAGCAATTTCTGTCCTGAGTATTTCTGACTCAGGACCCTAGCCGCAAAA
>PMXB01000396.1:4457-9328 GCA_003165935.1 Acidobacteriaceae bacterium | reverse complement strand
CACGAGCGCACCGCCTTGCCCCCGATCATTACCGTGCACGCCCCGCACAGCCCAATCCCGCACCCGTACTTGGTTCCCGAGTAATGCAATACGTCGCGCAGTACCCAAAGCAGCGGCGTATCCGGCTCAACATCCACCGTCATTGCCTTTTTGTTCACGTTGAGTGTCAGAGGCATTCGCGTCCCTCCCGGAGCAGCTAGAGATTCATCGAGCCAGAGCCTTTGGCCCGCCTTCTGGTCAGACCACTATTCTAGACGATCTGCACATTGGATGCTCAACCGGGCCGCCCAAGTTGCTGCTTAAAACAAAATCGATCCCACACCAAAAAGAATCGGGCACGAAGCCGCATTCCGCAGCCTCGCGCCCCGTTCATTTTCTCTATCGGCAGCCGTGTCTTTGCCTTACCGGCTGATCGTCACGTACCGCCGCCCTGCGTAAACCCTGTAGCCGCCACCTGCGGCAGCTACCACCTGCAATGGCCGAGGCCGTGCGAGCGCCGCGTCTGTCTCCGTGCTCACCGTCAACACGTCGTGCGCGCCCACGTCCGTCACCACCAGCTTGTCGCCATCGATGAACCCGATCCCATAAACGCCGGCTCCCAGCTTATGCCCGCCGAACTTGATCGCCTCTTCCGTGATGAAATAGGCCTGATACTTCGCCGCAATCCCAGTCGAATAACCGCTAGTGTCCACCAGTGTCGTCAGCAGGTAGCTGCCGTCGGCAAACTTTACGCCCCCCGAGTTCCTCAGTTGCGTCGTTGCCGACTGCCCCTTGTAGAACACGCTTGCGGGCATCAGCTTTTCCATGTCTGCCTGCTTCAGCACCGTGTCCTTGGCCTGCGCATTCGCGCCCACTGGAAACCCGATCATTGCCACCGTCATCATCACCGCGGCAGCCATCGTCACCGCCGCCATCTTCAAAATTGCCCTGAAACGCATAACCCTGTTCCTCCCGTTTGTTGGCCTGTTGATGGCCTATAGCTGTTGCGTACCGGAGTATATCCCAATCCCCATTACCCCGGCCCCCGTCTGATGGTTGACTGACGCTCGACCCCGGCTCAAGCCCGATACAAGTCCACGTACTCGCTCACCGCCATCCCCTCCAGCCGCCCCCGATCCAGTGACGCCTCCAGAATCCTCTCCTGCTGCTCCTCCGCAAACCGCCTCTTCAGGTTCGTCCTGAACTTCTCCACCAGCAGCGGCAACCCCTCCGCCCTCCGCCGCCGATGCCCAATCGGAAATTCTACCGTCCGCTCCAGTTCCGACCCGTCCTCCAGCACAAGCCGCAGCGAGTTCGCAATCGACCGCATCGCCGGGTCGTGATAATCCTGCGTAAACTGCGGCACCTCGCTGCACTCCGTAATATCTCTCAGCCCATCGATCCGCTTGCCCCACTTGGGGTCCAGCGCCAGCGCATCCTCATAGTCCGCCGCAGTCAGTCGCCCAAACAGCAGCGGCACCGCAATCATGTACTGTACGCAATGGTCCCTATCCGCCGGATTCGCCAGCGGCCCCTTCTTGTCGATGATCCTCAGGCACGCCTCATGTGTCCGCAGTTCAATCTTCTTGATCGCCGAAGCATTCAGTCCCCGCGCCGCCAGCTCCTGCCACAACGCCACCGCCGCCTCCACCGCCGTCTGTGCATGAAACTCCGCCGGATAACTCACCTTGAATAGCACGTTCTCCATCACGTACTCGCCATACGGCCTCTGGAACCGGAACTCCTGCCCCCGGAACGAAACATCGTAGAATCCCCACGTCTTCGCCGTCAGCACGCTCGGATATCCCATCTCCCCCGCCTGTGCCATCAGCGCCAGCCGCACCGCTCGGCTCGTCGCGTCGCCCGCCGCCCAGCTCTTCCGGCTGCCCGTGTTCGGCGCATGCCGATACGTCCTCAAACTCTGCCCATCCACCCACGCCAGGCTCAGCGCATTAATCGTCTGCTCCCGCGTCAGCCCCAGCAGCCAGCTCACCACTGCCGTTGATGCCACCTTCACCAGCACCACGTGGTCCAGCCCCACCTTGTTAAACGAGTTCTCCAGCGCCAGGCACCCCTGAATCTCGTGCGCCTTGATCATCGCCTCCAGCACCCGACGCATCGTTACCGGCGCGCGGGCCTCTGCCTGGGCCACACGTGACAGCCAATCCGCCACCGCCAAAATCCCGCCTAAATTGTCCGATGGGTGCCCCCACTCCGCCGCCAGCCACGTATCGTTGAAGTCCAGCCACCGGATCATCGTCCCAATGTTGAACGCCGCCTGCACCGGATCGAGCTCGTAACTCGTCCCCGGCACCCGCGCCCCATGCGGCACCACAGTCCCCGGCACAATCGGCCCCAGCAGCTTGGTGCACGCCGGATACTCCAGCGCCTCCAGCCCGCACCCCAGCGTATCCATCAGGCAGTGCTGCGCCGTCTTGAGCGCCAGCTCGCTCGTTACCTCGTACCCCAGCGCGTACTCTGCGATATCTACAAGCACCCCGTCCGGCGCCGGCCTCTCATTGCTGATATGCGTGGACAATTCTATTTCCTCTTTCAACTCACAAGAACGAAGCTGTCATCCTGAGCGAACGGGGCCCCGAACGTTTTTCAGTTCGGGGGTGGTGAGTCGAAGGATCTGCTTTTGTTTTTCGGGCACTCCTTCAATCTACAAAGCCGGGTGCCCCATCCTAGCCGCGTCTTTGTTCTTCGCGGCTAGGGTGGGAGACCACCAACCCCAACCCGCCCATCTTACCCAAACCAAAATGCCAGGTGCCCCAGGTCCCTCGCATTTGGGGACCTGGGAGTCAATAACCTAACCCCGCTGCTCGATCCCAACGAAGAGAAGATCCTCCGGCCCCGTGTAATTCGCGCTCGGCCGAATGATCTTCCCGTCCTGCCTCTGCTCAATCACGTGCGCGCTCCACCCCGCCGTCCGCGCAATCACAAACAGCGGCGTAAACAGGTCGATCGGCACGCCCATCTCTTCATACGCCACAGCCGAGAACCAGTCCAGATTCGGAAACATCCGCTTCGTCTCCATCATCACGCCTTCAATCCGCTCCGCCACCTCATACAGCCGCGTGTCCCCACCAGCCTCCGCCAGCTCCCGCGCCACGCCCTTCACAATCTCGCTCCGCGGATCGCTGATCGTGTACACCGGATGCCCAAACCCGATAATCACCTCTCTTGCAGCCACCCGCGCCCGAATATCCGCCTCAGCCTCATCAACCGTTGCATACCGCCTCTGAATCTCAAGCGCCACCTCGTTCGCGCCACCGTGCTTCGGCCCCTTCAGCGCCCCAATCGCCCCCGTGATCGCCGAGTGCATGTCCGACCCCGTCCCCGCGATCACCCGCGCCGTAAACGTCGACGCGTTAAACTCATGCTCCGCATACAAGATCAGCGAAGTCTGCATCGCCCGCGTCCACAACTCGCTCGCGGCTTTGCTTTGTATTTCGCTCGAGGCCGTCCCATGCAGCAGCTCCAGAAAGTGCCCCGCAATCGAATCCGCCCCGCCCTCCACCTCAATCCGCTTCCCGCTCCGCGCATAATGCAACCAGTAGCACAGCATCGACACCTGACACGCCAGCAATCGGTCCGCAATCGCCCGCGCCCCTTCGTCATCATGCCTCAGCGCCTCAGGCTCCAGGCACCCCAGGACCGAAACACCCGTCCGTAGCACGTCCATCGCATGCGTAGTCGCCGGCAACAGCTCCAGCGCCTGCTTCACCGCCGCGGGCAGCCCGCGCAAGCCCTTCAGCTTCGCCTTGTAGGCCGCAAGCTCCGCCCGGTTCGGCAGCTTCCCATGCACCAGCAGGTGCGCAACCTCTTCAAACTCGCAGTGCGCCGCCAGGTCCTTGATGTCATATCCGCGATAGTGCAGATCATTGCCCGTGTGCCCCACCGTGCACAAGGCAGTATTCCCCGCCGGCGTCCCGCTCAGCGCCACAGACTTCTTCGGTTTAAACGCAGGCGTTTCGCTCATAAACTCCTCGAATCCAGAAGGTAAATGTAGCGCCGGTCTCCAGACCGGCTGTCGTGCGGGCGTCCTCGCCCGCACAAGAATCAAGCTTGTCATCCTGACCCTGAGCGTAGCCGAAGGGGTACTTCAGCGGAGCCGAAGGACCTGCTTTTGCTCTTGCCTTGTAACAGGGCACGACTTTAGTCGTGCCGATAACGCTCCAAAAGTGTCTTGGGCTTTAGCCCCTGCAAATCTTCAACCGACGAACAATCTACTTGTGCAGGTGTTCGTCGATTCTTGAATCCATTTCTGAGAGATCGTTCCGATTTCCTGCATCTCCAACCAACTTGAGCATTATCAAGTACAGCGCGCAGCACTCAACCAATGCCAGCGGGATGATTGCCAAGACAGATCGAAATGGGAAAGTTGATCGAATAAAGAAGAGGGCCACTGCGTGCGCCGCAAACAACAAGAGGGCCCCGATCCAGAACTTGGGCCTGTGTCTACTCGACCACAGTCCGAAGGCCAAAGGACCAAATACGAAGAAAGTGTAGAGGAGAATTTGAATCGGCGCCTTGCCCTCCGGCCAAAACCTAATTGCGGCGGCACAAGCCACGCCAACTCCGCAGCCCAACACCGCCTTGAGGGTCTGTGTCGAGTTCCCTCCGCCGTCCTGTTCGAGCCTGTCCTGAGAGCCGCTCATGCCTGCAACATACCTCTCNNTCCGAATCGCCTCATACACCTTCAGCGCCGCCGCATTCATCGCCCTGTAAGCCGCGCAGCAATAGAGCACAATGTCCACGCCCGCGCCCTTGAGCTCCTCGCGCGTCCACAGCGGCGTCTTCCCAAACTCGGTAATATTCGCCAGCACCGGCACGCCCACAGCCTTTTTGAACGCCCCATACTGCCCCAGCTCCGTCACCGCCTCGGC
>PMXB01000396.1:1820-4452 GCA_003165935.1 Acidobacteriaceae bacterium | reverse complement strand
TGCCCCACCTGGTCTTCCATGTGTACTGCCGCCGCACCAGCCTTCGTCATCTGCTTGATCGTCCGCGCTATATTGAACGCCCCACCCCATCCCGTATCGATGTCCACCAACAGCGGCAGCCCCGTCGCGTCCGTAATCCGCCTGACGTCGGTCAACACGTCTTCCATGGTGCTGATACCCAGGTCCGGCACCCCCAGCGAGTTCGCCGCCACCCCCCCGCCCGACAAATAAATCGCCTTGAACCCTGCCGCCTCGGCAAGCCGCGCCGTGTACGCATTGATCGCTCCCACCACCTGCAACGGCCGCTCCTCGCGCACCGCCGCGCGAAATCTCGCCCCGCTCGAACCTTGTCCAAAAGTCTGCTGCATGCAATGCCGAATGATACCAGCCAGCTCGCAATCAAATCCTGTTCTCAATCGGATAGCTCTTCTCCCTCCTCCTTCCTCCCTGCATTTCTGACCCCTGACCCCTGACCCCTGAACCCTGCCTTTGTGCGACAATCATCCCGTCAGGGACGTCGAACCAACGCTAGTCATGAACGTCCCCGAGGAGAAACCCCCCATGAAGCGCTTGCTCATAGGTTGTTGCACAGCCGTTCTCGCCGCCTCCACCTTCGTCGCCGCCCAGACCCCGGCTCCCAAGCCCCCACCCAAGAGCCCCCCAGCCACCGCGACCGCCACCATCGCCGGCAAGACCATCTCAATCGCCTACAGCTCCCCCCGCGTCAACGGCCGCGGCGACCACATCTTCGCCAAAGACGGCCTCATCGGCCAGGACCCCAGTTATCCCATCTGGCGCGCCGGAGCCAACGCCGCCACCGTCCTCCACACTGACGCCGACCTCACTATCGGCACCCTCGATGTGCCCAAGGGCGAATACAGCCTCTGGGTCAACATCTCCGACGCCAACCACTGGGTCCTCGTCGTAAATAAGCAATTCGGCCAGTGGGGGCGCACCTACGACGCCGCCAAGAACCTCGGCACCACCCCCATGGATACCAAAACTACCCCCGCCCTTGTTGAAGATCTCAAGTACACCATCACCGATCTTGGCGGCGGCAAGGGCACCATCACCCTCGCATGGGAAAACAAGTCCGCATCAGTCAGCTTCATGGCAAAGTAGGCATGCATTACCGAACCGGCAATTAAATAAAGGCACCGTGCCCCATCCATTTCGCGCGCTTTATCGCGAAATGGGTGGGAAACGATCGCACCGTGCAGTCGCCGGATCTTCAGAGAAAGAAACGGAAACAGCGGGCTCCGTATTCACTCTCACGCCGCACGCCGATACAATAGAAGAAGCAGAAGATTCCCCGCTGGAGAGGCCCGCCCCCTTGCCCCTATACCCCTACCGCTGCACCGCCTGCGGTCACAAGTTTGAAAGGATCCAAAGCTTTTCCGCCGAGCCGGAGACCGTCTGCCCCAAATGTGGCGGCGCGCTCGCACGCGTGCTCACCGCTCCAGGTCTGAACTTCAAAGGGGCCGGCTGGTACATCAACGACTACGCCCCCAAGAGCTCAGGCAGCTCCGATTCCAGCTCCAGCGATTCCTCGTCCGATTCAAAATCCGACGCAACGAAGTCCACCGAAAAATCCTCCGACAAGCCTGCTCCGTCATCCACCAGCGACTCCTCCCCATCCACCCCAGCCGCCGCTCCGTCGTCCAGCACCCCATCCGCGCCCAGCTCCACTCCTTCCACCAGCACCCCCTCTTAGCGACCCTGTCTCCTGGATCCAAGCAACCCATCCGCCCGCCCGTTAAGATAAGGGTTGCGCATGCCCTTGCTCGATCCCATTCCGTCCCCCATCGAACACGCTGATTCCGCCGCCCTCGAGTGGGACCATCTGCTTGCATTAGTCGGCGGATTCGCCAGTTCCGCCATCGGCCGCCAGGCCATCCTCGCTCTCTGGCCCTCATCCGACGAAGCCTGGATAGCCGACCAGCACCAGCTCGTTGCCGAGCTCCGCCTGCTTCTCAGCGAACAGATCTCCATCCCCCTCGGCGGCCTCTTTGACCCCACTCAAGTCGCCGACAAAGCCCGCATCCCCGGCGCAGCCCTCGAAGCCTCAGAGTTCCAATCCGTCGCCCGCCTCGCCAACGACGTAGCNNCCGCCCGCCTAGCCGGCAAACTCCCCGGCCTCTCCCAGCGCTCCGCCACTCTCACCACTCCTCTCCGTCCCCTCGCAGAAACCATCGAGCGCACCATCCAGCCTGACGGCTCCCTCGCTGACAACGCCTCCCCCGAACTCCACCGCATCCGCCGCGATCAGGAGCGTCAGCAGCGCGTCATTGAAGAATCCCTCCGCGCCGCCCTCCGCAAGCTCTCCTCTGACGGCTCCACCCAGGACGACGTCATCACCATCCGCGGCGACCGTTTTGTCATCCCCGTCCGCGCCGAACTCAAACGCCGCGTCTCCGGCGTCGTCCACGGCGCCAGCTCTTCCGGCCAAACCGTCTTCGTCGAGCCCCTCGAAACCATCGAGCAGAACAANNCGCCCGCCATCCGCTGCTCGAAAACCGCCTCAAAACCAACGCCGGAGCCATCGGGGGGAGCCTCATTGTCCCCATCACCCTCGAGCTAACCTCCGCCCATCGCCAGCTCATCATCTCCGGCCCCAACACCGGCGGCAAGA
>PMXB01000396.1:0-1726 GCA_003165935.1 Acidobacteriaceae bacterium | reverse complement strand
CACACATCGCTCAAGGTCTACGCCTCCACCACCCCCGGTGTACTCAACGCCGCCGCCGGCTTTGACGAGGCAACCCTCGCTCCCAACTACCAGCTCCAGCTTGGCGTCCCCGGCGCATCCGCCGGCATCCAAACCGCCGCGCGCCTCGGCCTCAACGCTGAAATCATCGCCTCCGCCCGCCNNCTGCGCAACCGCACCCGCGAACTCGAAACCAAGCTCGCCTCGCTGCTCAAAGACTTCGAATTCCAGATGCGCGAAACCGTTCGCGCCATCGAAGACCGCACCGCCCAGCAAAAGCTCTCCAAAGAAGCCGAACGCCGCATGACACGCCTTCGCCGCGAGTTTCAGGAGAGCTTCAACCAGACCGTCGTCGCCCACCGCACCGGCTCTGACGTCGGCGATGCCAACGCCCAGCCCCACCTCCTCAAGCACATCGCCCCCGGCGACCAGGTCCTCATCAAGTCCATGAACAAAGTCGCCACCGTCGTCCGCGAAGTCGAAAAGGACCTATTCGAAGTCGCCCTCGGCCCCATCAAAATGCGCGTCAAGCGCGACGAGCTCTGCGAGCCGCAGCCCTTTGGTCGAGAGTCAGGGCCGGGGAAAAGCCGCCCCGACCCGCTCGCCGACGCCCGCAAACAGCGAGGCGTCCACGTCACCGTCACCAGCGCCAATACCGATGACATGCGCATGGAGATCAACCTCATCGGCCGCACCGTCGACGAAGCCACCGGAGAGCTCGAGAAATACCTCGACCGTGCCTTCCTCGCAGGCCTGCCGCGCGTCCGCATCATCCACGGCCATGGAGCAGGCATCCTCCGCCGCGGCGTCCGCGACTTCCTCAAATCCCACCCCCACGTCGCCACCATCGCCGAAGCCCCCCAAAACGAAGGCGGCCAGGGTGCAACCCTAGTCGAGCTTCGCCAGTAGTTGCCAAATAAACACGACGTAGCTACCATTATTTACAAGTGAAATGAGGCGGCCAAAAAGACGATGTCGACCGCTTACTTCGATTGGGACGAAGAGAACATTGGCCACCTTGCGCGACATGGGATTTTACCCGCGGATGCGGAGCAAGTATTAATCAATTGGCAGATCGATCTTGACTCTTACGTTCGCAACGGCGAAGAGCGGGTTGTTCAGGCCGGCGAAAGAGATCAAGGACGGGTTCTGGTCGTCGTTTCCACAATACGCAATGGCAACACACGAGTAGTTACCGCGTGGCCGGCAAAGGCAAGAATCCGGCGGTACTTCGCAACACAGAAGAGGAGCCGCGATGCTGGAAGAACTCAAGCAGAAGACATTCGCGAATGAAGCGGAAGAGGCTGCCTGGTGGGAAGCGAACGAAGATGCTCTCGCCGACGAATTTGAAAAGGCGGGAGAAGAGGGCCGTCTCGGCCACGGCACGGCGATGAGGCGCGCGTCCGAATCCAGCATCACTTTCCGCCTCGACCCCGACGACATCGCCAAGGCCCGCGCTCAGGCCGCAGAACGCGGTTTGCTCTACGAAGCATATCTACAGATGATCGTCCATGGAGCTCTGCTCAACGCGGAGCATTGCCGCACAGCCGCGAATTCCGAGAAGGCAATCTCGGCGTAGCCGTCCGGGCCGAATCTCGTAATGCACGGGCGGCGGTGCGTCCGAAACAATCCCCCACCCCACCGCGTCTCTAGCTCACAGCCAGCAATTTCCCCGGAGGTTCCCCATGCGCAAATTCACCCTGTTCCT